>CALFSR010000220.1 GCA_937916565.1 uncultured Bacillota bacterium | reverse complement strand
TAGCCCTCAGGGTCCTGGCTCCACTCCGGGTACGCGTCCGCCGCCGGCGAGCGGTACGGCGCCAGCACCCCCGCATCCTTGAGAATCTTGAGCAGGGGCACCGGTCCCTGCAGCACCGAACCGCGCACTCGCCCCGTCTCGTGCTCGGTCAACACCGTCGGTGCGAAGTTGGTGGTGGCCATACGGGTGTAGACGGCCTCCACGCCGTAATTTGCCTTGAAACGCTTGCAGGATGGGCTCGATCGCAGTGATGTTGGCGTAAAACTCCACTCGGCCTTCGGCCTGCGCCTGGCGCACCAGTTCGTCGGTGGCCTGGCCCAGCACCGGCGCCGCCACCAGCACGGTCAGCACCGCGGCGACGGCCAGCAGTCGTCGGATCATTCTGCCTCCCCCTCCCCGAACCGGTTGGTTTTCAACGGTTCGCTTTTCCGGATTATGCATTATCTGGATCTGGATCTTTTCCGCGGCGCCGGGACTTCCTGCCCGGAGCGGCGCCGGGACGTGCAGGCGACGCCGGTGCGGCGTGTAGCGATGGTGGTGGGATCTTGGAAGGAATTGTCCGCTGTGACCCGAATCTACGTTCCGTACCGGCCGGCTGCCGGCGTTGGAGCGCGGGTCCGCCGTATGGGCAGCTGCCGAATCTGCGGGATGGAGGCAGGTCTATATGGAAGGACGCGTCGAGTACCGGTATCCGGAAGGTATCTTTCAGAGCCCGGCGTACACGCCGGCGGTGGTCGTGTCGGGCAATGTGAAAACCATTTATGTGGGCGGCACCAACGCCGTGGACGCCAGCGGACAGATTATCGGCAAGGGGGACCTGGCGGCCCAGACGGAGCAGGTTTTGAAGAACATCGAAACCATCCTGGCTGCGGCCGGCGCCCGGCCCGAGCACGTGGTGAAGTGGACCGTCTACGTGGTGCAAGGCCAATCGGCGCGAGCGGGGTTTGAAGCGTTTCTGCGCTGGTGGGGCAACCGCGGCAAGCCGCCGGCGCTGACCGTGGCGTTCGTCGCCGGGTTGGCGGATCCCAATTTCCTTGTGGAGATCGAGGCCATCGCGGTCGTCCCCCAGCCGTGACGGCGCGTGCGCCCGCCGCGATGGCGTGTCGGCTTAGAGGGAGGTGTCGTGGGGGTGCCACGCCCCTTGTTCGAGGAACTGGAGACGCCAGCCCTGGTGATAGACCTGGGGATCATGGAGCGCAACCTCCAGCGCATGGCCGCATTGGCCCGGCAAGCCGGCGTCGGTCTGCGCCCCCACGCCAAGACCCACAAGTCGCCCTGGATCGCCCACCAGCAACTGCGGGCTGGCGCCATCGGCATCACCGTCGCCAAGCTGGGCGAGGCCGAGGTGATGGTGGAGGCCGGCATCACCGACATCCTGCTGGCCTACCCGATCGTCGGGGAGCAGAAGCTGCGCCGCCTGGAGCGGCTGCTGGACGATGCCGATGTCATCCTTTCCGTAGACTCCGCGGAGGCGGCGGAGGCGATGGCCCAGGCGGTGCGGCGCAGTGGGCGGCGCCGGGCGCGGGTGTTCATCGACGTGGACACGGGCCTCCGGCGCATGGGTCTGGCGCCCGGCATGCCGACGGTGGAGCTCGCGGAGCGGATCGCCCGCGTCCCCGGGCTCGAGGTGGTCGGGCTCATGTCCCACGCCGGGCATGTGTCCGCCGCCCGCACCCCTGAAGAGCTGGCCGAGACGGCCCGGCGGGCCGCGCAGGCGCTGGTGGAAACCGCTGAGATCTTGCGGCGGCGGGGAGTGCGCATTGAGCACGTGAGCCCCGGATCGACCCCGGCGGCCCGCTTTGAAGCCCAAGTGCCGGGCGTCACGGAAATCCGGCCGGGCACCTATGTTTTCAACGACCGCAACACCGTCGACCGCTGGGCGTGCACCGAGGACGACTGTGCCCTGACGGTACTGGCCACGGTGGTGAGCCGTCCAGCGCCGGACCGGGCCATCATCGACGCGGGGAGCAAGGTGTTTTCCTCAGATCCCTCCGTGCGCGGCGACGGCACGTTTGGGCTCGTGCTCGACCGGCCGGGGGTCCGTCTCCAGCGCCTCAGCGAGGAGCACGGCATTCTGGTGCTCGATCCGGCGGAGGCGGGCGCCGATCTGCAGGTGGGCGAGCGGTTGCACATCGTCCCCAACCACGTTTGCCCGGCGGTGAATCTAAGCGACGTCCTCTACGGGTACCGGGACGGGCGGGTCGTGCGAGAGATCCCCGTGGTTGCCAGGGGGAAGTACAAGTAGAAGCTGCTGCCGCGTGAGCGGGACCTCCCGTGCCGCCGCAGTTCCTCGCGGTTCAAGTGTAGAATTGAACGGCTCTGAGCGAATTTGTCGCGCGAGGAGAGGCTCAGCGTGCAGGATGCCCGTTTCAAGGAACTCCGCAGCCAGGTGTTCGCCCTCTACGACCGCCAAGCGTACGCGGAGGCGCTGGCGCTGATTGACGCACAGGCCGAGGCGTTGGCGGATTACGAGAGCGACCTCTTCTTTTGGCGGGCGTGCCTGCATGGGCGCATGGGCAACCGCACTGAAGCCATCAGGTCGCTCCAGCAAGCGGCTGAGCGTGGCCACTGGTACCATGAGCGCATGCTGCGGGACCCGGATCTGGACATCATCCGCGATTCCGAGGAGCTGGCGGAGCTGCAGCGCATCTTTGACGAGCGGCACAAGCAGGCACAGGCTCAGGCGAAACCCGAGCGGCAAGTGTGGGAGCCGGATGGCGCACCCCAGGGCTTGCTGGTGGCACTCCACGGCGCCGGCGGCAGTATCCTGACTGAAGGCGATTACTGGCGCCAGGCGGTGGAGTTGGGCTGGCGCGTGGCGCTGTTGCAGTCGTCACAGGTCTTTGCCCCGGGCCGGTATCACTGGCAGGACACGGCCAAGGCTACCGAGGAGGTGCGCCGGCACCTTGAGGAAATCGGAGAAGCCTCGCTTACGGTGCTCGCCGGCTTCTCCATGGGGGCGGGCCTGGCCATCCGCGCGGCCTTGAGCGGGGCCGTGCTGGCCAGCGGTTTCCTGGCTGTTGCGCCCAGCTTCCGCATGGAACAGATGGCGCCGCTGATCACGGCGGCTCCCCGCGGGTTGCGTGGATACGTCGTCGTCGGCACCGAGGACTGGTGCTACGCGGCGGCCAAGGAGCTGGCTGCGGCCATGCAGGAAGCGGAGCTCGCGTGTACGGTGGAGGAACACCCGAGCCTGGCCCACGACTACCCGCCGGAGTTCGCTGCTAGCCTCAAGCGGGGATTGGCATTCCTGACCGGGTAGCCGAAAAGCGCGCAGCCGAAAAGGCCTCCCGCGAGGTCGCCAGCGTTGCGGCGCATAAAGCCTTGGGATGGTGTAACGTTACTGTAGCACAGGGGATGGAAGGGGATGGAAAGAAAGAAGACCTCACCGTCCTGCTCAGGACGAGTACTCATCGTACTCAGAAGGTGAGGTCTTCTATGGAGATCGTTCAACGTCTACGTCAGAGATACCTGCAGTTCCTCCAAGTGGTGGTCGACGTTCTCACAGACGAGGTCAGCTACCGTGACTTCGAGGACCGCCTGCGTCAGGAACTGGACGCGCTGGGGCGGGACATCGTGAAGTGGGTAGCCGAAGCCTGCGATGAGCGCCTGCGGGAAGAACCGCAGGCGTGTCCGGGCTGGGTGGTGGCTCGACGAGGGGACGAGAAGCAACTGTTGACGCCGTTTGGCATGGTGAGCTACGAGCGGACGTACTTCCGCTATCGGGCCAGGAAGCAGTATGCGTACCTGGCGGACGCGGTCATCGGCGTCACACCCCACCAGCGCGTCAATGACGGGGTGAAAGCGCGGCTGGTGGAGCGGGCCGTGGAGCAGTCGTATCGCAAGAGCGGCCGGTGGGCGCAGGAGGAAGCGTGGGATGTGTCGGCGCAGACAGTGATGACGGCCCTGAGGCAGACCCGTGTCCCCGACGAGCGCAAAGCCCCGGGCACGAAGCGGCGGGTGAA
>CALFSR010000219.1 GCA_937916565.1 uncultured Bacillota bacterium | reverse complement strand
AATTGCGGCCGCAAACCCATTGCCCACCGGGACCATTCGCCGCCGTCGACCAGCGTCCTGCGCCGCCCTTTCACACGGCTGCGTGGGCGCCGGCGGCCACCCGGACGGCCACCGCTTGCCGTGCTCCCTTGGAGAACCGGGCGAGCAGCGCCAGCTCCACCACAAGTCCGAGCACCGTCGCCGCGCTGGCCAAAAGCAGTCCCGGGACGTTCGTCCGGCTCGCCAGGGTAAACAGCACGAGCACCAGCAGCCCGGCGTCGGCGATGGCCGCCAGGTGAATCTGCGCCGTGCGCCCTTCCTTGACGAGAAAAGCTTGCCACCAGCTTTGCACGGCGATGAAGGCCGGGAACAGCACCATGCCCCGCATCCCGTCCAGCGCCGTCGCGTGCAGCGCTTCCGGCAGTCCGATGGCGTGTTCCAGGTAAACCCGGCCGGCGCCGGTAAAGGCCAGCAAGAAGAAGCCCCCCGTCATGATCACGCCGACCACCGTGGCGAAACGCCGGACCAGGATGTAGCTGCGGCCGTCTTGGATCCACACGATGGCCAGCTGCTGGATCATCTTGCACCCGTTGCCGAAAAACATCACCGTCGTCCAGACGATGGGCCAAGCGGCCAGCGACGTCTCGGCCGCGGCCGCCCGGGCCAAGCCGGCGGTGATGAGCGGCCGCGACGCGGTCATCATGACGCTCGTGCTGGCCAGCGGCAAAAAGAAGCGCAAAAGATCGTTCCAGCGAATCTCCTTGCCCGCAAGGCCGGTCGCGGCCGGCGCAGCGGAAGCGGCGTTCACGTTCCAGAGGGCGCCCCGGCGCATCCGGTACTGGGCCATGACGACCACGAGCAGCATCTCAAAAAAGACTCCGCCGATAAGGGCTGTGCCGGCGACGGTCGCCCCGTCCCGCCCCGCCATGGTACCTGCCCACGTAAGCAGCGCCAGCGCGGACAGCCGCCCGGCGCTCCCGAGGCCAATGTCCCGGGCGTGGCCCTGGTTGATCAGCACCCCTTGGTACGTCCGCCGCCAGGCGATGAACGCGGGCCACAACAGAAGCCACGCAAAGATGCGCCGGGTCGCCGCCGCCACTTCCGGGACGAGCCCAAGCCAGTCTTCAAAGACGAGGCGGGCGACGGGCGCCCACAGCACCAGGGCGGCCGCCAGCGTCACCGCGATGGACACGCCGAGGGTGAGCCGCCTGATCATCCGAAACCGCGCCGGATGCGTGCCCAAGGCCGTCGCCGTCTGCAGGAGCGTCATCACCGGGCTTTCAATCAGCAGGCCGATGCTGAGGGCGGCCGAGTAGGCGGCGAGATTCACCTCCGCGCCCGGCAGCCGCGCGACGCCCGCCGCGATGATGGGCGCCTGCAGCGCCATCACCATATCGCTTACCGCCAGGGGGACATACTGGCGTGTCATCTCCCCCCAGGCCTGCCGCTCCTCCGACCTTGTCACGGCCAAAAGGCCCTCCCCGGCTCTCTCCGCCCGCGCGGCTTCAATTCTTCATGCGCGGATCCAGCGCATCGCGCAGCGCGTCGCCAAACAGGTTGAATCCTAAGATGACGAGGAGCAAGCTTACGCCCGGGAAGATCATGAGATACGGCGCCAGCATCATATGGGTGCGGGCCCGGCTCAGCATGGAACCCCACTCGGGCGTCGGCGGCTGCGCGCCCAAGCCGAGAAAGCTCAGCGTCGCGGCGCTCAAGATCGCGGTCGCCATGCGCAGCGTCGACAAGACGATGAGCGGCGCCACCACGTTGGGCAGGATGTGGACGAGCATGATCCGGAGGTCCCCGACCCCTACGGCTCGCGCCGCCTCCACGTAGAGCGAGTTGCGGATCGCGATCACCGACCCGCGCATCACCCGGGCAAACTGCGGGATCGAGTAGATACCGATGGCGATCGCGGCATTTTCCAGCCCCGGCCCCAAGATCGCGATGATGGCGATGGCGAGCAGCACCCCGGGAAACGCGAGCAAGATGTCGATGAGCATGACGATGGCCGCGTCGATGCGTCCGCCGTAGTACCCGCCGATAAGGCCGAGGCCGGAGCCGACCACGAGCGCAATCAAGACGGACGAGGCGCCGATCTGCAGCGACACCCGGGCGCCGTAGACGATGCGGCTGAAAAGATCCCTTCCCAGGTCGTCGGTGCCAAACCAATGGTCCTTGGACGGCGGTTGCAGCTTTTCCCTGAGCGACTGCGCCGCCGGGTCGTGGGTAGCGATCCACGGGGCGAAAACCGCCATGGCAACGAAGACGACGACGATGGCCGCGCCCACCAAGGAAAGGGGATTCGCCTTCAGGCGCTTCAAGATGGTCATGAAGGCGCTTGGCTGCCCACCGGGCGACGCAGCGCCGGCTTGCGCGTGGGCCGTCATAGTCGCACCCTCTTCCTAATCGTAGCGGACACGGGGATCCAGCAAGCCGTACCCCACGTCGACCAGGAGATTAATCAGTGCAAACGTCATGGAGAGAAGGAGGATGGCCCCCTGCACGATGGGCAAGTCGCGCCGTCCGATGGAGTCGACCAAAAGCCGCCCCAAACCGGGCCAGCTGAAAATCGTCTCCGTGACGACCTGGCCGCCCAAGAGCACGCCAAACTGGATGCCCGTAATCGTCACCGTCGGGATGAGCGCGTTGCGCAAGGCGTGCCGCAGCACGATCCGCGCCTCAGGCAGCCCTTTGGCTCTCGCGGTCCGGATGAAGTCCTGGTTTAGGACTTCCAGCATCGTCGAGCGGGTCATGCGCGCGATCACGGCCGCCGTGGCCGTTCCCAGCGTGATGCTGGGCAAGATAAGGTGGCTCAATCCCCCCATGCCGCCCATAGGCAGCCAGCCCAAGTTCACGGAAAAGACGAGCAGCAGGAGGAGTCCCCACCAAAAGGACGGCATGGACAGCCCGAGCAGCGCGAGCAGCATGAAGAAATGATCGAACACCGAGTGGCGCCACACCGACGAGACGACCCCCGCGGAAACCCCGAGGAAGATCGCGACGACCATGCTCCCGGCCGCAAGGTACAGCGTGTTGACGTAGCGCGGGAGAACCTCCTCGGTCACCGGACGTCCGCTGCGGAACGAGTTGCCCAAGTCACCCTGGAGGGCATTCCAGACGAAACTCGCGTATTGCACCGGCAGCGGCCGGTTCAAGCCAAACTTTTCCCGTATCTGCTCGAGATCTTCCAGCGTCGCCTCGGGCCCGGCGATGAGGGCGGCCGGGTCTCCCGGCACAAGATGGAGCATGAGAAAGACGAATATGGACGCGCCGAAAACGACCACAAGCAGCATGGCGGCTCGACGCACGATGTACTGACCCATGACGGATCCTCCACCACCCTCGGCCCCGATCCGGTCCGACCGGCGTATGCCCCGGGCGGGGCTGACCGGCCCCGCCCGGCGGGCTCACGCCAACGAATGCCCGGCAGAACGTTACTGAAGCGCAGCGCCCTCGTAGAGGATGTGCTCGGTCGGAATGATCTCGATCCCCGTGAGCTCGCTGCGGTGAGCGACGATCTGCTGGGTGCTCCACAAGAAGATCCAGGGAGCGTCGTTGAAGATGATCTGCTGCAGCTCCCTGTAGATCTCACGCCGCTTCTCCTGGTCCGGCTCCCGCTGGCCGGCCTCCATGAGGGCGTCCGCGACCGGGTTGCCATAGAGCGCCCGGTTGGACTGGGGCGGCCACTGCGTCGAATGGAACACCGGGAACAGGCCCCAGTCCGCGTCGCCCGTGGACGGGCTCCAGCCGAGGAGCACCATGTCGTACTGGGCCTTCTTGATCTCCTCGATGTAGGCGCCGAACTCCCACGTCTCCACCCGCACGTTGATGCCGACCTCGGCCAGCTGCGCCTGCACGATCTCCGCGGTGGGCAGGTCCTGCAGGTAGCGGCCGACAGGCGTCCACAGGCTCATGGAGAAACCGTTGGGATAACCCGCCTCAGCCAGGAGTTGCCGCGCCTTTTGCGGGTTGTACTCGTACAC
>CALFSR010000218.1 GCA_937916565.1 uncultured Bacillota bacterium | reverse complement strand
AGAACCGGCTCACCGACCAGGAGGAGAATTTACACCACATTTCGGACGTGGCCGCCGGTGACCGAGGTTCGACAACCGCAAGGGACACTCGATGATTTCACGTATTATGAAGTCGATAGCATGACCTTTGCCTCTAGCGCCGGACGGGAGAAGGACAAGTCAGTCATCATCTATAATGACCGGATCACCCTCAAAGACATTCCGATCGAGGCCTACAACTATGTGGTGAACGGCCAAAGTGCCATCGAGTGGATTATGGATCAATACAGGGTGAAAGTCGACCCAGATAGTGGCATACGCAGTGATCCCAACGCATGGTGCCGGGAACACAACGACCCGGCCTATATTCTCAACCTGCTCAAGCGGGTTATCCGAGTAAGTATGGAAACAAATCGGATCGTTGCCAATTTGCCTTCCTTAGAGCTTGAAAGAACGTCAGCCTAATCGATATTGCGGTTCGTACTCACAGAACGACTTTAACTGCAAGGTACGAGATCAGAAGCGTCGTTCGCGACACATGTAACGCTTGGGGAGGTCATCATTACCCTGAAGCGAGTCTTACCGGGTCTCAGATCCATGCTTCAGAATAATGTCGTCGGCCAGTCGAGGTGTTGCATCCGACCGTTGAGATATTGCCGTTGCTGGCTGCACGATATGAGCGCGGGAAGGGCTCGACAAAAACTGCTTAGTACCGAAAGGCGGAGCCGAATATACAATCTGAACGAATGGGGGGACCTTAACATTGAGATCAGACAAGTACGAGCGTCGAATCGAACTGCTTTGTCCAACGTGCGGTGGCACTCAGTTTAAATTTGTGGGCGATGCGGACGCGTCCGATGCCGACGTGGTGTGTGTCTCCTGCAACCGGAAAATGACCAAGGAAGAACTGATACGCGAGAATCAGGAAAATATTAGCGAGCACCAAGTCGAAATTGTCAAAGAAGTCCTCGAGGACGTCGCATACGAAATGCGGAGTGCTTTGAAGAGGGCTTTCCGAGGAAACAAGAACATCAAAATCAAGTGATCCAGACATGAGCGTTACTCTCAGTGATATCATCGCCAGTTTATCGCTCTTGTTGTCGATCATTGCGACGTGGGAGTCGACGAAGTACAAAAAGCTAGAGCGTGAGCTTCTTGAGCAGCAAAAGAAGTTGAACGAGCTCATTTTGGAGAAGGAGCAACGAGAGGCCCGGCTTGCAGAGAGTGCAGATTTGGGTGCGAGCATGGTCAGGCTCGGAAGCAGCAGGCATAGACTCAGAGTTTACAATCGTGGGCCAGCCACAGCGTACAACGTTAAAATCGATTTTCCAGAAGGTAACGATGTGGTTATCGAAGCCGATCTCCACGAGAAATTCCCTCTTGAGACAATGGAACCATGGCAGTCGGTGGAGCTCGTGGCGGCGGTTGCGATGGAAACAAGACGGAAACTTGCAGTGAGGCTTTCGTGGGAGAACCAAGAAGGCACACCTAGTGAAAAAACGATCTATGTAACGTTCTAGCTAAGTGCATTGAAGATGTATCGCTTTCAGCTGCTCATTAGAGTCCCAGGTAGTGGTCTAAATTCCATAGCGTGGCTGCTCTCTTGACGCGAGTGGCCACGGTCGGGTTCCATGCGTTTAGAGCCACCAAAACGCAAAGGAGGAACCCTATCGTGGCCACCGACTTAAGCATCGCACTCCAGGAGCGCCTTGACAAGGCCTGTGCGGATATGGACTTTCTGCGGGAAGCCGTCAGGCTGCTCGCCCAGCACCTCATGGAGCTCGAGGTAAGCCGTCAAATCGGCGCAGAGCGCCATGAGCGGACGCCGGAACGGGTCACGCACCGAAACGGGTATCGACCCAGACTGTGGGATACTCGGGTTGGCACCATCGAGCTGCGCGTCCCCAAGCTGCGGCAGGGCAGCTACTTTCCGAGTCTGCTCGAACCCCGTCGGCGTGCGGAGAAGGCACTGGTCGCGGTGGTCCAAGAGGCCTTCATCCACGGCGTCAGCACCCGTAAAGTGGACGAGCTCGTGCAGAGCCTGGGGATGACGGGGATCAGCAAGAGCGAGGTGTCCAGGCTATGTTCCGAGCTGGACGAGCTGGTGGAGGCTTTTCGCCATCGCCCTCTCACGAGCCGCTACCCGTACCTGTGGCTGGACGCCAAGTACGTCAAGGTGCGCGAAGGCGGCCGCGTCCTGAACATGGCCTTGGTGGTGGCCGTAGGTGTCACGGACGCCGGGGAGCGGGAGGTGCTGGGCCTGGACGTGGGGTTGACGGAGGACGGCCCCTTCTGGACGAAATTTCTGCGGAGCTTGGTGCGGCGGGGCCTAAAGGACGTGCAGCTGGTCATCAGCGACGCTCACGAGGGGCTGAGGGAGGCGATTCGCAAGGTGTTGGGCGGGTCTAGCTGGCAGCGCTGCCGGGTGCACTTCATGCGTAACCTGCTGTCGCAGGTGCCGAAATCGGCACAGCAGATGGTGGCGGCCCTGGTCCGGACGGTCTTCGCCCAGCCCGATAAGACAGCGGCCCACGGGCAGCTGGCCAGCGTCGTGCAGAGCTTGGCGCACCGTTTCCCCAAGGCTGCCCAGATGCTGAAGGACGCGCAGGAAGACATTCTGGCGTACATGGCTTTTCCCCATGAGCACTGGCGGCAGTTGCACTCGACGAACCCGTTGGAGCGGTTGATGCGGGAGATCGGCCGGCGAACGGACGTGGTAGGGATCTTCCCGAACCGGGCCTCGCTGATTCGCTTGGCAGGCGCGGTCCTCATGGAACAGCAAGACGAGTGGACAGCAGCTCCGAGGCGGTACTTCAGCCAGGAATCGATGAAGAAGCTGTATGCGCGGAAGGGATTGAACGACACGCGGGAGTTGCTCGCCGTCCCCGGGGTGTAGATCGCGCTCAACGCGCTGGAACCCAATTTACACCACTTGCCGGGACGCGGCCCCTAACTCCATCAGGGGCAGGGTCAGTGCCAGCGCCAGCGAGGCCGAGATGCGGACGGAAAGCTGAGCGCCCGGCTCCACGTGCAGCTCCGGCACGCCGTCGCCTCCCCTCATCTGCATGCGAGTATCCGCATATGCGATTATAAGAATATATGCATAGAACGTGGCTGTCAACCGGCGGTTGCTGCACGGCGCAGTCCCAGGAAAATCGACTAAAAGATGGAAGTGGTGTTGTCAAAACGCCTCGTTTCCGGTAAATCGGTTTCCAGGCCCTGTGGGGCACACACGTGGGGCACCCACCGGCGGTGTCGGCCCCACACGGCGTCCGGACCCCGAGGGGGAGCAGTCAAGATGAATACGGCGCAGGACTTGGCCAACCCGGCGGTTGTCCTGCTGGGGTTGGCTGTACTCGACAGCATCAACCCGTCGGCGCTGCTGGTCACCTTGTACCTCTTGCGGCAGCCTTCGCCGGCGCGGACTGTCCCCGCATATGTGGCAGGGGTGTTTGGCGCCTACCTTACCATCGGCGTCCTGCTGGTGCTCGGTTTCGACGCGCTGTTGACCCGCTTTGCGGACGCCTTGCGGACTCCGGGCGCCTACGCGGCGCAAGGGGTGTTAGGCGCGGCGATGCTCTTGTACAGCTTCAAGCCGGCACGGCGGGACAGCGCCGCAGTGGAGGAGCGGGCCGCAGGGGCGGCTACCATCGCCGGCCTGTTTGCCTTGGGCGCCGCGGTGACCGTGGCGGAGATCACGACCGCCCTGCCGTACTTTGCGGCTACCGGCCTGTTGACGTATCTGCAGTGGCCCACGTACCAATGGCTGGCGGCCCTCGTCATCTACAACCTCATCTTCGTCACGCCGCCGCTGGCCCTCTTGGTCATCAGCCAGCTCCTTGGGCGAAGGATGGACGCGCTGCGGTCGAGGCTAGAGCGCATGGGCCAGGAAGCCGCCCTGTGGATCATCGGGATCATCGGCTTCTACCTGCTGGTGGATGCCTTGGCGTTCTTCAACTTCTTTGGGCTCGTCGAGGTGACGCATCCCGGCGGCGCGGGGAGCCCGGCGGAGTAGCGGTGGGGCGACGGCCCGCATTGGAGTGAACACCCATGTCGATCCATATCCGGGCCGCGCGGCCAGACGACATCGACGCCCTCGTTGCCTTTGACGAGGTGGCGCAGCGCGACGCGCGGCGGGTGGCGTACATCCGCACCAGGGTGCACGCCGGTGAGTGCTTCGTCGCCGAGCGAGAGGGCCGGCCCGTCGGGTACGGCGTCCTGACGTACTCCTTCTACGGCAACGGCATGATCGAGATGGTCTATGTGGCGGCGGCCCACCGCCGCTCGGGCGTCGGACGGGCCCTTGTGGAGTTTCTGGAGGGCCTTTGTGCGACGCCCAAGCTGTTTACCTCCACGAATCTCTCCAACAAACCCATGCAGCTGCTCTTGGCGAAACTCGGGTACACGCTCAGCGGCTATATCGAAAACCTCGACCCTGGCGACCCGGAGTTGGTGTACTTTAAGCCGCTTGGGCAGTCGGGAGGGTGAGCCAGCTTATCCTGTGAACTGGCGCGCTAGGGCGAGCCCATTGTTTTGAGCGCCATGGCCAAGGCCAGGTCCCAACCGGCGTAGGCGCTCAAGCCCAGCGGGAGGCATGGAGGGTGGCCGAGTTGGAGGGAGGCCGAGCGCCTCGCAGAAACTCCTCACACGTTCCGGGAGGGACACCATCGCCATGGGTATCGCCGTCAAACGAGCCTACGACCCGCCGTCGCCCGATGACGGGTACCGGGTGCTGGTCGACCGGTTGTGGCCGCGGGGCATCTCCAAGAAGCCCGCCTGGACGAATGGCTCAAGGAGCTCGCACCGTCCAACGAGCTCCGCCAGTGGTTTCACAAAAACCTGTCGCACCGGGACGAGTTCCGGCAGCGCTACCTGGCCGAACTCGCCGGGCACGAAGAGACGCTGCGGCGGCTGGCCCACATCGCCAAGACCGGCCAACTGACCCTCGTGTACAGCTCAAGGCACGAAGACTTTAACAACGCCACGGTCCTGAAGGAGCACCTGGAGACGCTGATGCGTTGATTTAGCCGCTTATCCTGCAGGCCTGGCCCGACGAGCGTCAGATCTTCGTAGAAGGGGCTGTCCGCGTAGACGAAACCGATGCGCTGTTTGATCTCCTTCTCGTGTTCGATGTTGTCCAGGCCGAACACGCGGATTGTCCCGCTGTCCCGGCGGACGAGGTTCATGAGCAGCTTGATCGTGGTCGTCTTGCCCGCCCCGTTGCGGCCGATGAAGCCGTGGATGAAACCTCGCTTCACCGCAAAGGAAACGTTGTCCAGGCGAAAGTCTTTGTAGCCCTTGCTGACCTGGTCAAAAACGACGACGTCTTCCATGGAACCTGCCTCCTCGCCGGCCGGTGCCGCCGGCTGTACTCCACAAGCGTCGAAACCCTAGGCTTGGCTTGAACCCTAGGCGTTTGGCCCGTCCTCGTAAAGCAGCCGGAGCATCTCGGTGAGCTCTGCCAAGGTGACGTCCAGCGCTTTGCTCTCGGCTACGACCTCGGCCAAACGCTCCTCGATCCACCGCAGCCGCATCTCCCGCAACAGCTCCCGGTTTTGCCCGGCCACAAATGAGCCCTTGCCGACAACGGACACGATGAAACCTTCCTGCTCCAGGTCGTCGTAGGCCCGCTTGGTGGTGATGACGCTGATTTGAAGGTCCTTGGCCAGCTGCCGGATGGAAGGCAAGAGCTCGCCCTCCGCAAGCTCGCCGCGGAGGATGCTCTCCTTGATCTGTCGCTTGATCTGCTCGTAAATGGCCTCCTTGCTGCTGTTGGAGATGACGGTGCGCATCGGCACTCGCGGTCACATCCATCCTTAAGCCGGCGCGGCTGGCCGGTGGGCATAGTGTAATTGGTGTCTATATACAGTATATACAATTGGGCAGTGCGGTCCAGGGTGTAAAGGGAAACGCGCGGAGCGATCTCGTTGGCGCGAGGAGCAGGAAGCCGCTGGCCGCCCGGCACGTGCGGGCGGGGAATGTTTGCAGGTGCGGGTGATGAATGTTTGCAGGTGCGGGTGATGAATGTTTGCAGGTGCGGGTGGGAATGTCGAATCAAGGAAAAAGCCTGGATTCTTACAACAATCTTGCCAGGCGGCAGGGAATTGACCCGGGGCAGAGAAGTTTTGCGTGCGGTGTGTGCATACGTTTGCATATGGCAAGAGCTGGGTCTTTGCCGCAGGCGCCGGGGGTGAACCCCAATGAAAGCGACCCCCACCATCAAGGACGTCGCCCAGCGGGCTGGCGTTTCTCCCTCCACCGTGTCGCGGGTCATCGCCGACCACCCCCGGATCAGCGCCGCCACGAAAGAACGCGTCCGGGCGGCCATGGCGGAGCTCAACTACCACCCCAACGCGGTGGCGCGGAGCCTCGTGCGGCGGCGCACATACACCATCGGCGTCGCCCTGTCCCGCTCGGCCGAGGCGGCTTTAGCCAACCCCTTCTTTCCCGAGGTGCTGCGGGGCGTCGGGGCGGTCGCCCGCCAGGCCCGCTACTTCCTCACGCTGACCACCGCCACTTCCTACGAAGACGAACGCGAACAGTGCATCGAGCTCTTGACCCAACGGCGGGTAGATGGGCTGATCTTGCTCGCCTCCCGCACCGATGACGCGCTTGTTGATTGGCTCGCGCAGCATTCCTATCCGTTTGTGGTGCTCGGCCGGGTGCCGGGGCGGGACGTGCCGCAGGTCAACAACGACAACGTGGCGGCGGCCCGCGCCGCGACGGAGCACCTGCTGGCGCTGGGGCACCGCCAAATCGCTTTCATCGGCGGTCCGCCGGACTTCGTCGTAAGCGTCGATCGCTTGGCTGGCTACCGGGAGGCCCTGGAGGGAGCCGGCCTGCGCTTTCAAGACGACCTCGTGGTCCACACCGACTTCAGCTACGAGCAGGCTTACGTCGCGGCCCGCAGTCTCCTCGTGGGCCCGGCCGTGCGGCCGACGGCGCTGGTGGCCATTGACGACAGCGTCGCCCTTGGGGTGCTCGCGGCGGCGCGGGAATTGGGACTGCGGGTGCCGGAGGATTTGTCCGTCGTCGGTTTCAACGACTCGCCGGTGTGCGCCCATGTGGCGCCGCCCTTGACCAGTGTCGCCATCCCCATCTTTGAGTTGGGCGCCGCCGCGGCGCGCATGCTTTGCGACGCCTTGGACGGCGTCGAGGGGCCCCGGAAGATCCTCTTGCCCAGCCGGCTCGTTGTGCGGGGTTCCACGGGGCCGGCGCCCGCGACCGGAAAGGGGGCGATGCCCACACCGAGAGCGGTTGAAGTCGTACGAGCTGAAGTCGTGCGAACTTTTGGTGGAGGCTATGCCGGCGGCTAAAGTGCCCGAGTCGACACAAGCGGCCGGGCACCTGCATGAGGGAGCCATGGAACAGGAGGGACGGAGATGAAGAGCAACCTGCGTTTCGGACTTGCCCTGCTGATGGTGTTGGCGCTGAGTGCGGCGGCGCTGGCTTCAACGCCGGGCGAGCTGCTCATCTGGGCCGACGACACCCGGGCGCCCGTCATGGAGCAGTTGGGGCGTCGGTTCGAAGCCGAGTTCGGCGTACCCGTCAAGGTGACGGAACTGGGCTTCGGCGATATTCGCTCGCAGCTGGGGGTGGCCGGGCCGGCCGGGGAAGGGCCTGACCTGATCGTCGGCGCCCACGACTGGCTCGGGGAGCTGGTGGTCAACGGCCTCATCGAGTCCATCGACCTGGGCCCGCTGGCGGCCGACTTCGAACAGGTCACCTTGGACGCCTTTACCTGGGGCGATACGCTCTATGGTGTGCCCCTCGCCTTTGAGTCCATCGGGCTCATCTACAACAAGGCCCTGGTGCCGGAGCCGCCCAAGACCTGGGACGAACTGCTCGCGATCGCTTCCGAGCTGACCGACCGGGAGCGGGGCTATTACGGTTTCCTGATGCAGATGCCCGACCCATACCACACGTTCCCGCTGTTTAGCGCCACGGGCGGCTACGTCTTTGGCACCAACCCCGACGGTACGCTCAACCCGCTGGACGTCGGGCTCAACAACGAGGGTTCCGTCCGGGGCCTGGAAGTGTTTGACGACCTCATCGAAAGCGGCTTGCTGCCCGTCGGCACCGACTACAACACGATGACGAGCCTCTTCTACCAGGGCCGGGTCGGCATGATCATCAGCGGCCCGTGGGCCCTGGGCGGCGCGCGGGAGGCCGGCATCGACTTCGGCTTCACCCGCATCCCTACCATCGACGGCGGGGTGCCCAAGCCCTTCGTCGGCGTGCAGGGCTTCATGATCAGCGCCTTCAGCGAGAACAAGCTGCTGGCGGAAGTGTTCCTCAAGGAGTTTGTCATCAACAAGGACACGTACCTCGCCATGTTTGCCCGCGACCCGCGGCCGCCGGCCTACAAGCCCGCCTTGGATGAGCTCGAGGACAACATCGTCGTCCAGGGCGTGCGCGAGAGCGGCGGCGCCGGCGTCCCGATGCCGTCCATCCCGGAAATGGGCTCCGTTTGGACCGCGTGGTCCGACGCCATTGAGCTGGTCATGAACCAGGAGCTCGAGCCCAAGGAGGCGCTGGATCTGGCCGTCGAGCAGATCCTGGGCCTGATCCGGGCGTCGCGGTGAGTGAAA
>CALFSR010000217.1 GCA_937916565.1 uncultured Bacillota bacterium | reverse complement strand
CGTAGCCCCAGATGACCGGCGAGAGCGGGGAATCGGCCACGTCGGCCAGGCCGGACAAGAGGTATTCCACGATCTCTTCCTTGTTGATGGCGTAGTTCATCGCCTGGCGCACCCGGACGTCATTGAAGGGCGACTTCTGCCCGTTCATCGCCAGGTACATCATCATCGTGCTGGGCGTCTGCTTGACCTCCACCCCGCGCATGCGCTCAAGCAGCGGGATCTGGTCCGGCGGGATACCGACGGCGACGTGCACTTCGCCCGCCTGGAGCATCAAGGTGCGGACGCTTTCCTCCGGCACGACGCGATAGGTGACCCGCTCGATGGCCGGGGCGCCCTTGAAGTAGTCGCCGTTGCGCACCAGCACGATTTCCTGGCCCGGCGTCCAGCTCTCGAACTTGAAAGGACCGGTGCCGACGGGGTGCTGCCCAAAGGCGCTGCCCCACCGCTCCACCGCCGGAATGCTGACGATGGCCGCGGACGGGTGCGCCATGCGGGCGAGCATGGCGCCGGCCGGCTGCGCCGTGGTGAAGCTCACCGCGTACGGCCCGACGACCTCGACGGCCACGATATCCGAGTGGAGGCTCGCGCGGGGAAACGCGTTGGCCGGATCGAGCAGCCGATCAAAGCTCTGCTTCACGGCCTGCGCGTCAAGGGGCGTGCCGTCGTGGAACCGCACCCCTTCCCGCAAGTAAAACGTCCACGTCCGGCCGTCCTCCGAAACGGTCCAGTGCGTGGCCAAGTCCGGCACGATCTCCATGTTGGCGTCGAAACGCACCAGGTTGTTGTACAGGTTCTTGTTGATGGACTCCGTCGCCGAGTCGGTCGTCCGCTGCGGATCGAGGGTGGACGCGTCGACACCGATGGCCACGACGATCCCCTGCCCGGCGGCCACGGCCGTAAAGGCCGTCATGAGCACGAGGACTAGAATTAAAGGCAGCGCGGCCCTGCGCACTTGACATCCCCTTCCACGTTGGTCAGATTCACTAGCAAACCCGCCGTTATCCCTGCAGCACCCGCTTCATCGCCTCAGCGAGCATGGCATCCCCCCTTTGACACTGAGCGAACCTCTCCTCGATGAGCTGGCGGTGTTTCGCGAGCTCGGCCATGCGTTGCTCGGCCATCCGGCGCACCTCGGCCGGCGCCGGCCCGCCCGCGTGCGAACGAGCCTCCACAAACCGCCCCGGCGCCAACGCCCGGGCGACGCTTTCTTCCGTGAGGGAGATGCTGCGGCCCAAGACGGCCGCGGCGGCCTCCTTGACGCGGCCGGCGGTGACGATGGTGCTGTCCCCGCCCCGCTCCATGACTTCCCGCGCGATGTTGGCCACGACCCGGTGCGCTTCCCGGAACGACAGCCCCGACTCCCTCACCAGCGTGTCCGCGAGTTCCGTCGCGGCGGTGAAACCGATGGTGGCCTGGCCCTGCATGCGCTCCACGTGGACGGTCATGCCGCGGCTGAAGCCGAGGGTGATATTGGTCATCCGCCCGACGTGATCAAACAGATCCCAGAGCTTGCCCTCGGCCACCGTGATGTCCCGGCACGGCTCCAGCGTCGTGCGGCACGCCTCCATGTAACCGGCCAAAAGGCTCGTGGCCACGGCGGCCTGGGCGCGGACGGTCTCGGCCATGACGGGGTTTTTCTTTTGCGGCATGATGCTGCTGCTGTCGGACCAGCCGTCCGCGAGCTCGACGTAGCCCAGCCACGGCATGGACCAGCGCACGACGTCGGAGGCGTAGCGGGCCAGCGTAAGGGCATGGTTGGCCAGGACCGACGCGGCTTCGACCCAGTGGTCCACGCCCGCGGCGGCATCCAGCGTGTTTTCCGCCAGCCCGTCGAAGCCCAGCAGTTCGGCCGTGCGCAGGCGGTTGATGGCAAAGCTTGTCCCGTTAAACGCCGCGGCCCCCAAGGGCGATCGGTTGGTGCGCCTGTAGGCGGCGTCGAGCCGCTCCAGGTCCCGCAACAGGTGGTCGACGACGGCGATGAGGTAGTGGCCGAGGGTCGTCGGCTGCGCGGGCTGCCAGTGGGTGAACCCGGGCAAGACGCTGCCGGCGTGCTCCCGCGCCTTGCCGGCCAGCAGCTCCGCCAGAGCGTGGATAGACAGCGCAATGTCGTTGAGCGCGTCCCGGGCCATGATGCGGGCGATGGCAGGCTCCAGATCGTTGCGGCTGCGCCCCATGTGCATCTGCCCGCCGACTTCGGCCCCCGCCGCTTCCAGCACCGCCCGCTCGACGTTGGTGTACAAGTCCTCAAGCCCCGGGTCGATCCGGATAGCCTCCACGCCGGCCTCCAGCATCCGGGCAAACGTCTCAAGGAGCCTGCGGGCGGTTTCCCGGGAGATGAGCCCCTGCTCCGCCAGCATCACGACGTGGGCTTGGTTGACCTTCATCATGACCGGAAACGACGACTTGGACCGCTCGATGGCGTCGCCGTAGTAGAGGGCGATCGCGTCGTCGTCGATCCGGCCTTTCACCCGTTCAAACATGAACCGATGTCCCCTTTTCCGTCATACTGACCTTGGCGACGCAACGGAGCGTCCGGGCACGGCTTGGACCGGCCGGGCACCCCCAACGGATCCACCGAACAACATCATGGACGAAGCAATGTGTAAAGTTGGTTCATGGCCGCCGGCTTAAGCTCTTCAAGCCCCATGACAAGTTCCCAGATCACCTCGACGCGGCCCTCAGGCACCCCCGCGGCGGCGCACAGCGCCCAAAACTTTTCCCGCACCGCCGGCCCGGCGCCGATGCCCCTGCGCTGCGCGGACTTGGGCCGCTGCACGGCCGCGGTCCGCTCCGAGCCGTCCACAAGGCGCACCGTAAGCCGGGCGGCGCTCAGCCTTTGCTCGACCCGCAACCGGTTCATCTCGTCGCTGGGCTGGACCCGGATCCGCCGGACTAGATCCCTCACGGCGGCATCCTGCAGCATGGCGGGGGTGTAGACCGCGACGTCCGCCCGCCCATGCAAGAGCGCCACGGCAACGCCGTACGCGATGCTGAGCTGGGCTGCGGCGATTGTCTCCGGCATGCCGGCGCGCCCCGCCATGCGCATGGCGCTGTCGTTGACCTCGACGAAAATCTCGGCGACGTCGCTTGAGCGCAAGCCTTCCGCCCGCAGCGTGAGGGCAGCTTCCGCGGGGGAATGCACCGACTTGCAGCTGGCGAAAAACTTGTACTCCGTCTCGAGAACCGCGAGCGTCTCCGGCGACACCGGCGCCGCCAGCCGCCCCGCGTCCCAGCTTGAGGCCGTCAGCGGGAGAAAGCCGCCGTCGTCCGCGTCCAGCACGTAGCTGGGACCCGTAAAGCCGGCCTTGGCCAAATAGGCCGCCAGCACGCCGTCACGGGCCGCCGCGCCCGGGTGCAGCCGCTTGCTCATGGCCCCGTCGGCGGCAAACGCCCACGTCCCGCCGGTGCGGGTACCCGCCAGCCCCAAGGCCCAGACCGTTTCCTGCTCGCCCAGTCCAAGCAGCCGCGACGCCGCGGCCGCGGCGGCGAACGGGCCGAGGGTCGACGTCCCGTGCCAGCCCCGGCGGCGGTGATCTAAAAAGTCCGCGGCTTCGGCGATGCGCACCATGGCTTCGTAGCCGGTGATCACCGCGTCAAGAACGTCCGGCCCCGGGCTGCCCTCCCGTTCCGCGACGCTGAGCACCGCCGGGATGACGACCGAGCCCGGGTGGATGATCGCCGGATGGACATCATCGAGCTCGCGAGCGTGGGCCGCAGTTCCGTTAAGGAGGGCCGCCGCCGGCGCCGGCAGGCGGGCCCGGCGGCCCCACACCGTGGCGTCTCCCGGCCCGTACACCGCGGAGACCGCCTGAAAAGCAGCCTCGCCCTCCTCCGTCAAGGCGCCGTGCATGCCGCACGCGACCGTATCGAGGATGCACAGCTTGGCGGCGGTCCGCGCGTCGTGCAGCGCGAAAGGGTCGAGCCGCGACACCTCCTGAAGTGCGCGGACGAGCTGGGCTGCTGCGCTCGGGTTTGTTGGGACGCTCACCGGGTGTCCCCCTCTGCACCGGAAGGCCTGTCTAGACACAAAAAGACTCGAGGCGTCACCGCCCGAGCCTTCTACTGGTCTATCCACTAATCGGCTCATGGATGAAGATGTATGGTCTTGTATGCCGGTGCCAAAGTGTACGGGTTTTCTTCGCTGGCGCTTTCCTAACTCCTTCTCCCTTTCCGCTCCAAGGACGAGGATGCCGGTGACTTCCTTTCCGGGCCGCCGCATTTTGGCGGCATACGCATTTTGGCAGGATAGAGCCTGCGCGCCAAGCGCAGGAGTTTCCGGGCAGGCTGCGAAATGGACGAAGACTCCACTTGGGCTCGGCACCGGGCCTTGCGTGCCCGCACACCGCTGCGCCGCCTACGGAAGGGATGGCATTGAGCGACCGCTATCGTGCAAACTTGACTCCTACCGGGGTCGCAACGTTTTTTAAGGCGCCCCTCGTCGAATCGTTCGACGGGCTGACCGGACGCGTCGCCCTCCTGGGAGTGCCCTATGATCTCGGGGTGGGGTACCGGCCAGGCGCCCGGTTCGGCCCCCGGGCCGTGCGGGAGGCGTCGACCCGGCTGGGCCCCATAGGACGCGACGGCTACTTTGACATCGAGCTCGGCAGGCGACGCCTGGCCGGGGTGGAGCTCGTCGACGCGGGCGACGTGGACGTCCTGCGCACGCAGCCGGAAGCCAGCCTCGACGTGATCGAGCAGACGGTCCGGGAGCTTGTGCGCGCGGGCGCGTTCGCGGTCCTCATCGGCGGCGACCACTCGCTGACCGGTCCCGCGGTGCGGGGTATGGAATCCAAGGGCCCCTTTGGCATCCTGCAGATCGACGCGCACATGGACTTTACGGACGAGGTCATGGGAAGCCCGTCGACCAGCAGCAGCCCCCTGAGGCGCGCATCCGAGGCCGCCCACGTCCAAACCATTATCCAGGTGGGCCTGCGGGGGCTGCGCACGCCCGAACCCGCCTATCGAGCGGCGATGGAACGGGGCAACGTGCTCATCACCCGGGAGCAGCTTCGCCGCCAAGACGCCTGGCAGCGGCTCTCGGCAGCGCTGGCGCCGCTGGAACGCCTTTACGTGACGGTCGACATCGACGCGTTTGACCCGGCGGCCGCCCCCGGCGTCTCCTCGCCGGAGCCGGACGGCTTGACGTACCAGGAAGTGAAGGCCGTCTTGTCGCTGGCCGCGGCGCACACGGAGATCGTCGGGTTTGACGTCGTGGAAACGAACCCGTTGCTGGACCCGAGCGGCAACACGGCCTACTTGGCGGCCGCGGTCACGCTGGAGCTTTTGGCCATGCGGTTTGACGCAGGCGCATAAGCGCCGCTGCGCCCCGGCCGACCCGCGTCCGGCCCTGCCGCATAGGATGGGAAGCAACGACCATCCGGAGGAGAGGGCCGTGACCGTGGAAGCCGTCGTGCCGCTGCAAGTCCGCCGCCGCTACAACCGCCTGGCGGCGGTACGCTACGCCTTGCGGCACTGGAACAATCCCAACCCGCGCTACGCCAACCTGGACACCGCGGGCGGCGGGGGCGACTGCGCCAACTTTGTCTCGCAGTGCATGCTCGCGGGCGGCTGGCCGCAAGATTACCGGGAAACCGCCCAAGGCCGGGAATGGTGGTACCGGCGCGTCGGCCAGGCGCCCTTTGACGCCGACCACAACGACTGGTGGTCGTGCTCGTGGGCAGTTGCCGAGTCGCACTTTCAATACATGCGCGCGAACGGCGGGCAGGTGCTCAACCTGCGGGCTAGCCCCCGCCTTGCCCGCCGGCTGCGGCGGGGCGACGTGATCTACTACGACTGGGACGGTGACGGGCAGATGAACCACAGCGCCATCGTCACCGGCTTCACCCGCCGCGGCTCGCCGCTGGTCACCTACCGGACGCTGCGCCCCTTGCGGCCCATCCGCAACGCCTTGTGGACGCTGCGTTTCCGAGGCCGGGCCCGGGGAATTTACGGCGTGCGCCTGCCGAATCTCCCGATCGATCACCGGGTGCCGCCCGACTTTAGCCGGCTGCGCCCCTGCGACCGCACCCGCACCTAGACGCCCGCGGCACTGGTTCAGCAGGCGGGCGGCCGGGCTTGTACCGGCCCCCCCGCCTGCTCCGGCGCCGGGAGACTTTTCTTTGCCGCGGGAGGCGTCTCTTCTTTTCCGTGTTAGCTGCGCAAACAAGCGCCTTGCCTCTTCCTTGTTGACTATGCAAACAATGGTTGTTATTCTAATGTCATGCTAGTGGTATACCATTGGAATACGAGTTGTTTCCATAGCGCATCCCACTGCAAATAATCAGCAAAGGAGGGAGGTCGCCGTGCCGAGCCGGGACGGAGCCCGTGCGAAGGGACGCCCGACCACGGATGAGATCTACAGGATCATCCTGGAGCGGATCGTGACGCTAAAGTACAAGCCCAACGAGGTGTTTCCCGAGCGGGAGATCGCCGAGGAGTTCGGCGTCAGCCGCACGCCCATCCGGGAAGTGTTCAGCAGGCTTGAGGCCCATGGACTGGTGGTTGTCGTCCCTCACCATGGCACCCGGGTAAGCCCCGTCGATCTTGGGGACTTCAAGGAGGTCATGCAGGTCAAGGTCACCTTGGACGGGATGGCCGCCGAACTGGCTACCGCGTACGTGCGGCCGGAGGAAGTCGCCGCACTGCGCGACATGCTCAACCGGCTGGACAGCGGCGAAGACGTTAGCCATGAGGACCTGGTCCGGATCGACCAGGAGTTCCACCGGGCCCTCTGGCGCCGAGCCAACAACCGGTTTCTCGAGACCCTCCTGGAAGGCATCAACGTGCGGGTGTCCCGCGTCTGGTACATGTACCTGCGCCAGACAGGCGAGCAGATGACCGACAACGTGCGAAACCTGCACAGGGTGCTCGACGCGTTTGAGCGGAAGGACACCGGTGCCGCCCGGCAGGCGATGGAAGACCACGTAATGCACTTCTTCGAGATCGTGCGCGACAGGGTATTTGCGTTGAAATAGCCACAACCTGAGGAGGGCTATCATGCAGCCAGCCGAGCCATCGCCCGACCGCCCGCTGGCCTACTTCTGGCACGGCCTGGAGCAGGGGCGTTTCCTCCTGCAGCAGTGCAACGGCTGCAGCAAGTTTTTCTTTTACCCGCGCGTCCTGTGCCCTCATTGCGGCCATCCCGAATGGGACTGGCGCGAAGCGTCCGGCGAAGGCGTCATCTACTCCTACACCGGCGTCTACAAAACCTCCAAAGGACCCGAGCCCGATTACATCGTCGCCTTGATCGACCTGGCCGAGGGCCCGCGGATGATGGCGCAGCTCATCAACTGCACGGAGAGCTCCATCGCCGTCGGCGACCGGGTGCGGGCCGTCATCACCGCCCATGACGAGGGCAAGCGCGTCGATTTCGAACCGGTAGAGAAAGGGAAGCGCCCATGAAACGCAGAGCGGTCATCGTGGGAGTCGCCGAATCCGACCTGGGCGTAACGCCGGGGCTGACGGCCATGGACCTCATGGCGCAGGCCGCCCGCCGGGCGCTGGATGACGCCGGGCTCAAGGTATCCGACGTGGACGGGCTCTTTTCGGCTACGGCCTTTTCCACCATGCCCACGCCGGCGCTGGCGGAATACTTGGGCATCCGCCCCCGCTTTTCCGAGTCCACCAATGTCGGCGGCGCGTCGGCGGAAATGCATCTGCTCACGGCTGCCCTGGCCATTGAGGCGGGGTTGTGCGACGTAGCCCTGATCACCTACGGAAGCAACCAGCGTTCCGTCGGCGGCTTCGTGCCCACATCCACTCCCGTGCCGTATGAGGCCGTGTACCACCCGATCTATCCGATTAGCATGTACGCCCTGGCGGCCCGCCGCCACATGCACGAGTTCGGCACCACCCCCGAGCAGTTGGCCGCCGTGGCCGTGGCGGCCCGGCAGTGGGCAGCCCTCAACCCCAAGGCCTTCAAGCGGGAGCCCCTGACCATCGATGAAGTGTTGGGTTCCCGCATGGTCAGCAGCCCCCTGCACAAGCTGGACTGCTGCCTCGTCACCGACGGCGGCGGAGCCGTGGTCATGACGTCCGAGGACAGGGCCCGGGACCTCAAGAAAAAGCCGGTCTACCTCCTGGGCCACGGTTCGGTGGACAGCCACCGGCACATCGCCCAGATGCCGGACTTGACCGTCACGGGCGCCGCCGAATCGGGCCGGCGGGCGTTTGCCCAGGCGGGGCTCGGCCCGGCTGATATGGACTTCGTGCAGCTTTACGACGCGTTCACTATCAACGTCATCCTGTTTCTGGAAGACCTCGGTTTCTGCAAGAAGGGCGAAGGCGGCCCCTTTGTCTCCGGCGGGCGCATTGCCCCCGGCGGCGAGCTGCCGGTCAACACCAGCGGGGGCGGGCTGTCGTACACCCACCCGGGCATGTTCGGCATTTTTCTCATCATCGAGGCGGTGCGCCAGCTGCGGGGCGAGTGCGGTCCCCGGCAGGTGCCCGGCGCCCAGGTCGGCCTCGTGCACGGCAACGGAGGCACCTTGTCCAGCCAGGTGACGGCCATCCTGGGCACGGACGCGGGGTAGGAGGCAAGGGACGATGGGTCTGTACTATGAAGACGTGCACGTGGGCCAGGTGTTCGAAAGCCCCGGCCGCACGATTACGGAAACCGACGTGGTCAACTTCGCCGCCTACACCGGCGACTGGAACCAGCTGCACACCAATGAGGTGTACGCCCGGGAAACCATGTTTGGACGGCGGGTCGTGCACGGGCTGCTGGGCCTCGCCGTCGCGGTCGGCTTCGTGAGCCGCATGGGGTTGTTTGAAGGCACGACCCTGGCGATGCTCGGAATCAAGGATTGGACTTTCAAAGCGCCGGTGTTCATCGGCGACACGGTGCGGGTGCGGATCACCATCACCCACAAGCGGGTCACCTCCCGGGGCGACCGGGGCATTCTCGACCGGCGTTTTGAGCTCATCAACCAGGACGGCGTCGTATGCCAGGAGGGAAACATCGGGATTATGGTCAAGCTGCGCAATCCCGTGGAGGAGGCAGCCGACAGGCAGTGAGCGTACTTGCAGGCAAGGTCGCTATCGTCACCGGCGCCGGGCAAGGCATCGGCAGGGAGATCGCCCTGCTTCTCGCAAAAGACGGCGCCGACGTCATGCCGGTGGATATCAACGAGGCTGCCGCCCAAAAGACGGCGGAGGAAATCCGCGCCCTCGGACGCCGGTCCGAGCCCTTTGTCGTCGACGTCACCAAGACGGAACAGGTGGACGCGGCGGTCGAGGCGGTGCGGGAGCGCTACGGCCGCATCGACATGCTGGTCAACAACGCGGGCATCATCCGCGACGCACTGCTGCACAAGATGACCGATGACGAATGGGACGCGGTCATCAACGTGCACCTCAAGGGCACGTTCCTTTTCACCCGCGCCGTCGCCCGCGTCATGCGGGAGCAGGAAAGCGGCTCCATCGTCAACTTGTCGTCCATCGCCGCCAAGGTGGGCAACATCGGACAAGCCAACTACAGTGCAGCCAAAGCCGGCATCGTCGCCTTCACCAAGGTGGCCGCCAAGGAGCTGGCGCGCAAGGGCGTCCGGGTCAACTGCGTGCAGCCCGGCATCATCGACACCGACATGACCAAGGGGATACCGGAGAAGGTCATGGCCATGAAGCTCGCGGAAGTGCCCCTTCAGCGCATCGGGCAGCCGGCGGAGGTGGCCAGCGTCGTGCGCTTCCTCCTGGGCCCCGAGTCGAGCTACATGACCGGAGCGGTGCTGGAAGTCGCCGGCGGCCGGTACATGTAGCCCGCGCCCGCACCTCTCCGACGCAAGAAGGCCGCAGGCGGCGCTGGGCGCAGCTTGCGGCCTTTTCTTTAGGTTTCAACCGACCACTAGAATCCCGGCACTGTCCGGTTGCCGGGGTTCGCCCGCGGCTCGCCAGTAAGATTCTCTCTACACCCGGAACCGGGGCTCCAGGATGTCCCGCAGCGAGTCGCCCAGCAGGTTGACGGCCAGCATCAAGAGGGACAACGTCGCCCCCGGCGCGATGGCGAGCCACACGGCCGTGTCCAGGTACACCATGCCCGTGCGCAGCATGTTGCCCCAGCTCGGTTCAGGCGGCTGGATGCCGGCTCCGATGAAACTGAGCGCCGATTCGATCAGCACCGCACTCGCGATAGACAGCGAGGCCTGCACGATGAGGGGCGAGGCAATGTTGGGCAGGATGTACTTAAAGAGCAGGCGTGCCCAGCCGACCCCCACGGCCACCGCGGCTTCGATGTACAGCTCCTGCCGGACAGCGAGTACCTGGCCGCGGACAAAGCGGGTCAACCGGGGAAAGAACACGATGGCGATGGCTACCGTGGCGCTGTGGACGCCGGGATTGAGCACCGTCGCGATGGCCAGGGCCAACAGCAGCGCCGGGTAGGCCAAAAGCCCGTCCATGATGCGCATGATGAACGCGTCCGTGCGCCCGCCCGAAAAACCTGCCAGGACGCCTACGGGCACCGCCAGGGCCAGCGACACGGACACGGACAAAAACGCGACCAAAAGCGACGCCCGGCTGCCGATGACGAGCCGGCTCAAGACGTCGCGGCCGAGCTCGTCCGTACCCAGCCAGTGGGCGGCGGAGGGCGGTTTCCGGATCGCGAAAAAGTCCATGGCGTTGGCGTCGTACGGCGCGACCCACGGTGCGGCCACCGCCACGCCCACGTAAAAGATAAGAATGACAAGACCAAAGACCGCCGCGGGCGTGCGGACCAAGCGCGTCAGGAAGCGGCGACGGTTCACGGGAGCAGCACCTCCTCCATCCCTAATCGTAGCGGATTCTCGGGTCCAGCAGCCCGTAGGCCACATCCGCCAGCAGGCTGACGAGCACGGCCGTCACCGCGGCCAGCAGGATTACCGCCTGCAAGACCGCAAAGTCCCGGTCGATGACGCTGGACACCGCGGCGCTGCCGATCCCGGGCAAAGAAAAGACGGACTCCGTGACGACGGCGCCGCCCAGAAGCTCGCTCACCTGCAGCGCCACGATGGTGATGATGGGCATGAGGGAGTTGGGCAGCACGTGCCGCCAGACGATCAGGAGTTCCGACAGTCCCTTGGCCCGCGCCGTGCGGATGAAGTCCCGGTAGTACACTTCGATGACGGCAGAGCGCATTTGCCGGGCGATTTGAACCATGAGGCCGGACCCCAGCGTCAACCACGGCAAGATCATGTAGCGGGCCATGGTGAGAAACCCGTGCTCGGCCCAGGACCGGTAGCCGAAGGCCGGCAGCCACGGCAGCACTTGAGCAAACAAAATGATGAGCAGGATGCCCTGCCAAAAGCTGGGGATGGAATGGCCCAAGGTGGCCAGCACCGTCAGGCCGCGGTCGATCCAGGTGTTGGGCCGCGTTCCCGCGACGACGCCGATGACGATACCAAACACGACCGCATAGAGCAGCCCGCCGGCGGTCAGGGTGATGGTGACCGCCATGCGATCCTTGAGCAGATTGGTGATGGGCATGTTGGAGCGGACGGATGCTCCAAGGTCGCCTTGGAGCACCCGTCCCATCCATTCCGCATACCGCTGGAGAAAGGGCTTGTCCAAGCCCAGTTCCGCCCGCAGCTGCGCGTACCGGGCCGGGTCATAGCTGTCCGCCCCCATCATCGCGAGGGCGGCGTCGCCCGGCAGCAGGTCGAGCAGGATGAAGTTGGTGACGCTGATGACCAGAATGAGCGGGATCAGCGCCAGCAGCCTGCGTGCGATGAAGCCAACCACGCTTCCGCCCCTCTCCAACCGACCGCCGGCGGCTGCCCGCCGGCGGTCTCGCTGCTACTCGGCCAGGTCGATGACCCGGTAGATGATCTTCCCAAGGGCGTTCGGTTCGAAGCCGACGACGTTCTTCCGCACCGCCACCTGGTAGGGGCTGAAGTACAGCGGGATGAGGTAGGCTTCCTCGAACGCAATCCGCTGGATTTCTCCGTACAGGGCCGCGCGCTCAGCTTGATCGTAGGTCTGCGCTGCCCGTTCGATCAGTTCGTCCAAGTACGGCGTGCTGCCGTGGGGCTCGGCCCGCCTCGGCGGGTTGTAGCTGCCCAGCCCGTGCAGCAGGGCGACCACCGTCGCATTAGGATCCGGGCGCCCGCCCCAAGCGCTTACCGACATGGCAAACAGGCCCTGCTGCCAGAACTCGTCGTTGGACCGCGCCGTATCCCCGATGACCAGCTCGTTGGGGATGCCGGCCTGGTCCAGCATGGCCTTGATAATTTGGGCGTTCATCAAGTGCTCGTTCGTCTGGTTTCCGAAAATCCGGACCGGCCGGCCGTCCCAGCCGGTGGCGCGCGCCTGGGCCAAGTACTCCCGCGCCTTTTGCACGTCGTAACGGTAGCCCGGCACGTTGGGATCGTACGCCCAGTAGCCCGGCGGGAACAGCCCGTTGGCGGCCGCGAGCTCCGGTCCGCCGACGACCCGTGCGATGGCGTCCCGATCCAGGGCATGGGCGATGGCCAGCCGCAGCGCCTTGTTGTTGAGCGGCGGATCGGTCCTATTGATGTATAGCATGGGGAAGCGCAGGCTGTCTACGCTCACCAGCTCGTAATCGGCGCTCGCCCGCACCCAGTCGACCTGCGGCTCGGGCACCCGCTCATACAGATCCACCTGCCCCGCCCGCATGGCCTGGACCGCGGATTCCTGGTTGCGGAAGTGATAGAAGACGATCCGGTCCAGCTTGGGATAGTCGGGTTCCCAGTGGTTGGGGTTGCGCTCCAGCACCCAGTGGGACCCGTCGACCCACTCCTTGAAGATGAAGGGGCCGGCGCCCACGGGCCGCCGGGAAAATTCGCGCGGGCCCATCTGCTGAAGCGCGGTCGGAGACACCATCGCCCCTGCCCGGTCGGCGAGCGCGCCGAGGATGGCCGCGGACGGGCTCGACAGGTTGAGGCGCACGGTGTGCGAATCGACCACTTCCACCGATTCGACGACGCTCAGCTCGCTGCGGACGACGGAGCCGGTGGCAGGGTCCATAATGCGCTCGAGGTTGAACTTGACCGCTTCGGCGTTAAACTCGGTGCCGTCGTGGAACTGGACCCCCCGCCGCAGGTGGAGCACCAGCGTCGTCGGGTTCGGGAATTCCCACGACTCGGCCAGACCCGGCAGGAAGTTCAGCTGGGAGTCGAAGCGAATCAGCGTGTCAAACACTGCGTAAATGACCTGGAGCTCCGAGTTGTCGGTGCCCAGGTGGGGATCAAAGTGCGACAAACCCTGGTCAAAGGCTACCCGCAGCTCTTTCACGGCCTCGGCCTTGGCGCCTCCCATGACGCCCAGTGCGAGCAGCGTCACCATGAGCGCCATCGTCAGGAACGCGGCCCCGGATCTCCGTGAGCCTCGCCGCCATGTCACCTCGATCATCCTCCTTGCCCAGAAAACTGCGTACGCTTGTCCACGGTGTTCAACACCATACGGCCGTCCGGGTCCCGGCATCACCCCTTTCCCTGTCCCGTCACTTCCTGCGATGCTTCAATCCGCGGCGTCCTCAGGCAACTAGCGCCATTCCACAACCAGGGCCCCTGCACGGCCACTGTTCTCGCGCAATCAGCGCCCTCCCGCGGCTAGCGGCCTTGAAACCGGGGCTTCCGCTTTTCCTTGAAGGCGCGGGGGCCCTCGCGGGAGTCCTCGGTGTCCCGGGCGATGCGGCGCAAGTACTCGCCCATGACGAAGGAGCGCTCAAAGGGCATGTCCAGCCCGCGGATCATGACTTCCTTGGTCACCCGCACGGCCAGGGGAGCGTTGTCCGCCAGCCGCTGGGCCAAAGCACGCGCCTCCCGCATCAGGTCGGCCTGGGGGTAGACGTTGTTCACGAGCCCGATGCGCAAGGCGGTCTGGGCGTCGATGGTGTCACCGGCCAGAAGCAGCTGCGCGGCCCAGCCCAAGGGGACCGTGCGAGGCAGCAGGATCGCCCCCGTGATGGTCGGCAGCCCGACCTTGACCTCGGGGAACGAGAAGGTGGCGTTCTCGGAGCAGATGCGGATGTCGGCGCCCAGGATGAGGGTGAACCCGCCGCCGATGCAGTAGCCGTTGACCGCGGCGATGACGGGTTTCCACAAGGCCATGCCTTCCTCGAGGGTACCGCCGAAACCGTACGTGTGGTCCTGCCAGAACACTTCCCGGTGCCATGTCTCGCTGCGCTCGGCCACCTCCTTCAGGTCGACGCCGGCGCAGAAAGACTTCTCCCCCGCCCCGGTGACGATGGCGACCCGGGCGTCGTCGTCGGCCCGGAACGTGTGCCACGCCTCCTTGAGCTCGGCCACCATCTGGCGGCTCATGGCGTTCAGGCGCTCCGGGCGGTTAAGGGTGATGGTGACGATGTGACCCTCTTTTTCGTAGAGAATTGACATGTGCGTCTCCCCCGTTCTCTGGGATGACCTTCGAGCCGGCACCGGAATGGGCCAAGCCGCCGGGCGGCGGGCCGGCCGCGCGGCCCACCCGTCTTCAGATCACGTTTTCTTGCTTGAGCGCTTCCATCTCGTCGGCGGTGAGACCCAGCAGTTCGCCGTAGACGTCCTGGTTATGCTCGCCCAGGCCCGGGCCGCCCCGGGTGACCTGCCCCGGCGTCAGCGACAAGTGGGGAATCGGGCCTTGGACCGTGACCGGACCTAGGTTGGCGTCGTTCAAGGTGATGCAGTTGCGCCGGGCCTGCACGTGCGGGTCCTGGACAAGCCGATCGACCGTCTGGACGACGGAGCAGGCGACACCGTGCAGCCGCAGCCGGGCCACGGCCTCGTCGCCAGGCAACGTGGCAATCCACGCACGCAAGGTGTCCGCCGTCCCATTCTCCTGCGGCATGCCGAGCTGCTGCACGGCGGCCGCCACCGTCTCCTCCTCCCGCGCGGACACCGCTACCCAGAGGCCGTCCGCGGCCTTGGCGTTGACGAAGAAGCCGTACCCGGGCCACAGCGCGCCCTGGCGCTGGCGGACGACGCCGTGGCGGTCATAGACCGCCGCCACGTCGCCCATCATGCGCAGGACCGACTCATAGATGCCCAGGTCCACCACGCCGCCCCGGCCCGTGCGGGCGCGGCGGTGCAGCAGCGCCATGACGCCCAAAACCCCAAACAGGGCGCTCGAGTAGTCGCTCAGCAGGACACCGGGGCGCAGGGGCGGCCGCTCGGGGCTGCCGTTCACGTGGGTGAAACCAGCCATGGCAAGGCCGATGCGGTCAAAGGCCGAACGGTTGGCGTAGGGCCCGTCCTGGCCGAAACCCGAAACGCGGACCAGGATGAGGCGGGGGTTCTCCGCCTGGAGCACGTCCCAGCCCAGCCCCCATTTCTCCAAGGTGCCGCTGCGGAAGTTTTCCACCACGACGTCGCTCTCGCGCACGAGGCGCAGGAAAAGGGCGCGCCCCTTTTCGGTGCGGACGTCCAGGGTGATGCCCCGCTTGTTGCGGGCGCGCATGGCCCACGCCACCGAGTGCCCGTTGACCAGCGGGTGGCGATAGCGGGTTCCGTCGCCCTGGCCGGGCAGCTCCACCTTGATCACGTCGGCGCCGAACTCGGCCATGAGCGTGCAGGCGACCGGTCCGGCGATGAACTGCCCCAGGTCCAGTACCCGCAGGCCGTGCAGGGGCCCCGCTGCGGACGCTGGCCCGGTCGCTCCATGGTGCGTTGTCCCGTCGTGCGCGGTCCGATCATGCACGACCGATCACCCCATCTCGAGCCAGTTGCTCCAGAGTGCCGTCATCGAGTCCAAGCACCGTGCGCAACACGACTTCCGTGTGCTGGCCCAGCCGAGGTGCGGGCCGCAGGGCCACGGGGACGTCCAGGATGCGCGGTACAACACCCTGCATACACACAGAGCCGCCGTCGGAGGTGGGCACCGGCACGATGTTTTGCCGGTGCACCACCTGCGGGTCCTTGACCGTCTCCGCGACGGAGTAGATCGCCGCGGCCGGGGCGCTCTTGGCGTCCATGGCGGCCATGACTTCCTCGGCGGTGTGGCGGGCGACCCACTCCTGGATGATCTGGTTGGTCAGCTGCCGGTTTTCGCACCGGGCGCTGGGCGTGGCCACGCGGGGATCGGTCGCCCACTCCAGGCGGTCCATGGCCTCCAGGATGCGCTGGAACGCCCGGTCGTTCGCGGCCGAAATGGCCACCCAGCGCCCGTCGGCGGTTTCGTAGTGGTTGGAGGGAACGATCTCGGCGTACTCGTTGCCCATCCGCTCCCGGATGGTACCGAATAGATCGTATTGGATGACCATCTCTTCCTGGAAACGCAGCAGCGGCTCGTACAAGGCGAGATCTACGGTCTGGCCCGGATGGCCCGCCCGGGTGGCGTGGATGGCCATAAGCAGGCCGATGGCGCCCGTCAGGCCACTCCAGTACTCGGCGATGGGTACGCTGATGGGTTCGGGCGGAGCGTCAGGATAGCCGTTGACGTAAAGCGCGCCGCTGAAAGCCTGCGCGATCCGATCGTCCGCCGAAAAAGGGCTCAACGGCCCTGTCTGCCCGAATCCCGACAGGCGGAGGAAGCACAACGACGGGTTGGCCGCCGCGAGGACCTCCGGGCCGAGCCCCAGGTTCTCCAGGCCACCGGCGCCCAAGTCTTCGATGACGGCGCCGGCCTTTTCCATGAGTTGCCGGGCCAGTTCGCGGCCGGCCGGCGAGGTGAGGTCAATGGCTACCGACTCTTTGCCGCGGGACTCGGTCTGGAAATAGAGGGAGTCTTCCTCCCCCGCGAAGCGCCCGGCGCGCCGCAACGGGTCGCCGCCGGCAACGGGCTCGATCTTGATGACGCGGGCGCCGAAATCCGCCAGCAGCACGCCCGCGAAGTTGGCCGCCAGGCCCGACGCCAGTTCCACCACCACGAGTCCCGCCAAGGGCGTCGGGTCGCCGGGAAGCGGCATGCCGGGGCCTTGCGCCTCCGCACCGTTGACCGTCAACAGGCTTCACCCTTTTCCACGAGGATTTCGACGATGCTCGCGTCCAACATGGCCAGTCCTTTCCGGGTCAAGTAGCCCACGTTTGCGACGGTGTCACTGAAGGTCTCTCCGACGATGCCGTGGGGCAACAGCGTCATTCCTTCCTTGGCCAGCCACGCCCCCTCCACGGCGATGCCGGCGGCGGAGGCGATCTTGACGGCGCACCCGGGCTTGGCGCCGTCGCACACCGTGCCGTAATGGTTGGCGACGACGTAGTTGACGGCGTGGAGCATCTGCTTGGGATCGGCTCCCAGCAGATAGGCCACGCCGGCGGCCGCCCCCGCGCCCG
>CALFSR010000216.1 GCA_937916565.1 uncultured Bacillota bacterium | reverse complement strand
CCGCCGTGGTCGTGGCCGGCACGAGCGCCTTGCGGGACGCCGCCGACCGCGACGAGTTTCGCCGGCGGGCCGAGCGGGAGCACGGCGTTTCCGTGGCCATCTTGAGCGGTCCGGGTGAGGCGGCCCTGTCCTTTCTGGGAGCGGTACGGGGTTTGCCGGGCGGCTCGGCGGCGGATGTCGTCGCCGGGCCGGCGACCGGAGCTTTCGCCCTTGCGGGCGGCCGACCGATGGCTCCCGGCGCGAGCGTCTGGGTCGTGGACGTGGGCGGCGGCAGCACCGAAGTCGTTCGCGGAACGGCGGGCGGCAGCCTGATCGCCCGGGCCAGCGCCGACGTGGGTGCGGTGCGCATGACCGAGTTGTGCGTCCGGTCGGACCCTATCAGCGGCGCGGATTGGCGCGCGCTCGAAGCGGCCGTCGAGGAGCGCCTAGCGCCTTTGTGGGAACGGCTCGGGGTGGACCGGCAATCGGCCGGGAGCGCAGCTTCTGGCGCTTTCGACGAATCCGAGGGCCACAGGCTCATCGGCGTCGGCGGGACGGCCACGACGCTGGCAGCCATGGATCAGCGGCTCGTGCCCTATGACCCGGATAAGGTGCACGGCTACCGGCTGACCCGGGCGGCGGTGGCCCGGATGCTGGACGAGATGCGGGCTTCCACGGTTGCCCAGCGGCGCGCTTGGCCGGGGCTGCAGCCCCAGCGGGCCGACATCATCCTCGCGGGGACGGCCGTCGTGCACGCGGTCATGGAGGGGCTGGGCGCCGGGGAGCTGATCGTCAGCGAGGCGGACCTGCTGGACGGCCTGGTCCTGTGGGCGGCCCGGATGGGGCGGGATCCGGCGTATCTCCTCGATGCGTAAGTCCATCGCCGGCGGGCCGTCCCACGCTCGTTGACCCTGCCAGCGGCCGGGGGATATAATGGGCTTGCATGTGGAAGGGACCGGGCCGGAGTGGCGGAACGGCAGACGCGGGCGACTTAAAATCGCTTGGGTAACCCCCGTGCGGGTTCGAGTCCCGCCTCCGGCACCACGCTCCTTGCGCCACCGGGGGCAACATGGGCCTAATGGAAGCAAAGTCCTGGCGGGATTCGTACACCGAGCTCAAAGAAATCGTCGTGCCGCCCCACTGCAACCATCACGGCACCGTCTTCGGCGGCCACATCCTCTCCCTCATCGACCAGGTGGCCGGCGTTACGGCCATGGAGCATTGCGGCTCCCCGGCGGTCGTCACCTTGAGCATGGACCGCGTCCATTTTTTCCATCCCGTTAAGGAAGGCCAAATGCTCCATTTGCAGGCCCGGGTCACGTATACGGGCAAGAGCTCCCTCGAGGTTTACGTCAAGGTGTACGGCAAGGACTTGGCCGACCCGGGCCGGGAGCCGTGGTTGACGTGCGAAGCGTTTACGACGTTTGTGCTCGTGGACGCGAACGGCCGGCCCGTCAAGGCCGTGCCCCCGCTGCTCTTGGAAACCGATGAGGACCGGGAGCTGTATGAGGCCGCGGCCGCCCGGAAAGAAGCCCGGCTGGCCGAGGCCCGGGAGCGGCGCGCCCGGGCCGACCGGCAGGCGCGGTGATGAAAGCCAGCAGGGCGTGAGGACGAAAACGCGCGACAATCTATTTAGGAAAGGAGCTGGTGCCGGTGCCGGGCCGCATTCGGATTACGGCCTTTTGGACGCTGCTCGTGCTCTTGCTCGGGACGGCGGCGGCCTTCGCGCAGTACCAAGGGGAATTTTACATCCATACAGATCAGCGCTTCTGGTGGTACCAAGGCGACAGCCGCCTCTATGAGCTCCTCGTGCCTTCCCAGGGCCAGTCGTATGTGGAGCGCGAGATCTTCGGCGAAAAGCTGCTGGAGATCACCTTGGGCGGCGGCAGCCCCGTCATCCGGGTGGCGAGTTTCGCCGGCGGCAGCGCGGCGCTGGACCGGGCGCGGCAGTCGGTCCCCAACCAGTTCCAGCACCTGCTGACCAACGTCCAAACGACCGAAAACCGCACCATCACCACGAGCAACGGCCTGCAGGCGCGGTTTGTCGTGATCCAGGGGCGGACGGCCGCCGGGCAGACGGCCATGGTGCGCACCGTGTTCTTTAACCAGGGCGACAACAACGTCTACCTGCAGTGGATCGGGCTCACGTCGCAGTACAGCGGCAACAACCAAGAATATTGGCTGCAGGCGGTCAACACCTTTGCCTGGCTCCGCTGACACGCCCGCCCCGTCCGCCGGGGCAGGCGCAAGCCGGCCGGCCGGTGGTGCGCCCGTCATCGTCGTCGACCCGGTGGCGGCCGAAAAGATGCGGGAGTACATGCGCTCCCGGGGCAAGGATGGCAAAGCCTTGCGGATTTGGCTCAAAGGCTTGAGCCGCCGCGTCACCTATGGCATGGCCTTTGACGACTGCCGGCCCGGGGATGTTCAGGTCGCATGCGACGGGTTCACCATCGTCATGGACCCGCTGAGCGCCTCTATATTCGACGGGGCGCACCTCAAATGGATCGAAACCGCGGCCGGCGGCCGCGGTTTCGCCTTGGAACTTCCTGCGTTTCCGGGGGCCGTCGCGGTCAGCGAAGCTTGACGGCCAGCACCCGCACCAGGTCCGCGGTGTCCTCGGCCCGGTCGGCGGTGTTTTCCATCGATTCGATCAGGTCGTGGAGGAGCATCATCTTGCCCGCGGAGACGTCGAGCTGCAGCAGGCGCCTGTAGAGGGAAGCCTTGAGGGCGTCGCCCTCCTCCTCGCACCGCTCGACGGCGGTGCACAGCTGCAAAGCCTCCCGGCGCTGCCCGTCGAGGAGCTTGTCCATGGCCTCCGACAGCCTTTCGACGGCTTCCACCAGCAGTTCGCCGAACCGCGTCAGCTCGGGGCGCAGGTCTTCCGGGGGCGCCTTGAAAAAGAGCACCAGGAGCCGGGAGGCGGAGTTGGCGTAGTCGGCCACGTCGTCGGTCCTCTCCACCAGGTGCACGAGGTCTTCGCGGTCCGCGGGCAGGAACATGCCCTCCGAGAGCTGGTCCAACAGATCCCGGCGCAGCTCGTCCGCCTGGCGCTCGGCCGCGGTCACCTGCTCGTGGATGTCCTTGACCTTGTCCAGGTCGCCCGCGATGAAATGGTCCAGCGCGGACTTGAGCAAGTGGACGACTTGACGCACTTGTTCCATGTGCTGGTGGGAGGCCATAAGCGCCCGCTGCTGTTCCCGCATGCCCATCCAGCCGAAGATGTTGCGCATTCCTGCTCCCCCTCTCGCCCGCGTGCGACGATTCGTCTACAGGATCCGTACCAGTAGCCAGTACAGGAAGCCGCTCACGATGCCGGCGGCGGCGGGCGTCGCGGCCCAAGCCAGGACGATGTCCCGCGCCGTGCGCCGGTCGACCGCCGCGCGGCCGAGCACCAACCCGACGCCAAAGATGGCTCCGACGATGGAGTGGGTGGTGGACACCGGCAGCCCCAGGAGGGTGTATATCTGCACGTTGAGCGCCGCGGCGAGCTCGGCGACAAACGCCATGGGTGGTATCAGGTGCGTGATGCGGGTGCCGACGGTTTCCATGACGCGGTAGCCCCACGTGGCGATCCCGAGGACGATGGCCAGGCCGCCCAGGACAGACGCCATGATAGGACTCGTGAAACCCGCGCCCACCATTACGCCGGTGGCGTTGGCGACGTCGTTGGCCCCCCAGGAAAAGGCCATCCACATGCCGCTTATGGTGAGGAGCCACCCCCACACCCGGTCGGGCACCGCCACGAAGCGCAGGACGACACGCAGCACCTGGTAGAGCACGTAACCGCAGATGGCGGCGCCCACGGGCGTCAGGATCCACGCCATAAAGATGTCCAGCAGCTTGCTCCAGTAGATCGGCACGCCCCCGGCCACGACGCCCGCCCCGGCCACCGCGCCGACCGCCGAGTGGGTGGTGGATACAGGCAGCTTGAGGTACGTGGCCCACAGGAGCCATAGGCCCGCCGCCAGCATGGCCGCGAGGGCGATCCGCGTCGCCTGGCCCGCCTCCAACTGATCCATGGGGACGATCCCCGAACCGATCGTCTTAATGACCCGGTGGCCATAGGTGACCGCCCCGACGAAACTGAAGATGCCGACGATGATGACGGCCTCACGGATGGTGCGCACCCGGGCGCCGACGGCGGTGCCCATGGCATTGGCCGCGTCGTTGGCGCCTAGGCTCCACCCGACGAACAAACCCGACAAGAGGATGAGCAGGCCAAGCAATGTCATGGATCGTCTTCTCCGCGCCCGCCCGCGACGGCGGACCCTTTCCAAGGAACCGTGATCAACCGCACGTCCGGTTTTCCACACGCAGCCGCCGCACACCTTCCGCCGTGGCGCGTACCATGAAAGGAAGCCCACGCGAAGGGGGTCGCCGGTCCGTGGACGACGTGTACTATTTCGCCTACGGGTCTTGCATGAGCCCCGAAGATCTGGCGCGGGACGTGGAGGAGTTTGAGCTCGTCGGCCCAGCCCTGGTACGGGGATATCGCCTCGGTTTCACCCGCTACTCCCGGACCCGCCGGGGCGGCGTCGCGGATTTGGTGCCCGACCCGGAGAGCAGCGTCGAAGGGGTGCTCTACCGGTTGCCCGCCGAGCAGCTGCCCGCGCTCGACGAGCGGGAAGGCGCCCCCGAGCATTACCGCCGCGAGCGCATCCGGGTGGAAACCCCCGGCGGCAAGGTTTATGAGGACGTGCTGACGTACGTCGTCGCCTCCAAGGCGGCCGAGGAAATCCCGCCCCACAACGACTACGTGCAAACTATCCTTAAGGGCGCCGAGGCGTACTTGAGCCGGCCCTACGTCGAGCGGCTGCGGGAGGCGGTGCGGGCCCTCGCGGAGAAGCGGCCGCCCGAGCGGCGGGCCAATGGCCCGAAAGCAAGTAACCGCCGCCGCAGGCGCCGGTCGGTCCGGCCCCGCCCCGTTATCCTCCTGCGCCGGGTGCTCGGGTGACGAGCCCGGCCGGCAGCTCCGGTTCGCCGTGCACAAAGCGCACGATGGCCTGCACGATCGCGGCCGCCACCTGCTCCCGGTAGTCGTCCTGCTGCATGAGGGCGCGATCGGTCGCGTTGGTGACAAAGCCAATCTCGACCAGCGCCGCCGGCATGGTGGTTTCCCGCAGCACCCGGTAGTTGCCCGGCAAAGCCTGCCGGTAGTTGGGCGGGTACACTTGCCGCAGCTCCTCCTGGATGAGCAGGGCGAGGCGCTCCCCTTCCGCCGCGCCGGGAAGGTGGAACGTCTGGGCGCCGAAGCACGCGGGGCTCGGATAGCGGTTGACGTGCAGGCTGACGAACACGCCCGCGCCCCACTCGTTGGCAAGGCGCGCCCGTTCGTCCAAAGGAAGGAACGTGTCGTCCCGGCGGGTGAGGAGCACTTCCGCGCCGGCTGCGGCCAGCGCCCGCTCAAGCCGCATCGCCATATCCAGGTTGATCTCCTTTTCGATCAGCCCTGACGGCAGGTGGCACGCGCCCCGGTCCGTGCCGCCGTGGCCCGCGTCGACGGCGACCCGTATGCCCGCGAGGGGCCCCTCGGCTGCCCCGCCAGACAGCGCCGCGGCCGCCGCGGCCAACCACCGGAGCCCCGGCCAGGCTTGCTGCAGCCGGGAAGCCGGCCACCGATGTGCCGGCGGGAGCGCCGCCGCACCAAGAGCCCATAGGCAGAGCCCGGCGGCCAGCGCGGCGAAAACCAGTCCGGCGAGCCGCCGGCCGGCGGCGGGCGAAACTCCCCTCGCACGGCGCACCGTGCAGTGTCCCCTCCTTAACGCGGCCCGTTATCCCCGTGAAATTGTATGGCGAGCCAAAGTTGACAAATTCCCGCGGGCTGTGATACCTTCAAGGCGACATTAGGGATTCCTAAGGCGCCGCGGCAGGAAGGCCGGCGGACGCCCCAGGAGCCCGCCAGCCGCTCGGAGGGCTGCCCGATGGCGGGAGTCGAGCTGTGGGATGTGCGCAAGTCGTTTGGCCCGGTGGCCGCGGTGGACGGCGTCCGCTTCGCGGTGGAGCCGGGCGAGATCATGGGCTTGCTCGGTCCCAGCGGCTGCGGCAAGACGACCGCCCTGCGCCTGATCGCCGGCTTTGAGGCGCCGGATGCGGGCCGCATCATGGTCGGCGGCCGGCCCGTCGCGGGCGCCGGGGCGTGGGTGCCGCCGGAGCGGCGGCACGTGGGCATGGTGTTTCAGGACTACGCCTTGTTCCCCCACTTGACCGTGGCCGCCAACGCCGGTTTCGGCTTGCGGGGCCGTAAGGACGCGCACCGCCGGGTGCAGGAAGTGCTCGAGCTCGTCGGCTTGGCCGACTGCGCCCACCGCTATCCGCACCAGCTTTCCGGCGGCCAGCAGCAGCGCTTGGCTTTGGCCCGTGCGCTCGCACCCCGCCCCGACGTCTTGCTGCTCGATGAGCCCTTCAGCAACCTCGACGCCAACCTGCGGTGCCAGATGCGGCACGAAGTCCGCGCCATCCTCAAGCAGGAGGGCGTGACGGCCGTTTTCGTCACCCACGACCAGCGGGACGCGTTTGCCATCTGCGACCGCATCGCCGTCATGCGCGCCGGGCGCCTGGAGCAGGTCGGCACCCCGCAGGAGCTGTACAGCCTGCCGGCTACGGAGTTTGTGGCTCGCTTCATCGGCGCCTCCAACGTCCTCCCCGGCCGGCTCGTGGAGGCCGACGGGCTGTGCGTCACGACGGCGCTGGGGCTTTTGCCGTGCCACCCCGCCTGCCAAAAGGCCGAGGGCAGCGTCGCCGTCTGCGTGCGGCCCGAATGGTTCCAGCTGGACCCGGAGGGGCCGTTTTCGGGGCTTGTCCGCTCCGTCCTCTACGAGGGGGATTCGGTGGAGCTCGTGGTCGCCGTGGCCGGGGCCGGCATGGAGCGGGATCCTTCCCGGGAAGTCGTCATCCGGGTTTCCACGGCGAGCCCGCCGGCCATCGGCCAGACGGTGCGCTTCCGGCTGGCGGCGCCTTATGTGCCCGTCCTGGCGGACAACAACTCCCTCCCGGAAACCGCGGCGCATCCCGCGCATGCGGTCCTCGCTTGAAGGAGAACCTCATTTCAGTCTGAATACTCAAGGGACAACACCCTCAAGGGACAACACCCTCAAGGGACAACATCGACGAGGAGTCTTTCCTTTGCGTGTCATCGTCGTCGGGGCCGGCAAGCTGGGCTACGAGATCGCGAAGCTCCTGGCGGCCGAAGGCCACGACATCGTCGTCATTGATCAGAACGAGGACGCTCTGACCGAGGTTACCAACAACCTGGACGTCATGGCCATCCACGGCAACGGCGCGAGCCCCAAGGTGCTGGAGCGGGCGGGCGTCGATCACACCGACGTGCTGATGGCCG
>CALFSR010000215.1 GCA_937916565.1 uncultured Bacillota bacterium | reverse complement strand
CGTCACGCTGGCCTCCCAGCTGGAGGATGAGCCGGAGGAGCCGGCCGTTTCCGGCGCCTTCGGCGCCGGAAACGGCGGCGACAGCAAGGCGCTGGCCCATGCGGACGAGCGGGGCGAGGCAATCACCGATCAGCCTGCCGCGGCTCTGCCTCCGTCACCGGCGCAGGCGGCTGCGCCGGGCGCGGCCGTGTTGAAAGAAAGCGCTCCGGCAGGCGAAGCGCCGCCCCGCGAACCTGCCCGGGAAGACCCGGCGTGGTTGGCGGCGGTGCAGAGCGCCGACCTGCAGCAGCTGCAAGCGCTGTCCCGGGAGCCCAACTGGGCCACCCGCACCGCGTCCCTGCGGACATTGGAACAGCTGCCCCGCGCGCGAGCCAGCGCCGCCCGGGGCCAGGGAACGCTTCTCGCGGAAGCCAGCGGCCCCAAGGGGAGCTTCAGGCTGCTTGAGTGGCAAGGGGAACACGTCTTGATGGAGGAGCGCGGCCGGCGCCAGACGCTCCACCTGGTCAAGATGGTCCATGCGATTACGCCCCGGGCGTACGTCTGGTACTTGAGCCGCTTCGGGCGGACAAGCCCGCTCGCGGTGGCCATGGCGCTCCTGCCGCTCTGGCAGAAAGGCACCGCGGACGAGCACGGCCGCCTGCCGGTTTCCAAGAGCGGGCAGCAGTTTGTCATCGTCATCCAGGAACAGCGGGTCGCCGACTGCGCCGAGGCGTTGTCCCTGGCGTCGTGACGGGGTGACCCGGCTTCCCTGGAGGACACGGGATCGCTCCGTGGAATTCATTCCAGGATGCGGGTCCATACGACCGGAAGGTGAGGTTGTATAATGGGCACTGCCAATGCGGCACCAGGCCCGGCGGGCCAGTCCGCGCTGCGCGATTACTTTGCGCTGACCAAGCCCGGCGTGACGGCTCTTATCTTGACGACGGGGTTTATGACCCTCCTGGTGGCTGCGGACGGTATGCCGCCGCTCCCGCTGCTGGTCGCGACGCTGCTTGGGACAGCGCTCGCCTCCGCGTCAGCCAACACTTTTAACATGTACATCGACCGCGACATCGACGCGATCATGACGCGCACGCGCAACCGGCCGCTGCCCGCGGGGCGCCTTGAACCGGCCAGCGCCCTGGTATTCGCGTTTGCGCTCGGAGCGGCGTCCTTCATCGTGCTGTCGGTGTTTGTCAACCTGCCGAGCGCGTTGTGGGCACTGGCTGGAATCCTGTTCTACGTCTTCGTCTACACCCTGGGCCTCAAGCGCCGCACGCCCCAGAACATCGTCATCGGCGGCGCGGCCGGCGCGGTGCCGCCCCTAATCAGCTGGGCGGCGGTGACCGGAACGATCGAGTGGCCCGCCATCCTCCTCTTTGCGCTGATCTTCTTGTGGACTCCGCCCCATTTTTGGGCGCTGGCGCTCCTCAAGAACGAAGACTACACCCGGGCGGGCGTGCCCATGATGCCGGTCGTGCGGGGTGAAGAGGAAACCCGCCGGCAAATCTTCTACTACACGCTGCTTCTCTTGCCGGCGACCTTCGGCCTTTGCCTGACCGGCACGTCCGGCTGGCTTTTCCTGGTGCTGGGCGGTGCGCTGAGCCTGACGTTCTGCTGGAAGGCGTGGGTGCTCCTGCGGGACAAAACGCCGCAGGCAGCCCGGGACGTGTTCGTATTCTCCAACTACTACCTGGGCGCTGTCTTCTTTGCCGCCGTGCTGGATCGGTTGCTTCTGTAACCGGTTGCACCAGCGCCGCAGGGCAGGTTGACCGCCTTATCGTTGAGAGGAGACTCGACCCGATGTCCGTGTTGACCACCGTAGCCCACACCGTGCGGGTCCTGGCCGCCGACGCGGTGGAAGAAGCCAAGTCCGGCCACCCCGGTTTGCCGCTGGGTTGCGCCGAAATCGGCACCGCGATCTACGCGGAGGCGCTGCGCCACGACCCGACCGCTCCCGACTGGCCCAACCGGGACCGTTTCGTTCTCTCGGCCGGCCATGGGGTGATGTTGCAGTACGCCTTGCTGCACCTTAGCGGCTACGACCTGCCCATGGAGGAGCTAAAGCGGTTTCGGCAGCTCGGTTCCCGGGCGCCCGGTCATCCGGAGTACGGCGTGACGCCCGGCGTCGAGACGACGACCGGCCCGCTGGGGCAAGGGCTGGCCAACGGCGTCGGCATGGCCTTGGCCGAGGCCGTCCTGGCCGCGCGCTTCAACCGCCCGGGATACAACGTCGTCGACCACTATACCTACGTCCTCGCCAGCGACGGCGACATGATGGAAGGCGTCGCGTCGGAGGCGGCCTCCCTCGCCGGTCACCTGCGCCTGTCCAAGCTGATTGTCGTCTACGACGCGAACGGCGTCAGCATCGACGGCTCCACCGATCTCACGTTTACCGAGTCCGTCGCCCGCCGCTTTGAGGCTTACGGATGGCATGTGGAGGAAGTGGACGGCCACGACATCGACGCCCTGCGGGCGAGCCTCGCCCGGGCGCGGGAGCGCGGCACCGGTCCAAACCTGATTGTGGCCCGTACCCGCATTGGCCGCCACAGCCCCAAGGAGGGGTCGGCCGAATCCCACGGCGCCCCCCTCGGCTCCGAGGCCGTGGCCGCCCTCAAGGCCGCCATCGGTTTTCCCGGCGAGGCGTTCTACGTGCC
>CALFSR010000214.1 GCA_937916565.1 uncultured Bacillota bacterium | reverse complement strand
GCCATTGAGGCCGCGAGCCTCACGGCGGTCGTCGTCCCGGGTGTCGGGTTTGACCGCCGCGGCCGCCGGCTTGGCTACGGAGGAGGGTATTACGACCGGCTGCTCGAGCGCCTTTCCCCCGGCGCCGTCCGGATCGGCTGGGCCTTTGCCGTCCAAGTCGTGGACGAGCTGCCCGAGGAGCCGCATGATCAGCGCGTGCACCTGATCGTGACGGAAGCCGGCGCCGTGCGGCCGGGCGCTGAGCCGAGCTTTGAGCTGTGAAGCAGAGAGGGGATGTCTGTATGACCAAACGAGTCGTCGTGGTCGGCGCCGGCGTCATAGGCCTTTGGATTGCCTATGAGCTCAAGCGGCGCGGGATGGAACCGGTCGTCGTCGACAAGGACAAATTGGGGTCGGGTTCGTCCTACGGCAACGCCGGCTGGGTAATCCCCTCCCGGACGCTGCCGCTGCCCGCACCTGGACTGCACTGGGAAGGCCTCAAAATGATGGTGCAGCCCGACAGCCCGCTCTACATCAAGCCGACGGCGTTGCCGGGCCTGACGGGGTGGTTCACGCAGTTTCTCAAGTATTGCAACGAGGAAGCCTACCAGCGCGGGTGTGCGGCCATGGCGAGTTTTTCCAGGCACGCCCACGCCGGCTACGACCAGCTTGTCGCCGACGGGCTCGAGTTTGAGATGCACGAGCGGGGCCTGCTCAGCGCGTACATCCAGCCCGAGACGATGGAGGTGGCCTTCCAGGACTACGCGGCCATGGCCCGGCTTGGCCTGGGCGAGCCGCAGCGGCTAACCGCCGAGGAGACCCGAGAGCTTGAGCCGCAGCTCGGTCCGGAAGTGGTCGGCGGCATTTTCATTAAGGAAGCGCGGCACATTGATCCCCGGACGCTTCTTGGGGCCTTGGCCGGGCGGCTTGAGGCTCAAGGCGTCGAACTGCGTTTCCAGACGGAGGTCGTGGGTTTTGTAGGCAGCGGCGCTCGCCTTGTGGGCGTAAAGACAACAACCGAGACGATCTACGCCGACGATGTCGTCGTCGCGACGGGCGCCTGGGCCGGCGGCCTGCTCAAGTCCATCGGCTACGCCGTGCCGATGCAGGCCGGGAAAGGCTATAGCCTGCAGTATGACGCGCCCAATCCCCGGCTCGGCCCGGCTCTCTTTTTGGCGGATTCCAAGATCGCGTGCACGCCGCTGAGCAGCGGCACGCGCTACGCCGGAACCATCGAGTTTTCCGGGATCAACACCCACCTGGACGAGCGGCGCATCGAGGCGTTCCAGAAGTGGATCCCCCGTTACCTCCCGAACTACCGGATGGATGCGCCGGCCGAGCGGTGGGTCGGCATGCGCCCCGTGACGCCCGACGGCCTGCCCGTTATCGGGAGCGTACCGGGGTATGACAATGTATACGTCGCCGCCGGGCACAGCACCGCCGGCCTTGCCCTCGCGCCGGCGACCGCGTGGCGCATCGCCGACCTGCTGGCCGGCGGGGTGCCTCCGGCCGGCGATCCCTTTGACCCGGCGCGTTTTGGTGGACGATGACGGAGCATTACTACACCCCGCGGCCGCAGGCGCCCCACCGGCCCCAGGCCGTACGCGTGCGGCTGCGCGGGCGGGAATTCGAGTTTGCAACGGACGCCGCCGTTTTCTCCCGGCGCCGCGTCGATCCCGGGACGCGCCTGCTCATCGAGCACTTGCCGCTGCCCGTCGAGGGTGACGCCTTGGACCTAGGCTGCGGCTACGGGCCGGTCGGCATCGTCGTCGCCGCCTTATCGCCGCGGGCCCGGGTGGTGCTGGTGGACATCAATGAGCGGGCGGTGGAGCTTGCCCGGCGCAACGTCGCCCTCAACCGGGCAGCCAACGCCGAGGTGCGGCAAGGCGACGGCTTCGCGCCTGTTGCAGGGGAGCGCTTTGCGCTTATCGCCTCCAATCCCCCCATCCGGGCCGGCAAGCGGGTGGTGCATTCCTGGGTGGAACAGGCGCATGCGCACCTCATCCCCGGCGGCAAGCTGCTGATGGTCGCCCGGACGAGCCAGGGTGCCCTAAGCTTGGCCCGGCATATGAAGGACGTTTTCGGCGCCGTGCGGGAGGCGGGCAAGGGCAGCGGGTACCGGGTGCTGGAGGCGGTGCGGGCCGGCGGGCCAGGGGAGTAGGTCCGCACGAGGAATAGCTTCACCGGTGGGGACATAGGCTTTTCCGGGAACGGCGCGGGGTTGTCCGGAAGGGCCTAGGGTTGGGGGATGCTTCTGTTGCGGGGGCCGTTCGTGATCGTCGTCCGGCGCCGCCACGCGGTGCTGCTCGCCGCCGGGGTCATCTTGATCGCGGCCCTAGTACCGTGGGCGGCGGGCGTCCGGCCCGTGGCGGCTCCTTCCGCGGAAACCGTGTCCGGCCGTGTCGTGGCCGTCGACGCCGGCCACGGCGGGCCCGACCCCGGGGCGATCGGGGCTTCCGGCACGCTGGAGAAGGAAGTGACGCTGGCCATCGCGCTCAAGCTGGACGAGATCTTGCGCCGCGGCGCGGTCTACACGGTTTTGACCCGGACGGGGGACTATGACCTCGTCCAGGGCGAGCGCGTGGCGCACCGGCAGCGGGAGGATCTCATGCGCCGGGCTGCGCTAGTGGCGGCCAGCGGCGCGGAGCTGTTCGTGAGCTTGCACGCGAACAGTTTCCCGAGCCCTGAATGGTCCGGCGCCCAGACGTTTTACGAAGAGGGAGACGAGGAAAGCCGCCGGCTCGCGGAATCGATCCAGCAGGCGCTGGTGCAGCGGCTCGGCCCCAACCGGCGCACGGCACGGCCCGCCGACCTGCGCATCCTCAACGAGGTGGACGTGCCGGCTGCCCTGGTGGAGGTCGGGTTTCTGTCGAACCCGCAAGAGGAGCGGCTGCTGCGGGACGCGGAGTACCAATGGCGGGTGGCCGAGGCCGTGGCCGAAGGCATCTTTGCCTACCTGGGGGTCCAGCCGGGCAAGGCGCCGGCGCAGCGGGGCGACGGGCAAGGCCGCCGCTAACTCCCGGCAGGCCTTGGCTGCCTGTCATGGATCGTTCCCTCCGCAACCGGCAGGGCGGGCGGCAACAAGCAAGAACTGCCAGTTGAGGGAGGAACCGGGCAACGAGCGGCGAAGAAGCCCCTGTCATGGGTACCCTCTACCAGGCCAAAGGCAGTCCCGCATTGTCGGTTACCCGCCGCCTCGTTATCCGCGGCCGTCGCATCCGGGACGGGCGGGTGCGCATCTCCGGCGCCAAGAACTCGGCGGTGGCAATTTTGCCCGCGTGCCTGCTCGCCGGAGGCGCGTCCGTGCTCCAAAACGTGCCGGATATCGCCGACGTGGCGGTGCAGGAGGAGATCCTGCGCGAGCTGGGCGCGACCGTGTCGGTCACCGGCGGTGGCAACGTCCGCGTCGAGGCCTCCGACGTTCTTGCCCACGAAGTCCCTTATCCCCTGGCCAAGCGGCTGCGGGGGTCCGTTCTCTTGCTGGGCGCCCTCGTGGCTCGCCTTGGCCGGGCCCGCGTGCCGCTGCCGGGCGGCTGCAATATCGGTTCGCGGCCGCTGGACCTTCACCTTAAGGGCTTGCGGGAGCTCGGGGCGCGGGTCGAGATCGAGCACGGCTACATCTGCGCGGAGGCGCCCAGCCTCCTTGGCGCCGAGATCTACCTTGACTTTCCCAGCGTCGGCGCGACGGAGAACGTCATGATGGCCGCCACCGCGGCCCGGGGGGTCACGACCATCTACAACGCGGCCAAGGAGCCGGAAGTGGTCGACCTCGCCAACTTCCTCAACGCCATGGGCGGTCGGGTCGTCGGCGCCGGCACGGACACGATCAAAATCGAGGGCGGCCACCCGTTGCGGCCCGTCGAGTATTCCATCATCCCGGACCGGATCGAAGCCGGTACGTACCTTTTGGCGGGGCTCGCCGGGGGCGGCAGCGTAACCATCGAGAACGTCATCCCGACGCATATCGAGGCGCTCCTGGCCAAGCTCGAGGAGGCGGGCGTCGAGCTCGCGGACTGCGGCGACGCTATCACGGCCCGGCTTGCGGGCCGGCCCAAGCCGCTACAGGTCAAGACGTTGCCGTACCCTGGGTTTCCCACCGACCTCCAGCCGCAGCTGTCGGCCTTTTTGTTGCTGTCGGAGGGGACGAGCGTCATCAGCGAGCGGATCTTCGAGGACCGCTTCGGCCATGTGGATGAACTCAAGCGTCTGGGCGGAAAGCTCGAAACCGACGGTCGCACGGCCATCATCGAGGGCGTGGAAAGGCTCACGGGTTCGCCCGTGACGGCGACGGACTTGCGCATGGGAGCCGCGCTCATCGTAGCCGGCGTGGCGGCCCACGGGGAAACCGTCATCGACGGTGTGGAGCACATCCAGCGGGGCTATGAGCGCCTAGAGGAGAAGCTGGCCGACCTGGGCGTGTCGGCGGAGTGGATCGAGTAGACGGTTTCCCGCGATTGGCATGACAGGCGAGAAGCCGGCGGCAAGGCCGCCGGTGTTTTTTTGCCCTGGCCGCGGGCAAGGCCTTGCATGTTTATGCGTGTACACAGTATAATCATCGCATGCGAGTCGCCGGGTCAGGGCGCGGGCGGCCCGCGGGCAGCAGGGCGGGAAAGGGGTTTGCGTGAGCATGACGGTGCGGGTTGGGATCGTGGGCGGCACGGGATATGCGGGCGGCGAACTCATGCGCATAATTTCTCAACATCCAGGCGCCCAGGTGGTCTACGCCGCCTCCCGGACGCAAGCGGGGCAGTCCGTGGCCACAAGCCATCCGGCCCTCAACCGCGTCGTTGAGCTGGAATATGAGGCCATCGACGCCGCGGTTATGGCGGAGCGGTGCGACGTGGCGTTTCTCGCCGTTCCCCACGGCGCCTCCATGGAGCTTGCGGCGCAGCTTGTGTCCCGGGGCGTCAAGGTCATCGACATCGGCACGGACTTCCGTTTCCGCGATCCGGCGGAGTACAAGCAGTGGTACGGCATTGACCACCAGCAGCTGGACTTGCTGGCCGAAGCCGTCTACGGGCTGCCTGAGATGAACCGGGAAGCCGTGCGCCGGGCTCGCATCGTGGGTAACCCCGGGTGCTATCCCACCAGCGTCCTGCTGGGCATACAGCCGTTCGTCCATGCGGGCTGCGTGGACACGACCGCGGTCGTCGTATCCGCCATGTCCGGCGTCTCGGGCGCGGGCAGCACGCCCAAGCAGATGTACCACTTTCCCGAGTGCGTCGAGAACGTGCAGGCGTACGGCGTGCCGGGACACCGGCACACCGGCGAGATGGAACAGGGCATCCGCGCCATGCTCGCCGCCCGGGGGGGCGGCGACGTGTGGGTGAGCTTCGTGCCCCACCTGGTGCCGATGAGCCGCGGCATCTTGGCCACCCTCAACTTGCGGCTCACCCAGACGCTCACGACCCGCGACGCGCTCTACATCATGCAGGAGTACTACCGCAATGAACCGTTCGTCCGGGTCCTGGGCGAGGACCGCCTGCCCCAGACCAAGGCCGTCGCCGGCTCCAACTTCTGCGACGTCACGGCTCGCGTCGACTCCCGCAGTGGCCGCCTGATTGTGCTCTCGGCCATCGACAACTTGGTCAAGGGCGCGGCGGGCCAGGCGGTACAAAACATGAACCTTATGTTTGGACTCGAAGAGACCGCCGGGCTGAAAGCACCGGGTCTTTACCCGTAGGGCTGGCCCGCACCGGCGGCGTGGTGTACAATTGGCCGGAATGCCGACAGGAGAGTGACTGCCAGATGGCCGGTACCCTCGAGAAACTATCGGCCCCGTCGTACCGGGAAGTAGCAGGAGGTGTGGCTGCCCCCCGCGGCTTCCGGGCGGCGGGGCTCCATATCGGCCTCAAACGGGTTCGCAAAGACTTGGCGCTGGTCGTGTCCGACGTGCCGGCGGCCGCCGCGGCCACCTTCACGACCAACCGGGTGCAGGCCGCGCCGGTGCAGGTGACCCGCGAGCACGTCCGCGGCGGCACCTTGCGGGCCATTGTCTGCAACAGCGGCAACGCGAACGCGTGCAACGGGCCGCAAGGGTTGGGCGACGCCCGCCGCATGGCGGAGCTGGTAGCCGAAGCTATCGGCGTGCAGCCTCAGGAGGTCGCGGTCGCCTCGACGGGGGTTATCGGCGTGCCTTTGCCCATGGACAAGATCGCCGCCGGGATCCCCCAGGTCGTCGCACGGCTCAGCACGGACGGCGGCCAGGATGCCGCTGAAGCCATCATGACCACCGACACCGTGCCCAAGCAGATCGCCGTTGAGTTTGAACTCAAAGGGCACACCGTGCGCATCGGGGGCATGGCCAAGGGTTCCGGCATGATCCACCCCAACATGGCCACCATGCTGGCGTTCGTCACCACGGACGCGGCCATCGAGCCGGCCGCGCTGCAGGCCGTCGTGCGCCGGTCCGTGGAGCGGACGTACAACCGCATCACCGTGGACGGCGACACCAGCACTAACGACATGGTCGTGGTCATGGCCAACGGCATGGCAGGCAGCCCGGTCCTCACCTTGGAGGATCCGGATCTCGAACGGTTCGCCCAGGCGCTCGACCACGTCAACGGCGTGCTGGCTCGCGCCATCGCCCGGGACGGTGAAGGGGCGACCAAGCTCGTGGAGGTCCGGGTCGTGGGCGCGCCGACGGAGGCGGAGGCGGTCCAGATCGCCCGGTCGATCGCCGGTTCCAACCTGGTCAAGACAGCCGTCTACGGCGAAGACGCGAACTGGGGCCGCATCTTGTGCGCGGCCGGCTACAGCGGCGTCGACTTTGACCCGGGCATGGTCGACGTGTACATCGGCGACCTATTGGTGGCCAAGGACGGCACCGGGCTCGCGTTTGACGAGGCGAGGGCCAAGGAGATACTGCGGCAGGCCGACGTGGTGCTGGTGGTCGACCTTAAGGCGGGCGCAGCGGCCGCCTCGGTCTGGACGTGCGATTTGACTTACGACTACGTGAAGATCAATGCCAGCTACCGGTCGTAAAGGGGGTCCGGCGGTGAACAACGAGCGGCTGGTCGACAAGGCCCGGGTGCTCATCGAGGCGCTGCCTTACATCCGCACATTCTTCGGCAAGACGTTCGTCATCAAGTACGGCGGCGCGGCCATGACCGACGACGAGCTCAAGAAGGCCGTCATCCTGGATGTCATTTTGCTGAAGTACGTCGGCGTGAACCCCGTCCTGGTGCACGGCGGCGGGCCCGAGATCTCCCAGTGGATGCGGCGGGTCGGCAAGGAGCCCAAGTTCGTCAACGGCCTGCGGGTGACCGACGCCGAGACGATGGAGATCGTCCAGATGGTGCTCGCCGGCAAGATCAACAAGGATATCGTCGGGCTCATCAACCGCTACGGCGGCAAGGCCATCGGCCTGTGCGGCCACGACGGGAACCTCATCACGGCCCGCCGGCTTGGCGCCGACTTGGGCTTGGTGGGCGACGTCGAGACGATCAACGCCAGCCTTCTCCACCTGCTTAACCGCGAGGGCTACATCCCCGTCATCGCCTCCGTCGGCTCGGGTTTCGACGGCGAGAGCTACAACATCAACGCCGACTCGGTGGCCGGCGACTTGGCCGCGGCCCTCAAGGCGGACAAGCTCATCATGCTGACGGACGTGGAAGGCATCTTCGCCCACGAGGACGACCCGCGCTCGCTCATCTCGGCCCTGGAGATCGACCGGGCCCGGCGCATGATCGCCGAAGGGCGCATCTCCGGCGGCATGATTCCCAAGGTTGAGGCGTGCATCAAGGCCCTCGAGAGCGGCGTTCCCCGCACCCACATCATCGACGGCCGCAGCCTGCACTCGCTCCTGCTGGAGATCTTCACCGACAAGGGCATCGGCACCATGGTGGTGAGTTGACGATGGCGGGTGACTTCGCATCTATCCGGGCGCTGACCGACCGGCACGTCATGCGCACCTACAACCGCCTGCCCATCGCGTTCGTGCGGGGCGAAGGCTGCCGGGTGTGGGATACCGAGGGCCGCTCGTACCTGGATTTCGTCGGGGGCCTGGCTGTGAACAGCCTCGGCCACGGCCACCCGCGGGTGGTGGGAGCCATCCGGGAGGCGGCCGGGAACATCTTGCACACGTCCAACCTGTACCACATCGGGCCCCAGGCCGAGCTCGCCGCCCGCCTAGCGGCCTTGTCGGGACTGGACCGGGCGTTTTTCTGCAACAGCGGCGCGGAGGCCAACGAAGCCGCCATCAAGCTCGCCCGGCGCTTTGGCCGCCGGAACGGGAGCAACCGTTACAAGATTATCACCGCCGAGCGATCGTTTCACGGGCGCACCTTGGGGGCCCTGACGGCCACCGCCCAGAGCAAGTACCACGACGGGTTCGACCCGCTGCCGGAAGGGTTCGTCTACGTTCCGTTCAACGACGTGGCCGCGCTTTCGGCCGCCATCGACGATGAGACCGCGGCCGTGATGCTCGAGCCGATCCAAGGTGAAGCCGGAGTCTACCCGGCCGATGCAGCGTACTTGCCCGCGGTGCGGGAGCTGTGCGACGCCCACGGGCTGCTATTAATCCTGGACGAGGTCCAGACGGGACTTGGCCGCACGGGAAAGCTGTTCGCGTTTGAGCACTACGGCGTCCGGCCGGACGTCGTGACGCTGGCCAAGGCGTTGGGCGGCGGCGTGCCCATCGGCGCGATGCTGGCCACGGAGGATGCCGCGGCCGCGTTTGAGCCGGGAAACCATGCGTCCACCTTTGGCGGCAATCCGTTTGCGTGTCGTGTGGCGCTGGCCGTCCTGGACGCCATCACGGGCGATGGGTTGCCCGAGAAGGCGGCGGCGGCCGGGGAGTACCTCCGCCGGGGGCTGGAGCGGATTGGCCAGCGCAGTGGCTTTATCCGGGAAGTGCGGGGCTTGGGGCTCATGGTCGGCGTCGAGCTCGCCGGATTGCAAGCCCCGGCCGTGCAGGCCGAGGCCCAGTCCCGGGGCCTTTTGGTCAACGCCATCGGCCAGTCCATCCTGCGCCTGTTGCCGCCGCTCATCGTCAGCGAGGCCGAGTTGGACGAAGCCCTCGCCATCCTGGAGGCCGCACTGGAGGCGGCCGCGCCGGTGCAGGGGTGACGGATTTGCCCACAGATACGGGTTTGCGCAAAGTATGCGTCATCGGGTCGGGCCCGATCGTGATCGGCCAGGCGGCGGAGTTTGACTACGCAGGCACCCAGGCCTGCCGCGCCTTGCGGGAGGAAGGCCTGGAGGTCGTCTTGATCAACTCCAATCCGGCCACCATCATGACCGACACGCACGTCGCCGACCGGGTCTACATCGAACCTCTTACCCCCGAGATGATTATCCAGGTGCTGGAGCGGGAGCGTCCGGACGGCCTTCTGCCCACCTTGGGCGGGCAGACGGGGCTCAACATGGCCGTGGAGCTTACCCGGCGCGGGGTGCTGGAGCGCCTGGGCATTCGCCTGCTCGGTACGCCGCTCTCGGCCATCCAGCGGGCTGAAGACCGGGAGCTCTTTAAGCGCACCATGATCGAGATCGGCGAGCCTGTTCCCGAAAGCCGCATCGTCTCAAGTCTCGAGGAGGCCCGGGCGTTTCTCGCCGAGATCGGCCTGCCTCTCATCGCCCGTCCCGCCTACACCCTCGGGGGCACCGGCGGCGGTATCGCGACGACCGAGCAGCAATTTGAGGAGATCGTTCGCCGGGGCCTGCGGAGCAGCCCGGCCCGGCAAGTGTTGCTCGAGCGCAGCGTGGCCGGGTGGAAAGAGATCGAGTTTGAGGTGATCCGGGACGGCGCCGGGACGTGCATCGCGGTCTGCGACATGGAGAACATGGATCCCATCGGCATCCACACGGGCGACAGCATCGTGGTGGCGCCTACGCAGACCCTAAGCCGCGAGGCTTATGGGATGCTTCGCGCCGCGGCGCTGCGCATCATCGAAGCCCTTGCGATTGAGGGTGGATGCAACATCCAGTTCGCCTTGTCGCCCCACAGCCTGGACTATTACGTCATCGAGGTCAATCCCCGGGTCAGCAGGTCCAGCGCCCTCGCGTCCAAGGCGACGGGCTACCCGATCGCCCGCGTCGCGGCCAAGATCGCCATCGGCCTCCGCTTAGACGAGATTCGCTTGGCCGCCGGCGGCAGCGCCACGGCCAACTTTGAGCCGCGGGTCGATTACGTCGTCGTCAAGATCCCGCGCTGGCCGTTCGACAAGTTCGTCACCGCCGACAGGGTGCTAGGAACCCAGATGAAGGCGACCGGTGAAGTCATGGCCATCGACGCGACGCTGGAGGCCGCGCTGCTCAAGGCGGTGCGGTCCCTCGAGATCGGGGCGTCCGGCCTGCGGCGCAAGGGGATGGAAGAGTGGTCCGACGCGGACGTCGCCCGGCGCTTACCGGCGGCCGACGACGAGCGGCTGTTTGTGGTGGCGGAGGCGCTCCGGCGCGGCATGCCGGCGGCCGACGTCGCCGCGGCCACTAGCATCGACCCTGTGTTCATCGGTGCCGTTGCCCGGATTGTGGCCACGGAAAAAGAGTTGAGCGCCTTGCGGGGTCAAGGCTCCCCCGCCCGGTGGACGGAAGATGCGTGGACGTGCATCCGTGCGGCCAAAGCCCTCGGCCTTGCGGATCGGGAGATCGCGGCCTTGACCGGGGTGGATGAGGCGGAGCTCCGGGAAGCCCGGACAAGGCGCGGCATCGCGCCCGGCTACCGCGCCGTGGACACGCATCCGCATGCCCCGGCGGCCGCCCCGTATTACTACTCCACGTACGCAGGCGGCAGCGAAGTGCCCGCGCTGGCCAAGCCCTCCGTGCTGGTATTGGGCTCGGGACCGATCCGCATCGGGCAAGGCGTTGAGTTTGACTACTGCTCGGTGCACGCGGTGTGGGCGCTGCAGCAGGCGGGGTACGACGCGATCATCGTCAACAACAATCCGGAAACCGTCAGCACCGACTTTGACACCGCCGATCGTCTGTACTTTGAGCCCCTGACCCTCGAAGACGTCCTCAACGTGGTGGAGAAGGAGCGGCCGGAAGGCGTCATCGTCCAGTTCGGCGGGCAGACGGCCATTAACCTGGCAGGGCCTCTCGCCCGGGAGGGGGTCAAGGTGCTTGGCACGCCGGTGGACGCCATCGACCTCGCCGAGGACCGGGAGAAGTTCGGGCAGCTGTTGCGCACCCTCAACATCCCCCAGGCGGAAGGCCGCACGGCCACCTCGATCCAGGAGGCTATGGGCATCGCCCTCAAGCTCGGTTTCCCGCTGGTGGTCAGGCCGTCGTACGTGTTGGGCGGGCGGGCGATGGAAATCGTCCACGACGAGCAGGAGCTTCTTGAGTACATGAAATACGCCGTGGAGGTGACTCCCGAGTACCCGGTGCTGGTGGACCGCTACTTGCCCGGCAAGGAGCTCGAGGTGGACGCGGTCGCCGACGGAGAGCGGGTGCTCATCCCCGGGATCATGGAGCACGTGGAGCGGGCGGGCGTCCATTCGGACGACAGCACGGCC
>CALFSR010000213.1 GCA_937916565.1 uncultured Bacillota bacterium | reverse complement strand
GCGGCCAGGGCGGGGCGCCCTTCCCGCCGCGGCCCGCACCGTCCTGCGAGACTTGCACGGTGTGTGGAGAGGAATGGAAGCCGCATGGCGCGCTATTTGCTGGGCCGGCTGCTGCATTCGGCCATCGTTGTCCTCCTGGTTTCCATGGTCGTGTTTGGGCTCGTGCACTTGAGCGGCGACCCCGTGGCGCTGCTCGTCGATCTGGACGCGACCGCGGAGGACATCGCGCTCTTGCGGCAGTCGCTGGGCTTTGACCGGCCGCTGCCCGTCCAGTACTTGTCGTTCCTGCAAAAAGCGGTGACCGGCGACTTCGGGCGGTCCTTGCGCCACCAGCTGCCGGCGATGGAACTCGTCGTGGAGCGATTGCCGGCGACGCTGTGGCTCACCTTCGCGGGTCTGGCCATTTCCCTGCTGATCGCGCTTCCCGTCGGTTTCGTCGGCGCCGTGAAACGCGGGACCGTCTGGGACCGGGCGGGCATGATCCTGGCGCTGGCCGGGCAGTCCATGCCGAGCTTTGCCTGGGGCATCCTGCTCATCATCGTCTTCGCGGTGCAGCTGAAATGGCTCCCCGCGTCGGGGGGCGGCACGTGGCGACACCTCGTGCTGCCGGCGCTGACCGTGGGCGCCTTTGGCGCTGCGCTCACCACCCGGGTGCTCCGGTCGACGCTGCTTGAGGTGCTGCGCAAAGACTTCGTGCGCACCGCCCGGGCCAAGGGCCTGGGCGAGCGGATCATCCTCCTCAAGCACGTCCTCAAGAACGCCGCCTTGCCCGTCATTACGCTGGTCGGCCTGCAGATGGGGGATCTGATCGGCGGATCCGTCATCACGGAAACCGTCTTTAGCTACCCGGGGATGGGGCTCCTGGCCGTCCAGGCCATTCGCAACCGGGACATCGCCGTCGTGCAGGCGTTTGTGGCGGTGGTGGCCACGACGATCCTGCTCATCAACTTGGCGGTGGACCTGCTGTACGCCTTGATCGACCCGCGGGTGCGCTATGAGTGACCGGCGGTCCGGGCAGCACGACCGCAAGCGCCGCGCACCATGGAGCAAAGTGCAGCGAGGGGCTGAATATGGCGACCGTAACGCACGATGAGGCCACAGGCGCAGCGCCTGCCGCCGCCCGCTCTTCGAGCCGGCGGTGGCTCAAGGCGCTCCTGCGCAACCCGGCCGCCCTGCTCGGGCTGGCCATCGTCACCACGGTGGTGCTCCTGGCGGTGTTTGCACCCCAGGTGGCTCCCCACAGCCCGGTGCAATCCAACTTGCGCTACGCGTTCCGGCCCCCCTCCTGGGTTTCCGGAGGCGTAGAAGGCTATTTGCTCGGCACGGACGCGCTCGGCCGGGACATCCTCAGCCGCATCATCTACGGGAGCCGCATCTCGCTCATCGTCGGCCTTGTGGTTGTCGTGATCCAGGGCGGGTTCGGCACGCTCATGGGGCTCCTCAGCGGCTACTACGGCGGCAAGCTGGACGCGTTTCTCATGCGCATCGCGGACGTGCAGCTCGCCATTCCCTTTATGATCCTGGCCATCGCCATTATGGCGGTGCTCGGGCCGTCGCTGACCAACGTAATCCTGGTGCTGAGCGTGACGGGATGGGTCACGTTTGCGCGGGTGGTGCGCTCCGAGGTGCTCAGCGTGCGGCAGATGGACTACGTGGCGGCCGCCCGCGCCTTGGGGTGCGGCACCGGGCGGATCTTGTTCAAGCACATCCTGCCCAACGTCGCGGCGTCGGTCATCGTCATCGCGTCGCTGCAGCTGGCCCGGATGATCATCTCCGAGGCGGCCTTGAGTTTTCTCGGCCTCGGGGTGCAGCCGCCGACCCCGTCCTGGGGCGGCATGGTGGCCGACGGGCGCAGCTTCGTCGCCACCCACTGGTGGATCGCGACGTTCCCGGCGCTGGCAGTTTTCGTGACCGTACTCGGCGTCAACCTTCTGGGCGACTGGGTGCGGGACGTCCTGGACCCCACCCTCAAGGACCGGCCGAGCCGGGGCTGACCCGGGCAGCGCCGCCTGCCTGCAAGAGGTTATCCCATAGGGATAAAGGAAACCGGGGCGTACCTTCCCAATGGGCGAGGTACGGGTGGCCCCCCGCCGGCAAGGCTCGGCTCCTTGCCCGGCAGCAGGAAGACGAGGTGCATCGTCGGATGGGTGTCATTGGCGCGTCGGCGCTCCTTGAGCGGCTCTTGACCCTGGGCCGCATCGGTGAAACCGTGGAAGGCGGCGTGACCCGCCTTGGCTACACGGAGCAGGAGGAAGCGGCCGTCAGCCTGTGCCAGGCGTGGATGCGGGAGCTGGGCCTCAGCGTGCGCCGGGACAGCGCGGGCAACCTGTACGGCCGGCGGGCGGGCCGGCGGGAAGGGCCGGCGGTGGTGACGGGGTCCCACGTGGACTCGGTGCCCAACGGGGGCAAGTACGACGGCGTCGTCGGCGTCATATGCGCCCTGGAGGCGGTCGGGGCCTTTGCCGCCCGCGGCATCGAAACCGAGTATCCCCTGGAGGTCGTCGTCTTCCGCTGTGAAGAGTCAAGCCGCTTCGGCGCCGCCACCTTGGGCAGCCGGGCCGTGGCCGGGCGCCTGAGCGAGGAAGACTTGCACCGGCTGCGGGATGGCGACGGCGTTTCCGTCGCGCAGGCCATGACGGCCCTTGGCCTTGAACCCCGCCGCATCGGCGAGGCGCGCCGGACGGCCGATTCGGTGCGAGCCTTTGTGGAGATCCACGTCGAGCAGGGGACGGTCCTGGAAACCGCCGGCTGTCCCATCGGCGTCGTAACGCACATCGCCGCGCCCACCCGCTACCGCGTGCGGGTGAGCGGCGAGGCGGCCCACTCGGGTGCGACGCCCATGGACCGGCGCAAGGACGCGCTGGCGGCCGCGGCCGAGATCGTCCTCGCGGTGGAGCAGGCGGCCAAAGCCGAGGCGTCCCACGGCACGGTGGGCACCGTCGGCGTCCTCACGGTGAAACCCGGCGCGATGAACGTCATCCCCGGCGAGGTGGAGCTCGGCATCGACGTGCGCAGCATCGACGGTGAGAGCAAGCGGCGGGCCGTGCAGCGTATCCTGGCGGCCATGGACGACGTCGCGCTGCGCCGGGGGGTCAAGGTGACGTCGCGCCTTGTGGTGGAGGAGGAACCGGTGGCCCTTTCCCCATGGGTGCAAGCGGGGATTTCGCAGGGCGCGGGCAAGGTTGGCCTCCCGCACATGCCCATGGTCAGCGCCGCGGGCCACGACGCCATGAACATGGCCCACATCGCGCCGGCGGGCATGGTGTTTTTGCCGAGCCGGGACGGCGTGAGCCACAACCCGCTGGAATACACCGACATCGAAGACGTCGCCGCGGGTGCGGAAGTGCTGTTTTGGACCCTTTGCCAGCTGGCCGAGGCGCAGCAGGCGGCCGTGGCGTGATCCGGCTTCGCGCAAGGCCGGCCGCCCGGCCCCGGCGACGACACCGCCGCAGGCGGCGCCGGCAGGGCAGCGGGCGGCGCGACGGGGAGCGGCCGCAGAAGGAGGAAGCGGGAATGAGCGATCTTTGGATTCGGGGCGGCACCGTCGTCACAGCGAGGGGAGCGTTTCCCGGGGACATTTTGATCCGGAACGGCCGCATCGCCGCCGTCGTCCACCGCGATGGGCCGCTAGCGTTGCTCGAGCCCCCGGCCGGCTCGGGCAGCGGGCAGGAAAGCGCGGCCGGGGCCAGCGGTGCGCAGGAGATCGCGGGCGGCCCGGTGCCGGTGCTCGACGCGACGGGACTTTACATCTTGCCGGGCCTTGTGGACGTGCACGTCCATTTCCGCGACCCCGGCCTGACCCACAAGGAAGACTTCACGAGCGGCACGGCGGCCGCGGCCTGCGGCGGCGTGACCACGGTGCTCGAGATGCCCAACACCATGCCGCCTGTGGCGACGGCGGCGCTCTTTGAAGAGAAGCGCCGTCACCTGGCCGGGCGGTCCTACGTGGACTACGGGCTGTACGGCGTCATCGACGAGGCCAACTTCGAGCACTTGCCCGCGCTGGCCAAAGCGGGGGCCATCGCCTTTAAGCTCTTCCTGGGGCCCACCACCGGCGACATCCGGGCGCCGGGCTGGGGCCGGCTCATGGACGTTTTCTCCACCGTAGCCGAGCTCGGCCTGCCCCTCGTCGTCCACGCCGAGGACCGGGACGTCATCGATTACCACGTGCAAAAGGCCGGCCCCGACCTGGACGCGCTCGACTATCGCGGGTTTCTTGCGACGCGGCCGCCCTTTGGGGAGCTTGCCGCCACCCAGACGACGTTCCTGCTCGCGCTCATGACCGGCGCCCGGGTGCACATCGCCCACGTAACCCTCGGGGCAGCCGTCGATCTCATCCGCGTCGCCCGGGAGCAGGGCGCGCCCGTCACCGCCGAGACTTGTCCGCCGTACCTGCTCATGACCGCGGAAGACTGCGTGCGCCTCGGGCCCGCTACCAAGATTTTGCCGCCCATCCGCGACAAGGCCGATCAGGAGCGCCTGTGGGAAGGGCTGCACGATGGGACGCTGGAGGTCATCTCGACCGACCACGCGCCGCACCTGACCGAGGAAAAGGCGACGAAGTCGTGGGCGGCCGCGCCCGGCGGCATGATCGGCGTCGAGACCATTTTGCCCTCCCTCCTGACCGCCTCCAGCGAAGGGCGGCTTACTTTGCCCCAGCTGGTCGAATGGACCAGCACCCGGCCGGCGCAGATCTTTGGCCTCGGCGAGCGCAAGGGCGACATCCGTCCCGGCTTGGACGGCGACCTCGTGCTGGTGGACCTCGGCGCCGAGTGGACGCTGCGCCCCGAGGACTTGCACAGCAAGAGCACCAACAGCCCGCTTCTGGGCGCCCGCCTGCGGGGGAAAGTCGTACACACCGTGGTGGGCGGCCGGCTCGTGGTGGAGTCCGGGCGGCTCGTGGGCGCTCCCGGCGGCCGGTGGCTGCCGGGACCGGCCATGGATACCGCTGGAGGGAGCCAGGCGTGAGCGGCGCGCCCACAGCGGCCCCGGCGCCGTGGCACATGCTCACGGCCGCCGTCGCCGAGAGCCGCGTCGATGCGGCCGGTTACCGCCGGCTCGTCGTCTATGCGCCGGCCGTCGCCCAAGCGTGCGGGCCGGGGCAGTTTGTCATGCTGCGCTCGCCCGAGTGGGGCATGCTGCTGCTGAGCCGCCCCTTTGACGTTTACCGGACCGACCCGCAGGCGGGGACATTCGAGATCCTATTTAAGGTAAAGGGTGAAGGCACCCAGCGGCTGGCGTCGCTTAGGGCCGGTGACGACATCCATGTCTTGGGGCCTTTAGGGAAACCGCTGCAGCTGCCCGTGGACGGGCGGGGCGTCATCCTCGTCTCCCGCGGCGCTGGCGTATCGCCCATGGTCCGTATCGCCCAGGAGTGCGCCGCGCAGGGCGTCCCGGTGCGGGCCATCGTGTCCGCGGCCAGCCGGGAGCGGCTTGTGGGCGTGGACGACTTGACTGCCCTTGGCGCGAGCGTGCAGCCCGTCACCGACGACGACCCGGATGCACCCTCGCCCGACCGGATCCTGGACGATTGGGCGGCGGGCGGCGGCTATGGGGCCGTGTACGTGTGCGGGTCGCGGCGGCTGGCCCGGGCTGCTAAGCGCGCCTGCCAGGCGCACGGCTTGAGCGGGTACGTATTCGTCGAATCTCACATGGCCTGTGGCTTTGGCATATGCCACGGCTGCGCGGTGCCGGTGCGGCCGGCGCAGGACGCGCCCGAGGCCGGGAAACCGGTCTATGCGCTGGCGTGCGTCCAAGGTCCGGCCATGCCCATCGAAGAGGCCGTCGTCGACTAGCTGGACATCGTCGAAGCTCTCGAGGGACGGGGGCTTGCGAGGCGGCGCGCGGCCACAAGAGGCCTGCGAGCCGGCAGGCGGCCGGCCCTGGGTCGCAGGCGCCGACGTTGGCGGGAGGAGCAAGCTATGGAAGCGAAGCGTGGCCAGGTGCAAGGACGGACGGTGCCGGGCACGGTGCCAGGTGAGGCTCCGGGCACGGCGCCGGGCATGGCTTCCGCCGCGGCCCCGGGCGAAGCGACCGGCGCGGGCGTGCCCGTGCCGGACTTGTCGGTCCAGATCGGGCCGCTGCGGCTTAAGGCGCCGGTCATGCCCGCCTCCGGGTGCTTTAACGTGGGCCAGGAGGTGGCCCACCTCTTTGACTTGTCTTGCATGGGGGCCGTCATCAACAAGACGGTGATGCCCACGCCGCGCCCCGGCAACCCGCCCCACCGGGTGCTGGAGCGCTCGGCCGGCCTGATCAACTCCATCGGCATCCCGGGCAAAGGCCCGGAATACTTCCTCCAGCACCAGCTTCCCTTTATGCGCAGCGCCGGCACCCGGGTCATCGTGAGCATCGGAGGCTTGAGCGAAACCGACTTCGTCGCCTTGATCGCGCTCATGGACGCGCAGGAAGGCATCGACGCTCTGGAGCTTGATCTGTCCTGTCCCAACCACGCCGAGTCGGTGCCCTTCGCGCTCAGCGCCCGGGCCACCGGGAGCCTGCTTAGGGCTGTGCGCGGCGTGACGCGCCTGCCTCTCATCGCGAAACTGTCGCCCAACGTGAGCGACATCGTCGCCGTCGCCGCGGCGGCCATGGAGGCCGGTGCCGACGCCTTGTGCGTAGCCAACACGTACCCGGCCATGGGCATCGACCTCGAGGAACGCCGCCCTGTGCTGGGCATCCAGACGGGAGGCCTTTCCGGCCCTGCCATCAAGCCGATGACGCTGCGCCTCGTCTGGCAAATCGTCGGCGAGCTCGACGCGCCCGTCATCGCCTGCGGCGGGGTGACGAGGTGGCAGGACGCGGTGGAGTATTTGCTCGCAGGAGCCCGCGCGGTGCAGGTGGGGACGGCCAACTTCACGAATCCCCGCGCCATCCCGGAGATCATCGACGGCGTCCGGGCGTACCTCGAGCGCCACGGTTTCACCCGGGTCACCGACATCATCGGCGCCGCCCACCCGCGGCGCACGTAAGGGAGGAAACCCCGTGTCCCGCCTCACCGTCGCCAAAGCGCTGACGTTGCCGGCTCTAAAGGGGACACGGGTGCTCGCGGGCACAAGCGGCCTGGACAGGCCCATCGAGGGCGCGACCGTCATGGAAGTGCCCAACGTGACCCGCTGGTTGCGGGGCAACGAGCTGGTCATCACGAGCCTCTACGCCCTGCGGGAGGATCCCGACGAGCAGGTGCGCCTCATCGAAGGCCTCGACAAAGTCGGCATCGCGGCGCTCCTCATCAAGCCCAAAGTCTTTGTCGAGCGGCTGCCGGACGCGATGCTCCACGAGGCCGACGCCCGCGGGCTGCCCGTGCTCGAGCTCCCCGTGGAAACCCCCTATATCGACGTGCTCAACTCGGTCATGGCCGAGGTGTTTCGCCGCAGCAGCGTGCGCCGCTACGAGGCGGACCTGGTGGCGGACCTCTTGGGCGGCGTCATCGCCTCACCCGAGGACCTCACGGCCCGGGCCGCCGAGGTGGGCTGGAATCCCCGCGGGGGCGCGCTGGCGGCCGTGCTGCACGTAGAGCCGCCGGCGGCTGCCGTGCCGAGCGGCGGTGCGCTTCACCGGCTCAATGATCTCGTCGTCGACGAAGTGCGGGCCGCGGTGCGGGCCGACAACGGCCTCGTGGCCGGGGGCGGCAGCCGGGTGCGGGTCGTCTGGGCTTCGGGGAGCGACGGGACTGCCGTGAAACTGCACGCCGCCCGGGCGGCGCTGCAAGCGGTCCGGCAGGACTTGGGGCGGCGTAAGATCGCGACGCTGTCGGTGGCCATCGGGACGCCCGCAAACGGTTTCGCCGAGCTGCCAGGCAGCTACCGGGCGGCTTGCCGGGCCCTGGAGCTGTGCCTCAAGGTGCGGGGACAGGGTCACGTGGTCACGCCCGGCGACCTTGGCGTTTACGGGCTGCTCGACGCCATGAACGTCCCCGGCGCCGCGAACCCCTTCTCGTCCCTTGATCCGGGCCTGCGCCGGCTGCTCGATCATGACGCGGAGCACCACGGCCAGCTGATCAAGACGCTGCGCTGCGTCCTGGACGAGCAGGGCAACATGCGCCGCGCCGCCGAGCGGCTGTATGTGCACTTCAAGACCGTCCAATACCGGATGGGCCGCATCCGCGAGATAACCGGATGGGACTTGGGCGACGCGGACTTGCGCCTCGCCATCGAGCTGCAGCTGCGCTGGCTTGACCTTTACGGCCCGCCCGCCGCCTCCGCCGCGGACTCCTTGAGCGCTCCCTCCTCTCTCCAGACCGGCGCATGAAGCCGTCGCCCTTGAGGCACGCTTACATCGGCGCCCGCGCAGCCCACGCAAGGAGGTGCCGGTGATGGCACAGCTCACCCAAGCGGAACTATTGCACCTGCACGAGCTCATTTGGATGGAAGCCGCGATGTACGAGAAGTTCCAGGCGTACGCCCAAGGCGCCGCCGAGGAGCACGTACGCAAGCTGTGCGACCAGCTGGCCGACCGCAGCCGCCAGCACCTAAGCGCCCTCAGCCAGCTTTTGGACACGGAAACGAGCCGGGTGCAGTAAGCCGAGGGGCGGAAGGGCACAAGGCTGCGGCCAGAAATGCCCAAGCCGCAACCGGGAGCGCGGAGTTGAGGAAGGGGAGCCGATCGTGGCGATGCCGACCATCGAGATGGATGAACGCGCCGTCTTAAGGGACTGCCTGGACACCCTCAAGCACGCGAGCATGTGCTACCTGCAGGCGAGCCTCGAGGCCGATTCGGACAGCGTGCGCAAGACATGCGCGCGCCTTGCCGTCGACAAGAGCGAAGAGAAAAACGCCGTCTTTAACCTGATGCACCAGGCGGGCATCTACAAGACCCAGCCCGCCGATCCGGCGCAAGTCGAAACCCTCAAGCGGCAGTGCCGGCAGTTCCTCTCGCGCGCCGCGGCGGGGCCGATGCATCCGGTCGCCCGGGAGCGGGGGGAGCAGCCAGGCTCACGCCTTGACACCTAAGGTCGCTGCCAAGGACCTGCCTTAGCTGAAGCACGCCTGTGGCGCGAGCGGGCTCCCCCTCCCGGCGAGGGGGAGCCTTCTTTTCTGTACCCGACGCACAGTCCGGAGCTGTCCTGTTTGTCTCCCTGCGACCAAAACCATCCCCGCGCAGAGCGTCTCGCGGACGAATCGTTCCGGTTCAGCGTTGCGCCGCCCGCTTCTTTGGTTCACCCCCACAAAACCCGCTTCCAAAATTCGTCAGTTCCATCCGTCGATATTGCGCGCAGCCGTGTGCTATAGTCGACGACAAAACCCAGGGGGGTGAGAAGCGCCGGTTTTTCGTCGCGGGGAGTTGAAAGTCCGGCCGTCCGATAGCACTTGCTCCTTAGGGAGGCGAGGAAGTCAGATGCAACAACGGTTTCTGCTCCATCTCTTGATCGCATTGTTCGTCGCAGCTTTCGTTGCCAGTCCCGCCGCGTTGGCCCAGCGTACGGTGACCGTCGCCCTGCCGACCGACGCCGTGACGCTGGACCCCCACGACACCAACGACTACATCTCCGGCATGGTCAACCTGCACTTGTACAACAGGCTCGTCAGGATGAACTCCCAGGGTCAGATCGAGCCGGACTTGGCCATGTCGTGGGAGGTTTCCGCGGACGGCCTGGAGTGGACGTTCCACCTGCGGCGCGGCGTACGCTTTCATGACGGCACGCCGGTGACCGCCGAAGTCGTCAAGGCAAGTTTTGACCGGATCCGCCTCGACACGTCGGGCAAGCTGCGCAGCAGCGTGTACAACTTCCTGTGCGGCGTCGAGGTCGTCGATGAATACACCGTCAAGCTCATCTCCTGCGAGGCGTTCGGCGCTTTCCTGCCCAACATCAGCAGCGTGCTCAACGGCGGCATCGTCAACCCGGCGGCCGTGGAGCGGGCGGGCGACCGTTATTCCCGCAATCCCGTCGGCACGGGCCCCTTCCGCCTGGTGGAGTGGGTGCCGGGCGACCGCATCGTCCTTGAGCGCAACCCTGACTACTACGAGCCGGGCGTGCCGACCATCGACCGCCTCGTGTTCCGCATCGTGCCGGAAGCCGCGACCCGCATGATCATGCTGCAGACCGGCGAGGTCGACGCCATCTACCCGGTGCAGATGACGGACATCGCGCGCCTACGCTCGCAGCCGGGCGTGGCGCTGCGCACCGGTCTCAAGAACCAGGTGCTCTTCTTGTCGCTCAACCAGACGTACGAGCCGTTCAAGGACGTGCGGGTGCGCCTGGCCATCAACCACGCCATCAACTTGCCGCTGGTCATCGGGCGCCTCTACAGCGGCGCGGCCACGGTGCCGGATTCGTACGTGTCCAGCGTCACCATCGGCTACTCGCCCACCGGCACCTACCAGTTTGACACGGATCTCGCCAAGCGGCTGCTGGACGAGGCCGGCTGGGTGCCCGGGCCCGACGGGATCCGCTACAAGAACGGCCAGCCGCTTCGTTTCGTGGCCTACGTACCGCGGGGCCGTTACCCCATGGACGTCGAGCTCGCCCAGGCCATCCAAGGCTTCCTGCGGGCCGTCGGCATCGACATGCAGCTCAACATCTTGGAAACCGGCGTCTGGCTGGCCGAGCGGGCCAAGAACGTGAACGAGGCGGGCCACCATGCGTTCATGTTCGCCTGGGGCCCGGCGGCCAACGACATCGACTGGACGACCCGCTCTTTGTTCGGCTCCGAGTTCTTCCCGCCCGACGGTTGGAACCTGTCCTTCTACTCCAACCCGGTCGTGGATGAGCTGGCCGCCCTCGGCATGCGCCTCACGGATGAGGCACAGCGCAATGAGGTGTACCGGCAGATCCAGCAGATCGTCTATGAGGATGCCGTCTACGTGCCCTTGCTGAACCTGCAGCACGTCTTCGCTACCCGTTCCGATCTCAACAACGTGGGCGTGTTCCCCCAGGACGTGCTGGACTTTTCCCGGGTGACCCGGTAAGCGAAAGCCCAAGCGTCATTGCGGCCAGGTGCGGGAGAACGCGAAGGGGAGGGTGTTCACTCTCCCCCTTCGCGTCTCCCTGCTTCAGCGGCCCGGGATGCGGCGGACGGGGTGACATTGGATGGCCAGGTATATCCTACAGCGGCTCCTGCTTTCTCTCCCGGTGCTCCTTTTGGTAGTGACGCTGTCCTTCATTATTTTCTACGTGATTCCGGGAGACCCCGCCCTGCTCATGGTCAGTCCCGACGCCAGCTACGCGGAGGTCGAGGCGCTGCGCCGCGCCCTGGGCTTGACCGATCCGCTCTACGTGCAGTATTTCCGGTATCTCGGCGAGGTTGTGCGCCTGGACTTCGGCTCATCGCTCCGCACGGGGCTGCCCGTTCTCGAAGAGATCCAGGTCCGATATCCCAACACCTTTCTCTTGGCCGGCGCCGGTATGCTGATCGCCGTCGTCCTGGGCCTTGCGGCTGGGCTCATCAGCGCTGCGCGGCACAACACGTGGCTTGACCGCCTTCTCACCCTCGTGGTGCTGGTGGGCG
>CALFSR010000212.1 GCA_937916565.1 uncultured Bacillota bacterium | reverse complement strand
CGATCGTTCCCATCGAGTGGGTGCTGGCCGAGGAGCCGCCGGGAGTGGACTGGTCCGCCGGCCAGGCGGCCGTAGCCCCGGTCCTCGCGGAGGTGACTATCGGGAGCGGCCGTGTCGTTCTGGAAACTGGACCGGACGGGCGGGCCCGGGTGCACCGAGTCTTGTCGACTGACCCTGCCGACTACCTGCGTCCGGAGCTTCAGCCCGGCTCCCCGTGGACCGGAATCGCCCGTTAGTCCGCATGACCGCATAGCCCGCACCGGCCGGGGCCATACTGGTCCGGGAGGAGGAGGACGGATGCGGCGGCGAGACGTGGCGAGGGCGGCAGTCTTGACCCTGGTGATCGCGGCGGTCATTGCTGCCGTCGCGAGGCCCGATCCCGCCTACTCCCAATCGACGTACACCGTCCAGCCCGGCGACACCCTTTGGCTCATCGCCCGCCGGTATGGCACCACCGTCGGCGAGCTGCAGCGGCTCAACCCCGGCATCAATCCCCAGCGGCTCACGGTCGGACAGCGCATCAACGTGCCGGGCGGTCAGGCGGCGGGCAGCGCCGGCGTCACCCGCGCCGAGGACGTGGACCTGCTCGCCAGGGTCATCGCCGCGGAAGCCCAGGGCGAACCGTATGTCGGGCAGGTCGCTGTCGGGGCCGTCATCCTCAACCGGGTGAAAAGCTCCCAGTTTCCCAACAGCTTAAGCGGCGTGATCTACCAGCCCCACGCTTTTGAGTCGGTTTCCAACGGGCTCATCTGGCGGCGGACGCCCAGCGCCGAGGCGTACCGCGCTGCCCAGGACGCGCTCAACGGATGGGATCCGACCTACGGGGCGCTATTTTTCTGGAACCCCAACAAGCCCGTAAGCCCGTGGATCTGGTCGCGGCAGATCATCGTCCGCATCGGCAACCACGTGTTCGCCCGTTGACCGGGAAGGCCCGGCGGGGGCGCAAGGTTCAGGCAGAGGAGCGGCGGGATGGAGCAGCAAAGGGGCGGGACGGAGCAGCACGGGGAGAGCAGGATGGGGCTTGTGCTGCTGGTAGCGGCGGCGCTGGCGGTTGCCGGATGGCAGTACTGGGAGCGGCGGCAGGCCGAGACCATGCTGAGCGCCCAGTACCAGCGCGCCTTTTACGAGCTCCTTTCCCAGGTGGAAAACACGGAGGTGCTGCTTGCCAAAAGCCTCGTGGCCAACAGCCCCGGCCAGCAGGTGCTACACCTGACCGATGTATGGAGGCAAGCTTTCGGCGCACAGGCGCGCCTTAGCGAGCTGCCGCTCGACGATGTGCCCCTCCTGCGCACGGCCCGGTTTCTCACCCAGGTGGGCGACTACGCCTATGCCTTGGCGCGCCGGGCGGCCAAGGGCGAGCCCGTCACCGAGGAGGAGTGGCGGACGCTCGATGAACTCCGGCGGCAGGCGGCCGTTGTTGTGCAGCAGCTCCAGTCCGTCGCGAACGACAGCCAGGATGGCCGGATCAGCTGGCGAGAGGTGCAGCGGCTTGCAAACCGCCGCTTGGCCCGGGCCGATAACCGGCTCCGGGACGGCTTCAGCAGGCTCG
>CALFSR010000211.1 GCA_937916565.1 uncultured Bacillota bacterium | reverse complement strand
CCCCGCAGCACCGCGACAGTTGCATTACTCTTGACGTTGGAAGGATTTGATTTGCCGCAAAGAGAAGACGCAGCCAATGTAGTCGATGGGGTCGAAAAAAAGAGGAAAGGAGGGGAAGAAGCGAAAGATCTGACCCCGCCTTCAGCACGAGCGAGGAGGTCGATATGGTGAGACTCGGGATCGTAGCTGCCATCCTCGTCCTAGTCGCTTCGTTGAGCTTCGCGTCGGCCCAGGCAAGCAAAGACACTATCGTCGTCGGCATCACCTCCGACTTGGTCAACCTGGATCCTCACAACTTCCGTCACCGGGACACGGAAACGATCCTGCGCAACATCTATGACGGGCTGGTCACGCGCGGGCCCGACATGCAACCCGTCCCCGAACTGGCCGAAAGCATCGTCCAGATCGACGGAACTACGTGGGAGTTCAGACTGCGCCGCGGGGTGAAATTCCATGACGGGTCCGAAATGACGGCCCGCGACGTGGCTTATTCCATCAATCGCTACGTGCAGGAAGGTGCGATGGGCGGGCAAACGTCGCCCCGCAAGGACCTCCTAGGTCCGGTAACCCACGCGGAAGCCGTGGACGACTACACGGTGCGGGTCTATCTCGCGCAAGCGTGGTCCGTGTTCCTGCCCTACTTGGTGCACCACATGGTGGTGCCTGCATCGGTGGGCGACGGGCTGGTGGAGCACCCTATCGGCACCGGGCCATTCAAGTTCGTGGAGTGGGTGCGCGGCAGCCATGTCGTGCTGGAAAGGTTTGACGACTATTACGGCGGTGCCCCCGACTTGGGCCGCGGCGGGCCGGCGCCGGCGCAGCGGGTCATCTTTCGCGTGATCCCCGAAAACGCCACCCGGCTGGCGGCCCTCATGGCCGGTGAGATTGACATCATGGCCGCCGTCCCGGTTCACGCCATCCCTGACATCGAGCGTCATCCCAACCTTGAGCTGCGGCCCGTGATGGGGACCCGAAGCTACTTCACCGAGTTCAACGTGCGCCGGCCGCCCTTCGATGACGTCCGTGTCCGGCAGGCCATGAACTATGCCGTCGACGTGCAGCTCATCATCGACCAGCTGCTGGACGGACTGGGCCAGCCGTTGTCCACCATCCTGTCGCCCTTGTCCTTTGGGCACAACGATGACTTGACGCCCTACCCCTACGACCCCGCCAAGGCGCGCGCCCTCCTGGCGGAAGCCGGCTATCCTAACGGCTTCACGTTTGAGCTGAACGTCGAGGACAAGCGGCGGGACGTGGCCGAGGCGTACGCGTTTATGCTGTCGCAGATCGGCGTGACCGCCCGCGTGCGGGTCTGGGGTGACTACAACAGCATGGTTGATGCCATGCGCCGGGGCGAGTTGGACGCGATGATGACCGACTGGGGCGACAGCACCATGGATCCGACCGGCATCTTTGTGCCCAAGCTGCGCACGGGCGACCGGGGCAACTACGGCGGGTACTCCAATCCCGAGGTAGACGCCTTGATCGATCTGGCGGAATCCACCGCCGACCTTGAGGAGAGGGCGGAGGCGTACCGCAAAGCCCAGGCCATCGTTTACGACGAAGCGCCGATGATTTTCGAGTACATCACCCAGGAACTGTACGCCCAAAACAAGGCCCTCAGCGGCTGGGATCCTATCCCCGACAGTCGCATCAACCTGCACACGGCGGTTAAGCAGTAACCGCACGTGAGTGCCTCCGGTATTCGGCGGGGCTGGACGGCGCGGCCGGTGCCGGATCGGGAGGACGACGGCGGCGGATTGACCCGCCGCCTCTCGCCCTCCCGAGGACCAGGGGAAGGGGATCCATGAGCGCGGCGCAGATCATCAACCGCTTGTTCCAGCTGATTCCAGTCGTCTTGGGCGTGACTCTGATCGTGTTCGCCCTGATGTACTTCACCCCGGGGGATCCGGTGGAGGTCATGTTCGCGGGCGAGTCGGCCGCGACGGAGGCGGACCTGGAACGCTACCGCCGGGAGCTTGGACTCGACCAGCCGTTTCATGTCCAGTACCTGCGCTTCCTGAGCGGTTTGCTTCGCGGAGACCTGGGCATGTCGCTGGTGCAACGGCAGCCGGTGCGGGATCTGATCTTATCCCGCCTGCCTGCGACCGTCGAGCTGACGGCGGCCGCGATCTTAGTGTCCTTGCTCATCGCCATCCCCGCGGGCGTTATCGCCGCGGTCCGCCGCTACTCGGCGGTGGACAAGGTCGGTACGGTGGGGGCCTTGCTGGGGGTATCCATGCCGGACTTTTGGCTCGGACTCGTCCTTATGCTCGTGTTTGGCGTCCACTGGGGCCTGTTGCCCATCTCCGGCCGCGTCCCTTGGGGGATGGAACCGCAGCACATCACGGGCTTCTACGTGATCGATTCCCTTCTGACCGGAAACTGGCCGGCCCTCAAGGCTGCCCTGCGTCACTTGCTCCTTCCGGCGATCACCCTGGGCACCTCCATGGCGGCGCTGACCATGCGGGTCACGCGATCCAGCATGCTGGAGGTGGTGCACCAGGACTACATCACCTTCGCCAGAGCCAAGGGCTTGTCCGGCACCCAGGTGGTGCTGCGTCACGGCCTGCGCAACGCGCTTATCCCTACGGTGACCGTGGTTACCCTCAACATCGGCGTCTTGCTGGGTGGAAACATGATTGTGGAGACGGTTTTCGCTTGGCCGGGCATAGGGCGCCTGGTGGTGGAGTCTATCTACAACCGGGATTACACGGTCGTGCAAGCCTCCGTGCTGGTCTACGCGGTTACCTACGTGACCATGAACTTCTTGGCCGACGTCCTCTATACGCTGCTTAATCCGAGGGTGCGGCTGTAGCGGGGTGGAGATGAGCGTGGCAGCGGCGACACCGCCGGTGGAAACACAAGAGGCGGCCGCTTGGCAACGGGCGCTGGAGCGGGAGCGGGCGGCGGCCCTCGAGTTCTGGCGCCGGTTTCGCAAGCACCGCCTGGCAGTGGCCGGCGGCGTAGTGGTGCTGCTGGTGGTGGCCATGGGCGTGTTGGCACCGTGGCTCGCGCCCCACGACCCGGCGCAAGCCAACTTTCTCAAGCGTTTCCGCCCGCCCGCCTGGATGGAAGGCGGGAGCTGGGAACACCCGCTGGGCACCGACCAGCTGGGACGGGACATCCTCAGCCGCATTATGTGGGGGGCGCGGGCGTCCTTGACCGTGGGCGCCATCGTCATCACCCTGGCGACCACCGTGGGCATCTTTTTCGGCCTCCTGTCGGGCTACTACGGCGGACGGGTGGACGCGGTCATCCAACGGGTGGTGGACATCCTACTTTCCTTCCCGTATCTTGTGCTCGCCATCGGCCTGATGGCGGTAATGGGCCCTGGTTTCATGAACATGGTGCTTGCCTTGGTTTACAAAGAGTGGGTGACGCCGTGCCGGGTCGTGCGGGGCGAGGTGCTGGCGGCCAAAAACCAGGAGTATGTGGAGGCGGCCCGGGCGGTCGGCGCAGGCGACGCCCACATCATGTGGCGGGAGATCCTGCCCAACACGCTGTCGGCCGTCATCGTGGTGGCCACGTTGCGGGTGGCCTGGGTGATTCTGATGGAGGCGTCCTTGAGCTTCCTGGGCCTTGGGGTGCAGCCCCCGACGCCC
>CALFSR010000210.1 GCA_937916565.1 uncultured Bacillota bacterium | reverse complement strand
GGGTCCACGGCAATGACGCCCACCTCGCGCCCGCGCCGGCGATACTCGGCCGCCAGCGCCCAGACGAGGGTACTCTTGCCCGCGCCGGGAGGGCCCGTGATACCGATCACGTGCGCGCGTCCGGTCTTGGGGTGAATTTCCCGCATCACGCTCGCGACAGCGGGGTCGCCGTCGTCGACGATGGTGATGAGCCGGGCCAAGGCCCGGCGGTCGCCGGCGAGCATGCGGCGGGCGAGGGCAACGGCGTCTCCGGACACGGGCTATACCCCCTCAGCCTGGAGCTGCACCAGGGGATCGCCGCTGTTTACGGTCACGCCGGGCTGCACCGCCACGGCCTCGACCACACCGCCGGCCGGAGCCGCGATCTCGTTTTCGAGTTTCATGGCCGTCAAGACCAGGAGCACGTCGCCGCGCTCCACACGATCGCCCGGCTTTACCCGCACCTCGGTGACCGTGCCGGGCATCGGCGCCGGCACCCAGCCGTCCGCAGGAGCGCCCCCGGGGCCGTCTTGCGGCACACCAACACCGGTGCTGCCGGGATTGGGTGCACCGCCCGGCGGGGAAGCCAGGGCGGCGAGGTCCCGCGCGGTCACCGGCGCGCCGGCCGGCGGGAACACGTCGGGCAACTCCTCCACGATCACTTCATGACGGATGCCGTCAACCGTGATCGCAAAGCGCCTGCGATGACCGGGAGTCGGATGCACGGTGATTCCTCCTGTCCAAAGCGGGGTTGGCGAAACGCCGGCGGTCGGTCATAAGTTGCATCCGACCGGCCGTGCCCCATGAAGAGCGCGCCGGTCCGGCCTCGTGCAGCGGGCGGACGGACACGATCTTGTGGGGCCCGTCCATCACCGCCGCCACCGCCGCTGCGATGGCCGCAAGACGCCTGGCCGCGGCGTCGACGGCATCCCTTTTGGCTGCCGCAGCACCGGACGGACCGCCCACCCCTGGAGCGGCCCGCGTCCCGGGCGTGGCGGGCGTGTCCGAAGCGGGACTCGATCCGGCCGCCTGGCGCGTCGTTGGGTGCGCCGGGGCCAACGCCTCGGCGTGCGCCCGCACCGCGTCTTCCGGGACATCCGTCTCGGCAAAGCGGGTGTCGATGTCGCCGGCGGCAAAGCGCGGCGTCGCCAGCACCGCCAAGTGGAATGGGATCGTGGTGGGCACGCCTTCGACCCGAAACTCCCGCAGCGCCCGCTGCATGCGGGCCAAAGCTTGGGCGCGCCCGGGCGCCCAAGCGATGAGCTTGGCCACCATCGAGTCGTAGAAGGCCGGGATGCGCCAGCCGGCCCGGGCGGCGCCGTCGACGCGAATACCAGGACCGGCCGGGGGGAGCCAGCCGTGGATGAGCCCAGGCCGCGGCGCGAAGGAGCGCAGAGGGTCTTCCGCGTTGATGCGGCATTCGATGGCCCAGCCGCGGGGCACGAGATCCGCTTGGCCATACGGCAGCGGCTGGCCGGCGGCGACGCGGATCTGGGCCTCGATGAGGTCAAGACCGTACCGCATCTCCGTCACGGGATGCTCCACCTGGATGCGGGTGTTGACCTCGAGAAAGTAGAACCGCCCGTCCTTGTCCAGCAGAAACTCGACGGTACCGGCGTTGGTGTAGCCGAGGGCGGCCAGCAAGCGCACGGCGGCTGCACCCATGGCCTCCCGGACGGCTGGGGTGACGGCCGGCGAGGGCGATTCCTCGATCAGCTTCTGGTGCCGGCGCTGCACCGTGCAGTCCCGCTCGCCCAAGTGCACGACGCGGCCGTGCGCGTCGGCCAGCACCTGTATTTCGACGTGCCGCGCCCCTTCAAGGTATTTCTCCAAGTACACGAGGGGCGACTTAAAGGCGGCCTGCGCCTCCGACATCGCCCGCGGCAACACCCGCGCGAGCTCCTCCTCGTCCCGGGCCAGGCGCATGCCCCGACCGCCGCCGCCGGCTACCGCCTTGACCAGCACGGGGTAACCGATAGCAGCCGCCTGGCGGGCGGCCGCCGCCAGGTCCGTCACCGGTTCGCTGCCGGGCAGGCACGGGATCCCGAGGGCGATGGCCGAGGCCCGCGCCCTGTCTTTTTCGCCCAGGTGCTCCATGACCTCGGGCGAGGGTCCGATAAAGGCGATCCCCGCCTCCCTGCACAGCCGGGCGAAGCCCGCGTTTTCCGCAAGAAACCCGTAGCCCGGGTGAATCGCCTGGGCGCCGGCGTCCAGGGCCGCCTGCACGATGCGGGGTCCGTCCAGGTAGCACCAGGGATCGGCGAGGGGAAGAGCGGCGTCCGCAAGCTCCACGGGGAGCGACGCCGCGTCGGCGTCGCTGTGGATCACGACGGTTTCAATGCCGAGCTCCCGGCACGTGCGCACGATCCGCAGGGCGATTTCTCCCCGGTTGGCGATGAGAATCCGGCGAAACAGGTCAGACACTTCCGTTGCCCCCAGCCCCTCTTAGAGCGGGATGTTGCCGTGCTTTTTAGGCGGCCGGTCCTCCCGCTTGTCCGCCAGGGCCGCCAAGGCGTCGATGAGGCGCGGCCGCGTTTCCCGCGGGTCAAGGACGTCGTCGATCATGCCCCGGGCGCACGCTACGTACGGATTGGCGTAGCGTTCCCGGTACTCCCGCGTCCTCTCGGCGAGCAGCGCCGTCGGGTCGGCGGCGTGGGCGAGTTCGTTCTTGTATAGGATCTGGGCCGCGCCCTCCGGTCCCATGACCGCGATCTCCGCGGTCGGCCACGCAAAGGCGAGGTCGGAACCGATGCCGCGGCTGCTCATGGCGACGTACGCCCCGCCGTACGCCTTGCGCAGGATGACGGCGATCTTTGGAACCGTCGCCTCCGCGTAGGCGTACAAGATTTTGGCTCCGTGGCGGATAATGCCCCGGTGCTCCTGGGCGACGCCGGGGAGAAAGCCGGGAACGTCCACGAAAGTGATGAGCGGGATGTTGAAGGCATCGCAAAACCGGACAAAACGGGCGATCTTGTCCGAAGCGTCGATGTCCAAGCACCCGGCGAGCACGCGCGGCTGGTTGGCGATGACGCCCACGACTTGGCCGCCCAGCCGGCCGAAACCGACGACCGCGTTGAGCGCGAACTCCTGGTGCACTTCCAAGAGCTGCCCGCCGTCCAGCACCCGCCGGAGAACTTCGCGCACGTCGTAGCCCTTGTTGGGTGCGGTGGGCACGACGCTCAGCAATTCGTCCGGAGAGCCCGGCGGTGCGACGGGCTCTGCCGCGGGCGGGGCGTCCGTGTTGTTGGACGGAAGGTACGCGAAGAGCGACCGCACCATGGACAGGCATTCGGATTCCGAACGAGCACGGAAGTGGGCGACGCCGCTTTTGGTGCTGTGCGCGGCCGCCCCGCCCAGCTCCTCAAAGGTGACGTCTTCGCCCGTAGCCGCCTTTGTGACCTGAGGGCCCGTGATGAACATCTTGCTGACGTGGTCGGCGACAAACGTAAAGTCCGTCAGGGCGGGGGAGTACACGGCGCCGCCCGCGCACGGGCCCAGGACGACGGAGATCTGCGGCACGACGCCCGACAGGCGGGCGTTGCGGGCGAAGATTTCGCCGTAGGCGCCTAGGGCGTCGACGCCTTCCTGGATGCGGGCGCCGCCCGAGTCGTTGATGCCGACAATGGGGGAACCGGCGCGGTAGGCCAGGTCCATCACCTTGCAGATTTTGCGCGAGTGCAGCTCGCCCACGGAGCCGCCGAAAATGGTGAAGTCCTGGGAGTAGCAAAAGACGGGGCGGCCGTGAATGCGGCCCCAGCCCGTGACGACGCCCTCGCCAATGGGTGCGTCGCCGGCGCCGGTGGAGGGCTCCTGGCGGACGAAGGAGTCGATTTCGGTGAAGGTGCCGGGATCGAGCAGGGCCGCC
>CALFSR010000209.1 GCA_937916565.1 uncultured Bacillota bacterium | reverse complement strand
CCACGCCGACACGCCCGAGCTCCGTGTCCCAGGCCGCAATCCCCGCCACGCTGCCGGTAGACAGATCAAGCCCGCCGGGCCCTTCGATGTCGATCAGAAACGCCTTTCGCTGGGCTCCCACGACGCGCCCGTCGGGCCCAAACAGGTAGGCGGTATTGTACACCTCCCGTCCCAGTGGCCGGCCGGAGTCGTCCAAGTCGGGCAGCAGCACCGTGCCTCCGAGCACGTACGCCCCAAAGCGCCTGGCCGCTTCCTGAAAGACGGTGAAGTACACGTCCGCTACGGCCGCTGCCCGGTGTAGGGCCAACGCCCGCACCCAGCCGACCCGGTGCCGCAGGCGCTGGGCCATGACGCCCGTGAAATGGCGTTTGACCAAGGCCGCCACCGCTCCCCGGAGGCTCGCGTCCCCCCGCACGGCGTCGGCCTCACCCGCAAAGATGCACCCGGAGGCGAAATCCTCGGGAAAAACGACGAGCCGCGGCACGCCGGGTGGCATGGCGGCCGCAGCTTTCGCCATCAGGCGCTCCACGAGGTGCCGGAACGCTTCCTTGGTGACGTAATCCTCCAGGCTCACCCGGGCTTGCACGCATGCTATGGCGATCTCGTCCGGCTTGGCCATATTCCCGCCCCCTCCCGCGCTCGATGAGAAAGCCGCCTGCCCTTAGGCCGGCGGCTCGTCAAGCCTTGTGCGCACGATGCCCGCCTTACAGCGGCACGGTCCACTCATCGCCGGGCGCCATCACGTGGCAGCGGGCACCGGCGGCCTCGGCCAGTCGTGCGAACGCCTGCGGGTCCTGGGCGATCAACGGGAACGTGTCGTAGTGCATGGGGACGACCCAGCGCGGCTTGATGAGCTCCACTGCGTACCCGGCGTCCTCAGGGCCCATCGTGTAGTTGTCGCCGATGGGCAACAACGCCACGTCAATCCGGTGGCGGCGCCCGATGAGCTCCATGTCGCCGAAGAGACACGTGTCGCCCGCGTGATAAACGGTAACGCCGCCCATGGTGATGAGAAATCCCGCCGGGTTGCCGAGGTAGACCGGTCCAGAAGGGCCGTCCAGGGACGAGCTGTGCCACGCGGGCACCATTTTCACCTGTCCGAAGTCGAACTGGCGCGTGCCGCCGAAGTTCATCCCGTGCGTCTTGGGCGCGCCCTGCGCGGCCAGGTAACCAGCCAGCTCTACCGGTGCGACGATAAGGGCCCCCGTGCGCTGCGCGATGGCGACGGCGTCGCCGACGTGGTCGGCATGGCCGTGGGTGAGCAGGATGCCGTCCACGTCCAGCTCCTCGGGCTTCGCCGCGCACTTGGGGTTTCCAGTCATGAACGGATCAACCGCCACCCGCTTCCCGTCCGCTTCGAGCACGAACGCCGAGTGGCCCAAGTACCGGATACGCATCGGCCGACAACCTCCTGTAGAAAACAGATTGTAGGTCTCCCCGGCGCCGAGGCGGGCCCTCCCCGCCACCAGCGCCGGCATCGGCTGAAACGCAGCCTGCTCCCGTCGTCCGCCAGGCGGGTTACGCTCCCAGATACGCCCGCACCGCGGCGCTAAAGGGCAAGGGCCGCGCTACGCCTGCCGCCTCGAAGTACTCCCGCGGGTCGCACGTGAAACCCTGCATCATCACCTGCAGCTCATCGGCGGTCCACGGCACCAAGCCGCGGACCCGCATGGCCGTGAGCCCATGGGCCATCGCGAGCGGGATGCGCAAGGGGGGCAACCGCCGATCGATGGCAGCCGCGAGCAGCTCCACCATGTCCCGGAACGCCATTACGTCGGGTCCCGCCACCGAAAACACCCGCCTTGCCAGCAGGCTCGTGGTGGCCGCGCGTACACACCCGGCCACGACGTCCCCGACGGCAATGGGCTGCACCCGAAAAAGGCCATCGCCCACGATAGGCGCCCTTCCCAGCCAGCCCATCCAGCGGGCAAGCCGCATCACGCGCCCGTCGCCCGGGCCGTAGATGAGCCCGCAGCGCAAGATCGTCCACTCCAGCCGGCTGGCCCGCACGATCTCCTCAGCGGCCGCCTTGGCCCTCAAGAGAGCGATCCCGGCGTCGTCCCCCGCTCCCAAGCAGCTGACGAGGACAAACCGCTGCACACCTGCGGCTTCGGCGGCGGCCACCAGGCGCTCCGTCGCCTCCACGTGGGCCGCCTGGAAAGTCTCCCCGCGCCACGGCCGCTCCGCCCGCACGCCCGCCGCATGCACGACGGCGTCCGCACCCTCAAGCGCCACCGCGAGATGGTGCCCGGGCGCCCGCAGGTCAATGGGTACGACCTCCACGCCGGCGGGAGACCGCCCCGGCCGCCCGGGCCGCACCACGGCCCGCACCGGGGCATGGATCCGTCGCAAGCCGGCCACCACGTGCCGGCCCACAAACCCCGCCGCCCCCGTGACCAGCACCGCCGTCGCGCATCACTCCACCTCAGACGGGATATACCGGGCAGCGCCGCTCGGTAAAGCTGACCGCTTTTCCCGCGGCCGCGGCGAACCGGCGGGTCAGCTCCTCCCGCAGGCTGTCCGGATCGACGACCGCGTCCACGATGAGCTCGGAGGCAAGGCGGAAAATGTCGATGTCGGCTGCGTACTCGGCCCGCTTGGCCGCCACGTACGCGGGCCTCTCCTCCTCCGGGAGCTCCTGGATTTTGTTGTAGTAAACGGCGTTGACGGCCGCCTCCGGTCCCATAATGGCGATCTGGGCTCCGGGCAGGGCGATACATGCGTCGGGCTCAAAGGCGGGCCCCGCCATGGCGTATAGGCCCGCTCCGTACGCCTTGCGCACGATCACGGAAATCTTTGGCACCGTCGCCTCGCTGACCGCGCAGATCATCTTCGCACCGTGGCGAATGATGCCCTGGCGCTCCACGCGCGAGCCGATCATGAAACCGGGGACATCGGCCAAAAAGAGCAACGGAATGTTGTAAGCGTTGCAAAGCCAGATGAACCGGGCGCCTTTATCGGCCGAGTCGACGAACAGCACGCCGCCCTTGACCGCCGGCTGGTTGGCCACGATGCCGATCACCTGTCCGCTTAGGCGGGCGAAACCGGTGATGAGCTCAGGAGCGTACTCCTTTTTCACCTCGAAGAAGCTTTCCGCATCCACCAAGCTCTCGATGAATCGGTACATGTTGAACGGCGTGTTTTGGTCCGCCGGCACGATCGCGGACAAGGGCGAGGCGCCGGCCGGCTCCCGCGGCGCCACGGCGTCCGGTACGCCCATCCAGTTGTCGGGCATGTAGGACAAGTACCGGCGCATGATCCCGATGGCTTCGTCCTCGGAGCGCGCCAGGAAGTCGCCGAGCCCGCTGACGGTACAGTGCATGCGAGCGCCGCCCATCGTTTCGTGGTCCACCTTCTCTCCGATGACCATCTCGGCCATTCGGGGCGAACCCAGGTATGCGCTCGCGTTTCCCTCCACCATGATGACGACGTCGGACAAAGCCGGCAAGTATGCCGCTCCTGCCGGCGACGGACCGAACAGGGCGCACACTTGGGGCACCCGGCCTGACATCTTGACCTGGTTGTAGAAAATGCGGCCGGCGTGCCTGCGGCCCGGAAACATCTCTACTTGATCGGTAATGCGGCCACCGGCGCTGTCCACCAGGTACAGGATCGGCACGTTGAACTTGAGCGCCTGTTCCTGAATGCGGACGATCTTCTCCACCGTGCGGGCGCCCCAGCTGCCGGCCTTAACGGTGGAGTCCGATGCCATGACGCACACGGTGCGCCCGTCGATCCGGCCTATTCCCGTGACCACCGCGTCCGCCGGCATACCGGGATCCTCGCAGCGGGCGAGCATGCCGTCTTCCACGAAGCTGCCCGGGTCCAAGAGCCGGCGCAGGCGATCGCGGACAAACATCTTGCCTTGCTCGCGGTTTTTGTCGTGGTAGTGCGGCGGGCCACCGGCCGCAATGCGGGCGACTTCCGCCTGCAGGCGGTCCCTCTGCCCCATCTGCGCAACGTCCTCTCCGCGCTGAGTCGTGGATGGAGGTGTCACTCGATGACGGCCAGTACGGCCCCTTCCTCGACGAACTCGCCCTCCTGCACGCGGATCTCCTTGATCCGGCCGGCCTTAGGCGCCGGCACCGGGACATGCATCTTCATCGACTCAAGGATCGCGACGCTTTCACCCTCGTCGACCGCGGCACCGACTGCCGCCGGCAGCTGGTACACAACACCCGTCATGGGTGCCGTCACTTGCGTCAACGGCCCTCGCCTCCCGCCAGCAGATGATCCGGTATGTCAATTTCCAAGCGCAGCAGGTTGGGACCGAAACATTTGCCCAGGTTGTCGAGGCGCAGCGACGAGCTGGCGCCGCCCCCGAGCGCCCCATGGCACAAAAACTTGAGGGCCAGCACGTTGGGCACTTCGAACCGCTCGACAGCGCCCTGCACCCATGGGCCGAAGTGGCGCTTGACGACGTCGGCGGTCAGCACGCGCCGCAAGTGCTCATAGACGGCCTCATTGGGCGCGAAGACGCTGATGTCGCACGTGTCGCCCTTGTCGCCCGAACGAGCCAAAACCACGTCTTTGAGTCGCACTTTCGCCATCCCGCCTTAGCCCACCTCCTCCACGGATACCTGCACCCGCTCCTCCACGAGGCGGCGGGGAATGAGCGCCGACCAAAGCCCAATCAGCTCCCGGGTAAAGGCGGCAAAGGGCATCATGGCCACCCCGGGCGGACCGTTGAGCACCAGCGGCGGGAACAGCCGGCCAAGCCGCGCCGCCTGCTCCCGGTCTCGGGTACGGATGGAGACGCGCAAGAACACTTCATTAATCGTGTCTTCGTCGGGAATCGGCGCCGCCGGCCCGTGCAGGGCGTTCACGCCCAGGTAGTCTACGTAGATGTCGTCATATTGCACGCCGAGGCGCTCGATCTGCTTTTGGATGATCTCCGCCGCCCTGCGGGCCTTGGAAAGAGCCTTTGGCCAAGAGAAACCGACCATCCCCGACCCCATGAAACCGGCGCGGTAGCCCATGACCGCCTTGAGCGTCGGCGGCGCCGGCCTGCCCGTGGCACCGGAGACTCTCACCCGGTCCGGTCCCGCCTGCTCAAGCCGCACCGTCGTCAGGTCAGCGATGGCATCGGGGGTGATGTACGTGCGCGGATCGTGAATCTCGTAGAGAAACTGTTCCCGCACCGTATCCACGCTGACGCGGCCGCCGGTGCCCGGTGCCTTGGTCAGAACGAACGACCCGTCCTCGCTCACCTCCGCCATCGGGTAGCCGATGCGGTCGAGGTCCGGCACGTCCCACCAGGCGCCGCTGTGGTTGCCGCCGGTGACCTGGCCCGAGCACTCCATCAGGTGACCGAGAACAAGGCCCTGGGCCAACCGGTCCCAGTCCTCCGGGCCCCATCCCAGTTCATAGATGCAGGGGGCGAGAAACTGCGCCGTGTCCGTCGTCCGGCCCGTGATGACCACATCGGCCCCCTGCCGCAGCGCCTCCACGATGGGCCATGCGCCAAGGTAGGCGTTGGCGAAGAGCAGGCGGTCCCGGATTTCCGACAAGGGCCGGCCGGTGTCCTTGTCCGAGAGATCCACACCGGCCGCCTGCAGCTCGTCCAGCCGGTCCAAGATGTCGTCGCCCGTGGCAATGCCGACGCGCAAGCCCTTGATGCCCATCTCCCGGGCGATGCGCTCCACTTCCCGCCGGGCGCCCTCCGGATTGAGCCCGCCCGCGTTCGTAATCAGCTTGATGCCTTTTCTCTTGACGTAAGGCAGGAGAGCCCGCGCCGTGGCGGTGATGTCTTTGGTATAGCCAAGGGCCGGGTCCCGCTGGCGGTCTTTCTGCAGGATGGCCAGCGTCAGCTCCGCCAGGCAGTCGAAGCACAAGTACGCTACATCTGACTTTTCGGCCAGGTCCAACGCGGGTTCGATGATGTCGCCGTAGAACCCTTGGGCCGCGCCGACCCGCACCTGCTTCATGGAACCCACCTCACGGCTGGTCTGCTTGTCAAACAAACGCGGTTGCGATAATGTACTCCATGGAGTCCTAACCCCGCGAGCGAGGGCGCGGCGCCCGTCGCGATGGGAGATGCAACTGCTTGACTTCTTTCCCACTCGTCCGTGAATTCCTGCTTCGGTACCGCTGGCGGTACATCGCGGGCCTGCTCAGCCTCGTGGTCGTCAACGCGATGCAGCTGGTCACGCCCCAGGTGATGCGGCGCTTCGTGGACGAGCTTCCCACCGGCAGGCTGACGACGGGGGCCATCTGGCTGTACGGCGGCATTATCGTCACCCTCGCGGTCCTCATCGCCATCGGGCGGTACTTGTGGCGCATCTACGTCATGGGCACCGCGCGGCTGCTTGAGTACGACCTGCGCAACAAGCTGTACGCTCACCTCCAGACGTTATCACCGCGCTACTTCATCGAGCACAAGATCGGCGACCTCATGGCCCACGCAACCAACGACATCAACGCGGTGCGCATGGCCATGGGTCCTGGACTGGTAATGGCCACGGACGCCATCTTTATGACGACGGCCATCCTCATCATCCTCCTGCGCACGACCGACGCGCGCCTAACCGCGCTGGCCCTCGCGCCGCTGCCGTTCCTTGCCCTGACGGTGACCTACTTCGGCCGCCTCATCAACCGGCGTTTCCGGCGGGTGCAGGAAGCCTTCTCCGACTTGACGGACCGCGTCCAGGAAAACTTGGCGGGCATCCGCGTCGTCAAGGCGTTCACCCGGGAGGACTCGGAGATCCAGCGTTTCGCCCAGGTCAACCAGCACAACGTCGACATGAACATGCGCCTGGTGCGGGTGTGGGGCATGTTTCACCCGCTGGTGCAGTTTCTCTCGGCCTTGAGCGTCATCATCGTCGTCGGCTACGGAGGCTCCTTGGTCATTTACGGCCGGATCAGCCTGGGCGATTTCATCGCCTTCAACATGTATCTCGGCATGCTGACGTGGCCGATGATGGCGGTCGGATGGGTCATCAACATGCTCCAGCGCGGGCGCGCCTCGATGGAGCGGCTGCGGGTCATCTTCAACGAACGGCCCGAAATCGTCGACGCGCCCGACGCGGTGCCCGTGCAGGAGCTGACCGGCCGCATCGAGATCCGCGATCTGTCCTTTACGTATCCCGGCACGGAAACGCCGGTCCTGTCCAAGATCACCGTGACGGTGGAGCCGGGACAGACTCTCGCCATCGTCGGCCGGACCGGAAGCGGCAAGACGACCCTCGCCAACCTGCTGGTGCGCGTGTTCGACCCGCCGGCCGGCACGGTGTTCATCGACGGCCACGACGTCCTGCGCCTACCCTTGCGGACGCTGCGCCGCCAGATCGGCTACGCGCCCCAGGACAACTTCTTGTTCTCCACCACCATCGCCGACAACATCGGTTTCGGCGGGGAGTTTTCCCAGGAAGCCATCGAGGCCGCGGCCAAGCAGGCCCGGCTGCACGACGACATTGTCGGCTTCCCGCAAGGATACCGCACGATGGTGGGCGAGCGCGGCGTCACCCTCTCAGGCGGTCAAAAGCAGCGCACCGGCATCGCCCGGGCGCTGGTCAAAAACCCGCGCATTCTCATCTTCGATGACTGCCTGTCCGCCGTGGACACCCAGACCGAAGAGGCCATCCTCCAGGAGTTGCGGCGGGCCATGCGCGGCCGCACCAGCATCCTCATCGCCCACCGGATCTCGACGGTCAAGGACGCCGACCACATCATCGTCCTGGACGACGGCCGGATCGTGGAACAAGGCACGCACCAGCAGCTGCTGGAGCTGGACGGGCTGTACGCCGAGACGTACCGGCGGCAGCTCCTCGAGCAAGAGCTGGAACAAGCCGGATAGGCAAGCCGCCGAGAAGGTGTAACCCTTGCAAGATTATCACCAGGAAGACGTCCTTGGCAAAGCGTACGACGCACGGCTCATGCGCCGGCTGCTGCAATACGCGCGACCGTTCGCCGGTTGGATGCTCGTCGCGTTCGTCCTCATCCTGCTGCTCACCGCCAGCGAGCTTGCCCGTCCCTACATCGTCCGCGTCGCGATCGACGATCATCTGATGGCCTTTGAGCAGCCATTGGCCGCGTTCACCCCTGGCACCGAGCCTGCTCCCGGGGTGTTGTGGAACGGCTACGTGCTCGTCAAGGAGAAGGACGTGCCGCCCGGGACGGCGGTCGAACGGTGGCACCAGATCGTGCTCGTGGAAACCGGCGTGGCCAGTGAGTACTACCTGATCGACGGCGTCATCGACCAGCGCACGCAGGTTCGGCAGGCCGTGACCGAGGCGGGCGGCCTCTCCGTCGTCGCCGGCGGTGAGATGTTTCCCGCGGTCCGGCTCGATGAGGACAGCATCCGGGCGCTGCGCCAACCGGACCTCGATGCGGTGGTCCGGCTCGCGTGGCTGTTTCTCGGGATCATCACCGCGTCCTTTGTCCTCAACTACGCCCAAGTCTACATCTTGCACTACACGGGACAGCGCATCGTGTACAACATCCGGGCGCAAATTTTCTCGCACCTGCAGCGGCTGCCGGTGCGGTTTTTCGATCGCAACCCCGTCGGGCGGCTTGTAACGCGGGCGACCAACGACACCGACACCCTCAACGAGATGTTCACCAACGTCCTGGTCAACCTGTTCCAGGACATCTTCCTGTTGCTTGGCATCCTCGTCGTCATGTTCCGGGTCCACTGGCAGCTGGCCCTGGTCAGCCTGGCGGTGATGCCGCTCGTGGCGTTGGTGACGGTCCAGTTCCGCGTCCGGGCGCGGGATGCGTACCGGCAAGTGCGGATCAAGCTTGCCCGCATCAACGCTACGCTGGCCGAGAACATCGCCGGCATGCGCATCATCCAGATCTTCAACCAGGAGGAGCGCAAGTTCCGGGAGTTCGACGAGATCAACCAGGACCATTACCGCTCGATGCTCCAGGAAGTGCGGGTGTTCGCCCTCTTTCGCCCCGCGGTCGAGTTCCTGTCGTCGCTGGCGCTGGCCATATTGATCTGGTACGGCGGCGGCCGCGTCGTGCAAAACACGCTGGACTTCGGCGTCTTGTACCTCTTCATCCAGTACATCCAGACGTTCTTCCGGCCGATCAACGACTTGACGGAGAAATACAACATTATGCAGGCGGCCATGGCGTCCGCCGAGCGCATTTTCCTGATTCTGGACACCAAGCCGGAGGAGGACCCGGCCGAACCGGTCTCATTGCCCGAGGTGCGGGGCGAGATTGAGTTTAAGAACGTATGGTTCGCCTACAACAACGAAGACTGGGTGCTCCGGGACGTCAGCTTCCATTTGCGGCCCGGGGAATCGGTGGCCCTGGTGGGTGCGACGGGCGCAGGCAAGTCGTCCATCATCAACCTGCTCAACCGGTCCTACGACATCCAGCGCGGCCAGATCCTCGTCGACGGCGTCGATATCCGGCACGTCCGCCGCCAGGATTTGCGCCGGCACATCGGCATCGTGCTGCAGGACGTGTTCCTGTTTACGGGCGACATCGAGAACAACATCACGCTCTGGAACCCGGGAATCAGCGCCGCGAAGGTGCGAGAGGCGGCCCGGCTCGTCAACGCCGACCGCTTCATCGGGCGCCTGCCAGGCGGGTTCAAGGCGCCGGTTCACGAGCGGGGGGCCAGCCTGTCGGCGGGCCAGCGGCAGCTGCTCGCGTTCGCCCGGGCCCTCGCGTACGATCCGGCTATCCTCGTGCTCGACGAGGCGACCGCCAACATCGACACCGAGACGGAGCAGCTCATCCAGGCGGCCCTGTCCCGGCTTATCCAAGGGCGCACGACCATCATCATCGCCCACCGGCTGTCCACCATCCAGCACTGCGACAAGATCATCGTGCTGCACAAAGGCCAGATTCGGGAGATGGGCAGCCACCAGGAGCTCCTTAAGGCCCGCGGGCTATACTACCGCCTATACCAGCTGCAGTACAAGGACCAGCTCCTGGCCCGGGAGGATCTGCCGCCGCCCGCTCCCGCGGCCGGCGAGGGGCATGCGCGCGACCAGCTGCCGGAGACGGACCGGCAGCTGGCCGACGGCTAACGCTTATCCTGGAAAAAGCGAGGTACGCGCCCAAGGCCCGACGGCTCGATACACCCGTGCCCCATGGACAGCGTGTTCAGCGCAGCTGCTCCAGGCTCCGCTCCAGAGCTTCCCACGAGAGCAGCGCGCATTTGACCCGCACGGGGAACTTGGACACGCCGTGGAGGGCCATAAGATCGCCCAGCGTTTCACCGGCCTGCTCGTCGCCGTGCATGAGCTGCTTGAAGCGGGCGATCATGTCCTCGGCCTCAGCCAAAGTTTTTCCTTCCAGTTGCTGCGTCATCATGGACGCCGACGCCTGGCTGATGGAGCAGCCGCGACCGCTGAAGCGGGCTTGGCGGATGCGGTCGCCCTCCACCACCAGCTGCAGCGTGATCTCATCGCCGCAGACGGGATTGTGCAGATCGACCGACACCGACGGCTCCGGCAAGGTACCCTTGTTGCGCGGGCGGCGATAATGGTCCATGATCACGTCCCGGTACAAGTCGTTGAGTTTGACCGGGTGGCTGCTTTCAAGCGACATGGCCGAAAAACTCCTTTGCCGCCCACAGCGCTTCCACAAGGCGGTCTACGTCTTCCTCCGTCGTGTAAAGCCAAAAGCTGGCCCTGGCCGTGGCCGGGACACCCAGCCACTCCATGACGGGTTGAGCGCAATGGTGCCCGGCGCGGACGGCTACGCCGTGCTGGTCCAGCACCGTAGCCAGATCGTGCGGGTGAATTTCGTCCACGTTGAACGTGATGAGCCCGCCGCGCTCACGCGGGCCGTAGATGACGACGCCCGGCACCTGCTCCAAGCGCTCGCGGGCGTAGGATGTAATGCGCTGTTCGTGGGCGTACACCGCGTCCATGCCCGTGGCGCTCAGGTAATCGACGGCGGCGCCGAGGCCTATGGCTTGGGCGATCGGAGGCGTTCCGGCCTCAAACTTGTAAGGCAACTCCGCCCACCGCGATCCTTCCAGGCGAACGCTGCTGATCATGTCCCCGCCGCCCAGGAACGGTTCCATGGCTTCTAGGAGTTCTTCGCGCCCGTAGAGCACGCCGATGCCTGTCGGTGCCCCCATCTTGTGGCCCGAAAACGCAAAGAAATCGCAGCCGAGGGCCTGCACGTCGACGGGCAGATGGGGCACGCTCTGGGCGCCGTCCACGACCACCACCGCCCCGGCCCGGTGCGCCGCCTCCGCGATGCGCGCCACGGGCACGATGGTGCCCAACACGTTGGACACGTGCGTGACGGCCACAATCCTCGTCCGCTCATGGATGAGCTGCCCCAGGTCGTCAAGGCGGAGCTCGCCTTCGGGCGTCACATCAAAGAAGCGCAGCCGGGCGCCGGTGGCACGGGCAGCCAGCTGCCACGGCACGAGGTTTGAATGGTGTTCGATGGGCGAAACCAGGATCTCATCGCCCGGCTTAAGACGCGCCCGGGCCCAGCTGTAGGCCACCAGGTTGATGGACTCGGTGGCGTTTTTGGTAAAGACGATGCTGCGCTCCGAGGGCGAATTGATGAAGCGCGCCACCTTGCGGCGCGCTTCTTCATACTCCGCGGTTGCCCGTTCGCCCAGGGCATGGATAGCCCGGTGCACGTTGGCGTTGTACTCCTCATAGTAGCGGCGCACGGCCTCGATGACCGGGCGCGGCTTTTGCGCGGTGGCCGCGCTGTCCAGGTAGACCAGCGGGCGGCCGTTCACCCGCTGGTCGAGCACCGGGAAATCCTGACGGATAACCCGCGGATCGATCATGTCGCCATCTTCCGTTCCACCATGGCCATGATGCGCTCCTTGAGCGCGGCCACGGGGATATGGTCCGTCACCGGATAGAAAAAGCCGTCCACCAGCAGCCGCTTAGCCTGTTTCTCCGACAGGCCCCTGCTCTGCAGGTAGAAGAGCTGGTCGGGGTCCATCTTGCCGATGGTGGCCGCATGGCCCGCCCCCTGCACCTCATCCTCCACCACGTGCAGCTGCGGAATGCTGTACGCCCGGGCTTTGGGATCCAGGACGAGGGTATTGCCTCGCTGGAAACCGGTGCTGTCCTTGGCATCGTGCTGGATGAGGGTGTAAGGAGCGTAGACCGCCCGGCCCTCCTCCCGCACGACCCCGCGCACGAGGATGTCGCTCGCGGTCTCGCGGCCCGTGTGGATCATGCGCATTTCAAGGTCGAGGTGCTGCCGGCCGCCGGCAAAGAAGACGCCCAAGGCCCGCACCTCGCTGCCGCGCCCATCGAGGCGGCTGTCCATCTCGTTGACGGACAGCTCCCCGCCGAACTCGGCGGCGACCCAGTCCACGTGGGCCCGGGGACTTGGCAGCACCCGGCGCACGACGAGGCTCTGCACGCCGTCGCCGAGCGCCTGCACGTTGCCGAACACGACCTCCGCGTCCTCGCCGGGGAAAACGTCCACGAGGCCAAACCGCGCCGCTCCCTCAAGGCCGGGCGCGCTGGCGGCGGTCTCGAGCACGGTCACCTTGGCACCCGAGCCCGTCACAATCAACGCGACGTCGCCCGCGGCGACACCGGGCTCGTCGAGCCACACGATGTACTCGATGGGCACCTTGACCCGGACGCCGTCGGGCACGTACACAAACAAGCCCCCGGTATGCAGCGCCCCGCTCAAGGCGGCCACCTTGTTGTCAAGGCCTTGCTCGCCCCGGACGAGCAGCCGGGGCTCCACCAAGTCCGCGTGCTCCCGCACCGCCGTGGCCAGGTCGGTCACGATTACGCCGGCCGGAAGGCCTTGCGGAACCTGCCGGTAGACCGTCGTGCCGTTGGCAATCACCACCAGGGCGCGCCCGGACGGGTCGCCCACCTGTTCGCGCAAAGCCGCGGGCAACTCGTCCCAGCTGCGGGCAGGAGACGCCGGAGCGGCCAGGGCGAAGCCGAAGAACTGGTTGTCCTTAAGATGCGTCCGCTCGTAAGCCGGCGCCGGCAGCTCCTGGCTGCGGTTCCACGCGGCCAGCCGCCGCTCCCGCAGCCAGGCGGGGTCGCCTGACCGGTCGGACAGCGCCGCGATCAGTCCCTGATCCAGCTTCGTCTGCGTGGTCATCTGCGTATCCTCCTTGACCGGCGGCTTCAAGCGCTGATCTCGCTCTTGAGCCAGTCGTAGCCCTTCTCCTCCAGCTCCTCGGCCAGCTCCCAGCCGCCGGAGCGGACGATCTGCCCGTCCATCATGATATGGACGTGGTCGGGCTTCAGGTACCGGAGAATACGCTGGTAGTGGGTGATAACCAAGACACCCAGCTCGTCGCTGCGCAGCCGGTTGACGCCCTCGGCAACGATCTTCAGCGCGTCGATGTCAAGCCCGGAGTCGGTCTCGTCCATGATGGCGATGCGGGGCCGGAGCATGGCCATCTGCAAGATCTCGTGGCGCTTTTTTTCACCGCCAGAAAAGCCCTCGTTGAGGTAGCGGCCGGCGAACTCGTCATCGATCTGGAGCGCGGCCATCTCTTCCCGCAGCTTCTTGTGGAACTCGAGAACGGGAATCTCCCTGCCCTCGCCGCCGTGGATGGCGTTGTAGGCGGTGCGCAGAAAGTTGGCCACCGTCACGCCCGGGATTTCCACCGGGTACTGAAATGCGAGGAACAGCCCTCGCCGCGCCCGCTCGTCGGGTTCCATCTCCAGCACGTCCTCACCGTCCATGAGGACCTCCCCGTCCTCCACCACGTAGCGGGGATGGCCCATCAAGGTATAGGCCAGGGTGCTTTTGCCCGAACCGTTGGGGCCCATGATGGCGTGCACTTCGCCGCCCTGAACGGTCAAGGAGAGGCCCTTCAGAATCTCCTTGCCCTCGATGCTGACACGCAAATCCCTGATTTCCAGGGTAGGCTTGGCCATGAGGCGTCGACCCCTTTCCATTGAGAAGCGGCCTTCCTAATAAAGGCCGCTGATACACCGTTTTCATTGTGCCCAAGCGGACGGAGGCTGTCAAGGGTTGCACACCCGGCGGAGGAAACCGGCCGGAGACAGCGAATCGGATTTAGGTTCGCGGCCCGACGGAGGGCAAACCGGTCACAGGAGTGGATCACGCCATGCGCCTGCAGCGCTCGCGGGAGCTTTTTCAACGAGCCGTCCAGCACATCACCGGCGGGGTCAACAGCCCTTCCCGGTCCTTTGCCCCGGTGGGGATGGAGCACCCCATCTACATGCGCCGCGGGCAAGGCGCGTACCTGTGGGACGCCGATGGAAACCGGTACATCGACTACGTGGGCGCCTACGGCGCGCTCATCCTGGGGCATGCGCACCCGGCCGTCGCGGAGGCGGTCAGCAAGGCGGCCGAGCGCGGCACCGTGTACGGCACACCCCACGAGCTCGAGATCACCTTCGCCGAGCACCTCAAGGCGCACATCCCCGGCGTCGAGAAGGTGCGCTTCGTGAACTCCGGCACCGAGGCGGTCATGACGGCGATCCGGCTGGCCCGGGGCGCTACCGGACGCAACAAGCTGGTCAAGTTCGCCGGCTGCTACCACGGCCACTCGGACCCGGTGCTCCTTGGTGCGGGGTCCGGCGCGTCGACCTTGGGGATCTCCGACTCCGCGGGCGTGCCGCCCGGCGTCGCCGCGGACATCATCACGCTGCCCTACAACGATCCTCCGGCCTTGGAAGGCTTTATGGCGGAATGCGGCGATCAGGTGGCGGCCATCCTCGTGGAGCCCATCGTAGGCAACTTCGGCATCGTGCCGCCGGTGCCCGGGTTTCTGGAAACGGTGCACGCGACCGCACGGTCCGCGGGCGCCCTCGTCATCTATGACGAGGTGATTACCGCGTTTCGCTTCCGTTACGGCGCAATCCAGGACGAGCTGGGCCTGCGGCCCGACATCACCGTCCTGGGCAAGATCATCGGCGGCGGCCTGCCCATCGGCGCCTACGGAGGCCCGGCGGCCATCATGGACCACGTGGCGCCGGCGGGACCCGTGTACCAGGACGGCACGTTCTGCGGGAACCCGGTTTCGCTGGCGGCCGGCCTAGCCTGTCTTCAGGCCCTCAAGGAGCACGGCCTCTACGATCGCTTAAGCCGCCTGGGCACCGCGCTCGCCGGCGGGCTGCGGGAGGCGGCGGCGCGCCATGGCGTGCCCGTGATTGTAAACCAAAAGGGCGGCGCCCTGTCGATCCACTTCACGGCGGAGCCGGTGCGGGACTTCGCTGCGGTGGAACGCAGCGACGCCGCCGCGTTCGCCCGATTTTTCCGGGAAATGCTCGCGTCCGGAATCAACCTCGCCCCGTCCATCTACGAGGCGTGGTTCGTCACCGCCGCCCACACCGAAGACGACATCGAGTACACCCTCAACGCGGCCGGCAAGGCGTTCGCGGCGGTGGCGGCGGGCACCCGTACATGAACGGCGCCCGGCCGCCGGCGCTTGGCGTCCCCTCGGCGCCAAGCGCCCGCGGCGCCTAGCTGCCTGTGAGGTAGCGCACGACGCCGCTGTAAATCGCCTCGGCGGCCTGCCAGCGGTAGGCGGGGTCCGCGAGGCGGGCCTCTTCTTCCCTGTTGGAGAGAAAGCCGAGTTCAAGTAGGACGGCCGGCATCGCGGCGTTGCGAATGACGTAGAACGGCTGCCGCAACACGCCGACGCTGCGGGTGCCGAGTTTCCTGACGAGCTCCTCCTGCATGACTTCGGCCAGGGCCCGGCTTTGGTCGTGGTAGTAGTAGGTCGTGGCGCCCCGGATGGCCGCGTTCTGATTCCAGTCGTTGTGGATGCTGATGTAAAGATCGGCCCCGTGTTGCCGGGCAATGCGCACCCGGTCCGCGAGGGGGATGTACGCATCGCCGCTCCGGGTCAGCACCACCTCGGCCCCCGCCTGCTCGAGAAGCGACTTCGCATCCAGGGCGACGAACCATGTGTTGTACTTTTCCCACGTGCGGCCGCTTACCCCCACGGCGCCCGGATCGCGCCCGCCGTGCCCGGGATCGAGCACGATGGTGTAACCGCGCAGCGGCTGTCGCGTCACCGGCTGAGGCTCAGGGACGCTCGGTTCGGCCGGCGCCGGCTCGGCGGCGCCCGGAGCGGGCGCACCCGTGGCGGGCGGGGCCATGGGACCGGAGGGCGCGGGCGTGCCGGAGGGCCCATCCGACGGCAGAACCCCGAGAAGCATGAGCAGCAGCATGAGAAGGGTGGCAAGGGCGCTTGCCTGAAGGCGCACGGCGGGCTCCCGCCGGCGAGTAGATGAACAAGACCGATGCAACGCGAATCCCCCGTTTCTTGCAGCGATGAATGACGGCGTCGGGTCTGGTGGCTAGCGTTGCCATCCGTGGTCTCTTATCTCGCTATTGCTCTGCTTTTCTCGGCCTGGCCTCCCCTTCCTCCTGCGGGAGCGCCGTGAGGTTTTGCCGGGAGCGGCAAGTCCTTCCAGGGGATTGCCTCGTGCGAGGGGTTAGCGACTCGTGCGAGGGGTTAGCGAGGGGTTAGCGACGGCAGCGGCCTCTGGCACCGCGGCGTGCAGGAGCTGCCGCGGGGAGGCAAGTCGCAGGCCGGTCGCGCCCTAGGCCGGATGGGAACACCGCCGCACGGTGAACGCGGCGAGCCGCTCCCGGCGCACGCGGACGCCGATGCCGGGACCGTCCGGAACCCGGAGATACCCGTCGGGCTCCAGGACGATCGGAGGGTCGACGATGTCTTCCTCCAGGTACTCCCCCGGCGGCGCCAGGTCGCCCGGGAGCGTAAAGCCCGGCAGGGATGCCAGGGCGATGTTGTGAGCCCGCCCGACGCCGGTTTCCAAAAGGCCCCCGCTCCAGACGGGAAGCCCGTGGGCATGGCAGACGTCGTGCACGGCCAAGGCGCTGCTCAAGCCGCCGAGGCGTCCGGCCTTGACGTTGACGATCCGGCCGGCGCCGAGGGCGATAGCTTGG
>CALFSR010000208.1 GCA_937916565.1 uncultured Bacillota bacterium | reverse complement strand
AGAGGTAGACCGTCTTCATCGGCGCCCCGCACGACTCGCAGTCCAAATCAAGGCAACGGCGCCGGATGGGGTCGTAGATAAACGTTAGCTCGCGGCGGGCCGGACCGAGAAGCTTGACCTGCAACTCGACCCGGGGCGACCAGACGCTGGCCGCCGCCACCAGTTCCACCTCGGCCCGCACGCGGTATTTCGCCTCAAGCTCCTTGAGCCGCCTCTGCCGGTCGGCGGCCAAGGAGGCAAGGGTTTCCCGCATGCGGGTCTCAATCGATTGGACCTCACGCCGCCAGTTCGCGTCATCGTCGCCCGGACCGGTGGTGCCGCAACACCGTCCCAGCGACCGCAACAGGCGCGCCCGGTTTCGGTATGCCTGCAACCGGTTCAGCTCCTTAACCAGCGGCTCGAGCGCTTCGTCCCGCAGGCCCTCATAGTAGTCGTCCAAACGACGTACGTCCCGCTGGAGCCGCAGCCGGGCCTCCCGTTCGTACATCCGGCTGCGGGCCGCCAGCCCGGCCCGCAGGTGGTCGCACGCCCGCCGGTAAAGCCGTTTCAGCGTGTAGGCGTGCCAGCCCACGTCCCCGTCCAGCTCGATGTCAAGGGCACCGGCAAGCGGCGGCACGGCGTCCGCCGCCTCGGTCAGCGGGTCCACCAGCATCGAAACGAGTTCCTCCCGCACCTCGTCGGACCGGTAGACGACCTTGAAACACAAAAGCAGTTGCCGCTGGTGCACAAGGCGGCGTCCGAGCTCCCGGCTTTCGGCGTTGGCGAAACGCACGGCGTTCAAGACGATGTCCATGGCCCGCAAGTCCGGGCTGGCCGAGAGGCCGCCGGGACGCTCCCGGAGCGCCCCCGGTCGTACCAAGACCCCGCGGGCGAAGTCGACGTCCACAGCCAAGGGATGAAGTAGGCAGGCGGCGCGCGGTGTGTCCTGTAAGGCTTTCATCGCTTCTTGGGATCCCGGAGCGGGTTCAACGGACGTGGCCGTCGTCGAGCACCTCCTCGTTGAGCCGGCGCACGCCCTGCCACCAAGAGCGCGCCTCATCCAGTTGCCGGCCGACGACGGACAGCCTTTCCGCCGTCTCCGCATCATCGGCTGAGGCGAGCACCGCGCGTCCTACGGCCCGTTCAAAGCCGTTGGGCTCCTGGGCGAGGATGAGGTCCAAGTCCCCGATCACCTGGCGAAACATTTGCAGCTTTTCGTGGAGCAGCCGGTAAACATGGTCCTCGATTGTGGCGGGCGCGATGAAGTTGACGATGTGCACGTCGCGGGTCTGGCCCAGGCGATGGACGCGGCCGATCCGCTGCTCGACCCGCATAGGATTCCACGGCAGATCGTAGTTCACCACGGTCCGGCAAAACTGCAGGTTTTGGCCTTCTCCGCCCGCCTCGGTGCTGATAAGAACGCCGCCCGTATCCCGAAACGCCTGCACCGCGGCGGTGCGCGCATCACGCGACAACCCGCCGTGGAACAGCACAACGTTGACTCCGGCTGCGGCCAAGCGGCGTGCCAGCGCCTCCTGCGTCGCCCGAAACTCGGTAAAAACGATCACCGGTTCTCTCTGGCGGGCGATCCACGTCGTGGCCGCGGCAAGCTTGCCCGCGCATTCGCCGAGCGTTCCCGCCACCCGGGCCAGCTCCGCGGCTCGGCGCCGCTCATCGGGCGGCAACCGATTTCCCGCCGCCATCGCGGCCAATGTCCGCTGGGCCGCGTCCGGACTGCTGCACAGCTCCCGCAGGAGGAGGATAAGGGGCAGAACCAACCCCTGCTGGCCGCCGGACCCCCGGTAGAGACCCCGGGCATAGGCGAGAACGGCCCGGTAAAATTCGTCTTCAGCGGCCGACAAGCGCACCGGCACGGTTTCAACGATGCGCCGCGGCAACCGGAGCAGTGCCTCCCGGCGGGTTGTGCGCACCATCACCTCCGCCAGCCGCTGCCGCAGCGGCTGCACTTGCTTGGCGGAACGCCGGTCGATCATGAACTCCCGGCGGAAAGCCGCATAGCTGCGCAACAGACCAGGTTTAAGCAGGGTGAAGAGGTTGTACAGCTCCGTGAGATCGTTCTGAATGGGCGTGGCGGTGAGCAGCAGCAAGTACTTCTTGGTCACCCCGTCCACCAGGCGCCAGCTGGCGGTGGCACGGTTTTTCAGGCGGTGGGCCTCGTCAACCACCACGATGTCCCAGGAGATCTCCCGGATAATGTCGGCATGGGGGGACTTGCGCGCGGTGTCCAGGGAGGCGATAATGCAGTCCCACCGTTGCCAGTTCTCCGCCGACCGGTTGATGCGGGCGGGGATGCCGAGCTTGTCTTCGAGTTCCTGTCTCCATTGGGTAAGCAGTGACGCCGGGGCCAGGATGAGCACCTTGCGGGCAAGACCACGTACCAGGTACTCCTTGACGATGACGCCGGCCTCGATGGTCTTGCCGAGCCCAACCTCGTCGGCCAGAAGCGCCCGGCCCCGCATGTCCCGCAGCACTCGCAGCACGGCTTGTCGCTGGTGATCGTACAGTTCGACCGAGATGGAGTCTTCGCAGAGAAGCCGGTCAAACCCTCGAGTCAGAGCCTGCTGCTCCGCCTCAAGACGCGCCCTGAGCGCCTTCCACGGCACCCGCTGCCCTTTGGCCAGCGCGTCGAGCACCTCTTCCGCTCCTCGGCGCATGACGATCTCCAAGCGAGCACCCTCCCCGCCCTAGTATTCCCGGGCGAGGAGGGTGCCGGCCACAGCGATCAGCCCGCCAGCCGATTTGGTGAGGAAGCGCCTGGACTATACTCCTCCCTGTTCCCGCACAACCTCCGCGACTACGTGGGCCAGGAGCCGCGCGGCTTCCCGCGCTTCGTCGACCGTGTTGTAGCGCTGATCGCCGATGAAGACCTGAACGGAGTTGGGATGGAGCCGGCCATTGTAGTCGGACTGCTGGATGCGGATTCCGCGGGCAAGACCCGGATACAGTGCGTCCATCTTGGCCTTCAACGCTTCGGCAAAGGCTGCATTCTCCCGGGCGTACGGGTTGTTCTGGTCGCCGATGACCAAAAGGATGCGGGCAACAGGCCTTCCGCCGATAACGGCGGTCGTGGCG
>CALFSR010000207.1 GCA_937916565.1 uncultured Bacillota bacterium | reverse complement strand
TGGCGGCGGTGCAACGCCTTGCCCCCGGGCAGGCGCTGGTGCTCATCAACTCGTTTGAGCCGCGGCCGCTGCAACAGGTGCTGGGAGCGATGGGTTTCCGGCACGAGACGGAGGAGCTGCCGGATGGTCACTGGCGCGTCACCTTTGTACGAGAGGCGTGACATCGCCAATACGGGCGAGCGGGTCCGGGCGGGGGAAGTGCCTGCCGCCTTTGCCCTCGGGGCCGTTGTATACCTCGCGGCCGTCATCACCCTCGGGGTGCTGCTGCGGGCCCGCTACGTGACGCCGCTGTGGCCGGGGTTCAGCTTTGGAAACCTCATGCACGCCCACTCCCACGGCGCCTACTTCGGCTGGGCGAGCCTGGCGCTTATGAGCGGCATTTGCCGGCTGCTGCCCCGGCTGACGGGTCGTGCCCTTGTGGGAGCATCGTGGTTGCACCGGCAGCTCTGGCTCACCCATGGGGCTACGGTCGGAGCCATCATCGCCTTTGCCGCCGCCGGGTACAACCCCGTTTCGATCGCGTTTTCGGCGGTCAACGTGCTTCTGTGGTACGGGTTTGCAGGCTTGTACTGGCGTAATGTCCGCGGGTTGCCGCGGCCTTGGCCGGTGCCGCTGCGCTACTTCACGGCCGCCGTCGCGATGCTCCTGCTCTCGTCGCTCGGGACATGGCTGGTGACGGCGGTGACGGCCTTGCGGGTCGAAAGCCCCCTCTGGCCGGCGGCGGGACTGTACCTGTTCCTCAACAGTTTTGCCGACGGGTGGCTGCTCCTGGGACTGTTTGGACTTGCAGCGGCGTTGCTTCCGGAAACCGGCAGAGCGTGGACGGGCGCCCTGGCAGCCTCCGTGGAACGCCGACCGGCGAACGGACCGGAAAGCGTACCAGAAAGCGCACCAGAAAGCGTCGCCGGTGCCCAGATCGGAGCCTGGGCGGCCCCGTTGCTGCCGTGGCTCCTGGTGCTGACGGCGCCGGCTTTCCTGGCGTTTCTCGTGCCGACCGGCGCCCCGCCCATCGTGTCCGGCATTGGGACGGTCGCCCGGACCGGTCTCGGCGTCCTCTACGTACTGTTCCTGAGGTTCGCCGCGAAAGCGTTCGGCGGCCGGCCGGGCGCCTGCAGCAACGGCAGGTTGCCCACGCTGCCGGCGGCCCGGACGTTGTGGCTCGTGGCTGCGGGCTTTCTCGCCGTCAAGGCGGCGCTGCACCTCGTGGGGGGCGTGGGCGGGCTGATGTCCTTGCCCGGGGCTGCGGGTGATATTCTGGCTGATCCGCCGCGGCAGCTCTTCGTCGCCTACCTGCACGCGGATTTGCTCGGGATGGTCACCTGCGGCTTTCTGGCAGCGCTGTATCTCCTCTTTGGCCCGGCCGCGCCCGAGCCGGTGGGCGGCCTTGCGGCCGGGTGGGGTGTCGTCGGCCCCGGCGCAGGAGGTGCCGCCCTCAAACCGGACGCCAAGGGTGCAGTCCTGCTGGGAGCGGGCGTTGCGGGGATGGCGGCGGCCTTGGCCGGCGCCGGGCTTGTGGAGGCCGGCCTATGGCCGGCGGCGCCCGGCCCGGCGCTCGTAGGCTTGTTCCGAGCGGCGTTGTTCTTTGGTGCAGTGAGCTTCGCCGGGGTTCTCGCCACCGTCGCGCCCTTGGCTAAGGAGCTCGTCCAAGGAGGCGCTCGCCAGACGGCTGCTGGGCGCCCACGAGGTGACCGCTAGGTGTTCTAGGTGTTGCTAGGTGCTGCTAGGTGCTGCTGGGTGCCTGCCAGGTGCTGCTGGGTGCCTGCCAGGTGCCCACTAGGTGCCTGCGAGGCGCCTATGAGGCCCCCAGGCGGTAAGCTACGACCGTCAGGGCGATAAAGGCCGAGGCGTGCAGGATTTCGCCGACGCCCATGCGCAGCGTGTTAACGGGCCCGTCGCCGCGGCCCAGGATCCGGATGGCCTGCAAAAACCCGGGCGCAAAGCCAAGCCACGACCAGGCAGGCACGAGCCCGGCGCGGCCGGCGACGGCCGCGCCCACCAGCGCTGCGCCGTGCAGCGCCAGGGACACCCGGCGGAAACCCTCCACCTTGCGGGCCCGCACCAGGGAGCGCACCCGCAGGCCGCTCGTGAGGAAATAGACAAAGCAAAGGGCGGCGAGGCCCCATCCTTCCGGGGTGATGCGCCCAAAGGCCGCTTCCACTTGCAGGAGCAGCAGCGTTACCATGGCGATGGCTCCGGCGACGCGGCCGGCCACCGCGCCCCGTTTTTTCGTGTCGCTTTCGGTGTACGCGCTGAGGGCCGCCAGCGCCGCCGCGGCGACGGCGAGGACAGCCGTCTGCGGCCGGGCCGTGACCCACAGTCCCACTGCGCCGAGGCCGAGGCCGAGCGCGAAGAGCGCGAGAGCAGCGGCCCGCGCGGTTGCGTCTGTTTCTGGCCATGTTTGCAGCCAAATCTCCCACGGGCGGCGGGCGAAAAACAGCACCGCCGAGCCGGCGGCGAACCACCACGCCGCACCGCCCGTTCCCAGGGCCGCCGGGGCGAGGATCAGCACCGTCAGGAGCATGCCCCAGGAGCCGTGCTCTCGGGGGATAAACAGCGACACAAACCCATGCGATGGGCGCGCGGGAGCGACCGGCGCCGGCGGCCTGCGAGCAGGCCGTCCTGGCGCCGGCACAGCAGGCTGCCCGCTGGCTGGCCGGTTTCCGGTTGTCACGCCTCCGCGATGCGGGTGATGCGCACGCGCCATTCTTCCGGTCCCTCGACGAGGTAGGTCCAGTCAAACTTGCCCGGCCGCTCGAACTGGATCTGGTAGTAGAGCGGCTTGGGGTCGTGGTCGTTGGTCAGCTCCAGGCTCCCGCCCGCGGGCAGCCCGTCGAGCACGTGGAAAATCCGGGGATGCCGCTCCCGGGGCGGGATGTCCCGCACGTCCAGCTTGACCACCGGTGCGTGTGGGTTGGCCATTAGGCATCCTCCTTCTCTGTGTCGTGTGTTTCTGCGCCGACCGCCGGCGCGCCTTGTGCCCCCGACCCTCGATGACAGCGTACGACATGGACACGCGGCAGTAAGTGACAAACGCACCGTTCCGACGTGATGCATGTCACACGCGCTGAGCAACCTACGCAACCGAAGCTGCCCAACCGCACCGGAGCAACCCACACACGGAAACCCGTACGCTGCGACCGCGCGCCGCAACGTACACGCCGCCCCGCAGGCTGCGGGCCGCAAACCACACGCTGCAAACCACACGCCGCTAACCACACGCCGCAAACCACACGTCGCAAACTGCACGCCGTGACCTGCCCGCCGCAACCCACACGCTGCAGACCGCACCGCCGCAAACTGCACCGCCGCAAGCCGCACGGGAGCAACCACGCCTGCGCGCCCACACTCGCGCGCACGCACATAGGAAACCGGGCGGTCGGGGACATTAAGTGCGCCGACATTCTTTTGGAGAAAAGGGGTGGACACAGGGTGGACCTGCAGATGCAGGATTGGTCCGAGTGGCGGCAGACGCTGGCCCAGGCCATTGACGCCGGCCACGCCATGGGCATGAGCGACAAGGACATCGCCCAAAAGGCTGAGGCCATCGGCGATTTCCTGGCCAAGAACGTTGACCCGCAAAACCCCGAGCAGCGCCTCCTCAAGGAGCTCTGGGAGGTCGCCGACGAGAACCAGCAGCAGGAGCTGGCCCGCCTGATCATCGACATGGTCAGCAAGGGCCACTGACGCTGCCCGCGCAAGGCAGCCGGTGCGGCATGGGGGAGCGGCGCGGCCCGCCGCGCCCCCGGTCGTTCCCCGCTATTCGCTCCACGACCGGAGGGCTTCCAGGTCCAGCACGACCACCTGCGAGCCTTCGACCCGGATCAGCTTCTCCCGCTGAAACTGCTGCAACAGGCGAGTCGTCGTTTCCCTCGACGCGCCGATTAGGTTGCCGAGCTCCTGGCGGCTCAGCTTGAGGTCGACCCGGATGCCGCCCGGAACCGGCTCGCCGTGGCGGTCGGCCATGTCTGCAAGGCGCGCCGCAAGCCGCCCCGCGACGCTCTTGAGCGCGAGCGAGGCGATCTCTTCCTGTGCCCGCCGCAGCCGCTGGGCGAGCACCCGCAGCATGCGCAGCAGGATGGAAGGGTTGGCGGTCGCGATGCGCTCGAACTCTTGAAACCGGATGAACGCGATCTCCGAGTCCTCCAGCACCTCCGCGTTGGCGGGATACGCGCCGCCGTCAAAGAAGGGCACCACCGCGATGGGGTCGCCGTCGCCCAAGAGGTGCAATATCTGCTCGCGCCCGTCCGCCGAAACCCGGTACACCTTTACCCGGCCCGAGCAGATGAAATACAGGGAGTGGCTCGGCTCGCCCTCGACGAAGAGGACCTGGTTTTTGCGGTAGCGGGCGACGACGACGGCCTCGGCCAACGCCGCGAGCTCCTCGGGCCCGAGCTCGGCAAAGAACGGAATGCGCTGGAGGATCTCCACGGGTCGGTTGGTGCTGCCCGTCACGGCCACGGGGACTCCCCTTTCCGGGCCCACGGAGCGGAGCGCACGGGTCGCGCCGTATGGCCCCGGGACGATCGTATCATATCCGTTCCGCTGCGATCACCGGCTGTACCGGCCGGCCACCCGTTGCAGAGGGACGCCACCCGTCGCCGAGGTCGGCCACTCGTTAGAGAGGCCAGCCACCCGCTGCAGCCGTCCATCACCCGTTGCAGCCGCCGGCCACTCGTTGCAACCTCCGGTCATCCGTTGGGGCGGCCGAGCAGCCGCTAAAGCGGACGTT
>CALFSR010000206.1 GCA_937916565.1 uncultured Bacillota bacterium | reverse complement strand
TCAACCCCCTGCAGCCTAGTCCTATACTGTCCACCAAACCGGGGCAACTTCAAACCGCCAGCGGGCGATGTCAGCGGAACCGCATGTGAGCTGTGTGGGTCCGCCGAGGGCGCCCAACCCGTCGAAGCGTCGAGCTCGGCGGGTCCGGTGGGCCCGGTGGGCCTTGTGATGCAGGCCGGCCGAAGGAGATGACCATGCACGCCAGAAACCTCTTGGTATTGCAGGACGAAGCTTTGCGCGAGGTCCTGCACGACGCTTGGCACGGTGCTATGCACGACGCTTCGCAGCACGACGCTTCGCACGATGCTATGGACAACGCTTCGCACGATGCTACGGACGACGCTTCGCACGATGCCATGCACGACGCACGGCGGGACGCCCGTCGTTCGGACGCAGCGCGTTCGGACGCAGCGCGCTCGGACGCAACGCGCGGCGTCGTCTTCGAAGACGGGGCGCTGACGCTGGCGCCGGGCTCGGTCGAAGGCGTCCTTGAATCCCCGGCGTTCACCCTGCCCGCTTTCACCGAACTGGTCGCGTCGTGGAACTCCAGTACGCCGCCCGGCACCTTCGTCGAGCTGGCGGTCCAGGTGCGGACCGGCGGCGGCTGGTCCCGCTGGTTCACCTACGGCCGCTGGGCCGACGGGGGCGCCAACACCGGCAGCGTCCCCGCTCAACGCGACGAGCACGCGGTCCTCGACGTGGACCTGCTCCGGGTGCTTAACGGCACCGCCGACGCGGTGCGGTTCAGGCTGCACCTGGGCCGGACCGGCGCCGGCCCCCTTTCCGGCCTCCCTACGGCCCCGCGGGTGCGCCTCGTTGCGTTTACCTACGCTCCCGCTGAGCCGTCCGGCCGTCCCTACGTCCACGAGAACATCACGCTGAACGTGCCGGCCAGGGCTCAGCTGCCCGTTCCCAACATCGGGCGCATCATCTGCAGCCCCACGTCCCTGGCCATGGTGATGCAGTACTACGGGCACGAGGAGGCCACGGAGGACGTGGCCGCCGGGGCGAAAGACAACGGCGCCGGCATTTACGGCAACTGGTCCTACAACGCCGCCTACGCCGGCGAAAAGGGCTTCACCGCCTGGGTCGAACGCTGCGACTCGTTCGAAGACGTGAAGGACTACCTGAAAAGTGGCGTGCCCGTGGTCGCATCGATTCGCACCGCCAAGGACGACCCGCTGCCGGGCGCCGTCATGCCCTACCCCGCCGGCCACCTGCTCGTGATCACCGGTCTGACCGAGGAGGACGGCCAACGCTTGGTCCTCGTCAACGACCCCGCCGCCCACACCGAGGACGACGTGCCGCGACGCTACCCGCTGGACCGCTTCCTGCAGACGTGGCGGAACGTCATCTACGTTGTGCAACGATAAAGGAGTTGTACAACGATAAGGGACGAGCCTCGGCTCGTCCCTTCCTTGCGTTCTTGCTGCGCCCCCTGCCGAGTGAGGTCCTTGGACCGGACCTGGCCATGGCGTTTGGACGCGGCCGCGTGCGAGGCCGGACTTTGTACTCCGGTGACAACCGATTTGTCGTGCAGTGACACTATTGACAATGAGTTCGGAAAACAGTGACACCGGAGTACAAAGTTCCGCTGCCCGTTGATCGCCGGGAAGGGGCCGGCACCGACGGCGGCGGCCGCACCCACGGAAAGTGCGTCACCGACGACGTTTCCGCAGCCACCTAGTTGCTGGAAAACGACACGGCCGGCGCGAACCGTGGCGCCGAACCGGACTTTGTACTCTGGTGACCGCGACTTCGCCGACGAACGACACCAATGACCCTGGCTGCGCAACACGCTGACACTAGAGTACAAACTCGGGCCGCCCGTCACAGGAACTCGTACAGTCCCAGGAAGTAGGCCTTCTCTCCACGGCTCAGGCGCCGCCCGCCGTAGCCTTCGTAAAACGCCTCCAGGTCGGCCGCATGACCGAAGGCTACGGGCTTGCGGCGGGTGGCCAGCGCCAGGTCGTAGCGCGGGTCCCCCAGAGCGCCCCAGCACCAATCGATGACGCCGCTGACGCGGCCGTCGTGCACGAGCACGTTGTCCAGCGTGTAGTCGCCGTGGATGAGGCACGGCGGCACCGGCTCCGGCCGCTCGTCCCACAGTCGCTGCAGCAACGCGGCGTTGCCGTCCACATCGAACCCGCGCAGGTACTGTTCGGCCAGCCGCAGCATATGCTCCAGCCACGGCTCGGGGTGGGCCAGCTCTGGCGGCGCCGTCCGACGATGGATCTCCGCCAGCGTCCGCCCGAACTCGAACAGCAGGCTCCGGCGCCGAACCTCGTCGCCGGCCTCCGCCAACGCCTCGGTCAGCGGCTGCCCGGGGCGGTATTCCATAATCAGCCAATACGAGCGCCCCACCTCCTCCTCCGCCTCGGCGTAGCCCAACGGTTCCGGAACCAGCGGCAGGTGCAAACTCAAGCGCTGGAGCACCGCGTGCTCACGGCGAAGCCATTCCGTGAACGGGGGCTTCGTGGCGCACTTCACGACAAAGCGGCCGCGGGTGCCGGACACGAGGGCTACCCTCGACGTCATGCCTTGTCTCGGCAATTCGACGTCGTGAATGGGACCGATGACGTCGCGCAACCCTTGCGGAAGCCGGTCCAGGAAACGGTGATTTGGTTCGGTATGCCTCGGCGCGCCTGTGCCCACTGCTTTTTTCACTCCCTGCGAACGGTGGTCGAAGCGCCCGAGCCCTTACGGGAGGCGCCGCCAATACCGACAGACAAACTTTGTGCCCTGTCACTTGTTTCCTTCTTCAGCAATACACCTTCAGCGATACCACTGCGCCTGGGTCGCGAACAGGCGGGCGTAGCGGCCGCCCAGGTCCATCAGCTGGGCGTGGGAGCCGACTTCGGCGATGCCGCTGTTTTCGACGAAGACGATACGGTCGGCCAGGCGGGCGGAGCCGAAACGGCGGACGGAGCCGAAACGGCGGACGGAGCCGAAACGGCGGACGGAGCCGAAACGGCGGATGGAGTCGAAACGGCGGATGCGCCTCCGGCCGCCGGGCCCAAATACGGCACGAAGGCGCGAGCGGATAATGGGGACGCGCAAGCACCAGACGCGGCCTGCGCCCTAGCTGTCCGAAGTCAGCCGCAAATGAAGAAGCCGGCCCGAAGGCCGGCTCCGTGTTGCGTGCGCTGGCTTCGCCGCGGATGTTGGGCCCTCGGCCCGGCAGCGCCGAGTGGGCTGGCAGCGCGTCTGCGCCGGGCGGACACGCCGTGGACCAGCGGCGGTTCGCCTCTGCTTCAGCGGCCGCTCACCACGTCGGCCACCGCCAGCACGCCCACCAGCAGCTGGGCCCCGTCGGCGTTGGTCAGCGGCTCGTCACCGGCGCCCGCCACGGCCGGCCCCGGCAGGTACGCGGCCAGATCCCGCGCCGCCTCGGCGGCCGTCACCACGGCATCCGGGTTGGCCACGTCGAGACGCAGCTGCAGGGCCCGGTACACCATGTCGGCCCAGACCTTCCGGGTCAGCGGCGCGTCCAGCAGCAGCCGGCCTTCCAGATCGCCCACGTACGCGTTGCGCTTGATCAGCTCGTAGACGAAGTGAGCCTGCGGGTGGTCCAGGTAGTTGGGCACCAGCTGCCAGTTGTGGTCCGGCACCGGGTTGATGACGCCCCGGTCGGCGATGTACTGGACGATGAGCTCGCGGCTGGCGATGCCCGGATCCAGCACCAGCCGGCCGGCCGCACCCGTGGCGGGGAAGCCGCCGCCGCCGTCGGCCCGGTAGTTGTTGGTGGCCAGGATGAACCATTGATCCGGCTGCACGGGCTCGCCCTGGAACGTCAAGTCCACGATGCGCTGGCCCAGCGGCCGCGTCACGTCGATCTTGTACTCAATGCCGTCGATCTGGTCGAAGTTGTAGCCGCGAAAGTCGGTGTACAGCGGCTCCTCGCCCCGGCCGGGCGTCATCGTGTGGAACTTCTGCGCGGCGTGCTCCAGCCACGCCTTGAGCTCCTCGCCGTTGACGAGCAGCGCCTTGAGCGTGTTGTCGTAGATGTAAATCGACGCCACGTCGCCCACGGTAATGCCGCCCGCGGGGATTTCCGTCCAGTCCAGCTCGCCGCCGCGGCCGCTCTTGTACGGCGCCGCCGCGGACAAAACCGGCAGGCCTTCGTACTCGGTGCCCTTCAGGAGCTCCTCCACGTAGGCCATCTGGACCTCGTTGATGAGCTGCGTCACCGCGTTGTCGGCCAGCAGGCTGGCCCGGCTCGAAATCGGAATGAGCGTCTCGCCGATGGGCTCGTTCACGTACGCGACCGTCGCTTCGTGCACGTCCCGGGCCCAGGCCAGCACTTCCGGCGCGGGCTCCACCGGCGCGGTGGGCCGCAGCTCGGCGCGAGTGCCGGTGACCTTCCAGCCTTCGCCGTCCCGCTTCAGATCCACGAAGACGACGCCCAGGTACTGGCCCCAGAAGCCCGGCTGCACCAGCTGGACGCCGTTGCCTTTCGCGTCGGGATGCTCGGGCAGACCCGGGCCGGGAATTTCCAGATGCGAGTGCCCGGCGATGATCACGTCAAACTCCGGGAACTCCATGGCCAGCTCGTAAGAGGCGTTTTCCGCCCGGTTGCCCGGATACGCGCCCGAGTGCGACAGCGCGATCAAAACGTCCACGCCCTGCGCCAGCATCTCGGGGACGAAGCGGGCGGCGGCGTCAAGGATGGAACCGGCCTCCACCTTGCCCGTCAGGTGCGTCCGGTCCCACGTCATAATCTGCGGCGGCACGAAGCCGATGACGCCGATGCGAATCGGGTGGCCGTCGATGGTCCGCTCCAGGATCACGTAGGGCTCGTAGTACGGGTCCTGCGTGCCCGGATGGTACACGTTGGCCAGCACGAAGGGAAACTGGGCGCCGGCGTACGTGTTGTCGGCGTAGTCGAGCCCGAAGTTGAACTCGTGGTTGCCCAGCGTCGCGGCGTCATACCCCATCCGGTTCAGCACGTCAATGATCGGATGGAGCTCGCCCGGCCGGGGCAGCCCCATGTTCACCAGGTACGAAGCCAGCGGCGTGCCCTGGATGAGGTCGCCGTTGTCCAGCAGCAGCGTGTTGGGATAGTCGGCCCGAATCTCCTTCACCAGCGTGTAGATTTTGGCCAGCCCCACGTTGTCGCTGGGCACGTTCGCATAATAGTCCCACGGATAGATGTTGGCGTGGATGTCCGTGGTCGCCATGATGACCAGCTCGGCCCCGCGGGCCACGGCCGGTGCGGCCGCGAGCAGCGCCAGGGCGACCAGCAACGCGATGAGACGATGTTGCCCTCGATTCGACATTGCGACGACTCCTTTTTTTCTGGTGGCTTTCCGGGGCCCCCGCAGCGCCGGCCGGCTTGGCCGGCGTCGGAAGCGGCCGGGCGGGACGCTCCGCCCGCCGCGGGCCCCGTCGCGTGCTTTACGCGAGCTTCCTGCTCACCGGTGAATAGTTTCGTGATGCCCTGACGGGAATCCTCGGGACTTTGTCCCGTTTGTCGAGACGATAATCCTAGGTGGACGGACGGCTCGGGATAGGACTTTCGGCCGATGGCTCTTTCAGCAAGGCGTCTGCCAAGCGTGCACCCGAGTGAGGCCGTTACTCCTCCCGCGCCGCGGCAGGTGCCGGAGGACGCGCGGAGAAAACAACCAATTCATAAAGCGAAAGCCCTGACCGGGCCATCCGGTAAGCACGCCATCAGCGGGAGGGGGAACCTTTGTGAGCGACGTGTTGTCCAAAACCCTGGCGGACATGGTGCAGCGGTCCTTCGGCGGCGGCGGCGAATGGCACGCCCCGCTGATGAAGATGGTGGAACATCTCAGCACGGATCAGGCGCTGTGGCGGCCCGCCCCGGAGCGCAAATGCATCTGGGAGATCGTCCGGCACCTTAACTTCTGGCGGGAGCACTTGCTGGCCCGGGTGAAAGGCCGCCCCGTGCCCGATTGGCGCGCCCACAACTGGACCTTGCCCGAACGTACGGATGACGAAGCGTGGCGGGCCGAGCTGGAGAAGCTGCGCGCCGTCAACGACGAGCTGGTGGCATGGCTTAAGGAGCGCCCGGCCGCCGAACTGCTGGCGGCAGACGAACAGGGCGAGCCGGGCGAATTGACGTGGGTGCTGGGCATTACGCTGCACGACAGCTACCACGTGGGCCAAATCGCCACGCTGCGGGCGCTTATGGGCTTGCCGTCGGTCGAGGGCTGACGAGAAGCTCGCCGATGGCCCGGTCCGCGCGCTGAACGAGGCTGTCCTCGTCCCACCCGGCGATATCCGCCAGGCTCGCGCCCTGACGCAGCCAATGCTCGACGACCCACCAGCCCGCGGCGCGAGCCTCGCGCTGCCGGTCCGCCGGGCCTCCCGGGGCCCCCGTTCCCCGGGAGCGCTCGTCACCGGTGCGGCGGGACAGCGAGTCCGAGACGGCGGCGGTCAAGCTCTCCCGCACGCCCCGCAGAATCTCCTCGCGCCGCTGGACGCAGGAGGCCCACCAGCCGGACTCGGGCTCCATGACGTATTCCTCCACGGTCCGCCCGGGAACCAGCGCCGCGCCGGCGTGCATGGCCAGCCCCTCGCTGACCACGGCCCGGGCGACGCGGCGCTCCCGCCGGCCGCTCAAACGGGCCTTCCCACGGTGCACCAGCTGCGTGAACTCCCGGGCCATGGTGAGCGGCCGCTGCGTCTCCGCCAGTTCGGCCGGGATGCCGACCACGTCGAGCCCGCCGCTGCGCTCCACGAAGCCGTTGTTTTCGAAAAATCCCACAAAGACGACGAGCACGGGCGGCAGCGTCCGGCCGCGGCACGCCAGCAGCTGCATGACGTCCCCCAGCACCCCGGGGGTGCTTCGCGCACCGCCGCCCCGCCTGCCGCGATGGCGTCCAGGGACTGCCCGTACCGCGGCCAAACGGCTTCAAACATCTCCCGGGCTCGCTTCATGCCGTCGGGCGTGGTCGGCACGGGCGCAAACCGCCCCATCTTCCGCCACAGCCGCCAGCGCTCGTCCATGCTGGTCCCGGGCCGGCTGGCCCGCTCGTAAAAGTGCAGGAATCGCTCCGTCATGTCCAGCTGCCACAACCGCACGGCTGCACCCTCCCCGTCCGCATAGTGCGTCCGCAGCGCGCAGGACAGATCCCTACTTAGGGGGAATTTTACCAAATCTTTCTCCGTTGGCAAATACTGGCCCGGCCATGACGGCGAGTGTCGCTATTCGGAATCGCCGGCTCCGGCCACCATCAATCCCACGTTTCGTCCAGCCGCTCGGCATAAAAGGCGATGGCCTTCTTGTAGCCCAAGATTGCGTCATCGCCCGTGGTGTCCAGCAAACACCTCAGCAGCAGCTCCATCGCGCGGCGGTGCTCCTGCAAGTTGTACAAAGTCATGGCGAAAAAAACCTGGATGGCCCTGTTGTCCGGGAAGAGCGCCGTGCCTTTCTCAAACACGGCCTTGGACTTTTCGTATTCGCCCAGGGCCCGGTAGGAGCTCCCCAAGCCCACGATGGCCTTCTGCGTCTCGTCCGACGGCAGCCCCAGCTCGATGGCCCGTTCGTAAAATGGAACCGCCCGCCGCTCCTGCCCCAGCAGGTCGAGACTGACTGCGTACTGGTAGTTGACGACGGCGTCGTCCGGGAACTGCCGCACCAGATCGGCCAGCAGCTCGTTGGATTCCTGAAATTCGCCGCTGCGACGCAGCGCGAGGGCCTTGTCCAGCGCCCCGTTCATTCCCGTTCCCTCTCCGCCTGCATCTCCCGCATCGCCGCCCGCTGCTCCATCTCGGCCTGCCAAATGCCCCGGGCTCTCCGATCGGCTTTGATCTCGTGCCGCAAGTCATCAAGCCGGGCCTCCAGCACGGCTCTAATTTCGCCAATCCGCCGGGTTTCACTCCTTGCACGACCCTGAGCGGTGGGTTGGCGGGGTTGACATAGTTCGACCCGGCGGCGGTCGTTCCTCCGGCCGGACGGCAGAATACCAACCTTTGCAGTACGGCGCTTGCGGTCCGGGCTGTGACCCCGGG
>CALFSR010000205.1 GCA_937916565.1 uncultured Bacillota bacterium | reverse complement strand
TGCTGCGCCTCGGGCTGCCCGCGTCCCTCGACGGCATGGCCCGGAGCTTTTCGGCGGTGGCCATGGTGGCCATCGTGGCGCGCCTCGGCCCGGTGGCGACCGCGGCGTACGGCATCGTCAACCGGGTGATGTCCATGATCTGGACGGCGTCGGGCGCCGTCGGCCAGGCGGTGGGGACCGGCGTCGGCCAAAACCTGGGCGCGGGGCAAATCACCCGCAGCCGCCGGGTGGCGTGGGCCGGCGTCGTGCTGGATCTCGTGCTGCTGGGCAGCGCCGGCCTTGCCGCGGCTTGGCTGGCCCCCTCTATCATCCTCGTCTTCGTCAACGACCCGGCCGTCGTTGACATGGGAAGCTCCTTCCTGCGGGTCGTCGGGTGGAGCTTCGGCTTCGCGGGCGGCGTGATGGTCGTACAGGGCGCGTTTCAAGGCGCGGGCCGCACCGGCGCCTCCATGGCGCTTGCCCTGCTCAACCACTGGGTACTGCGCTTTCCCCTGGCGATCGGCCTTATCTGGGGCCTCGGCTGGGGGCCGCCGGGGCTTTGGTGGTCGATGTTTCTCTCGTCCACGGCGAGCTTCGCCGTGGCCCTGCTCTGGCTTGTCCGGGGAGGCTGGGATCGGAGCGTGATCGCAGCAACATCGGCGCAGGCCGAGGCGCGGGCCGCCGCACCGGGCGCCAATCCCGCGGGCGAGTAGCCCGCGACCGCCGGCCTGCCGCAATCTGGATCGCATGGGGTCCGGGCGCCCTTGGGGAACCTGCCACTGATACCGCATTTTCCCCGGTGGTGACCAGCGCCCGATGCCCCATCACCGCAGCCTTCTCCGCGGGTTTGCCATCTGGCTCCGGCGCGCCCTTGCCCCTCCCCCGGCGCAGGCGTCGCCGTCCGGGGCCAAGGGCGGTGACGACCGCGGCGCGGGACGTGAGCAACGGCCCGGGGGTGAAGTGGTCACCACACCCCTGGCGCCCTCCTTGACGGATACACCGTTTCAGCGGGATCTCTCGGCCAACGTGTCGCAGATGGAAACCGTCTGGGCCAAGGCCGCGGATCTGGTCGTGCGGCGCTTCACGCTCGGCACCGGGCCCCGGGCGGCCCTCGTGTTTCTCCAGGGCCAGGTGGACGACGCCCGCCTTGACCTCTCGGTCGTCCGGCCGCTGCAGCACACGCCGGCAGGCGTCGTGAACGACGGCGCCTCCCGCATGCACCGGCTCCTGGAGCACCTCGAGGAAACCGCCGTCCATACGGTGCAGCTCGAAATGATTTCATCTTTTGCCGACGCGGTCGACCGCATCGCCCACGGGTACGCCGTTCTGCTCGTGCACGGGGAAAAGGCCGCCATCGCGATCAACGTCAGTTCCCGGCCGCACCGGTCCGTGGAGGAGCCGGGCACCGAACCCGTCGTTCGAGGACCGCGGGAAGGCTTCATTGAAGACCTGGACACCAATCTCGCCCTGGTGCGGGCGCGCGTACGCCACCCGAGCCTGCGGTTTCTCTCCTACCGCTTGGGCCGCTACAGCCAGACGCGGGTGCGGGTGCTCTACATCGACGGCCGCGCCCCCGAAGGACTCATCGAAGAAGTCAAGCGGCGCCTCGAGCGCATCGAGATCGACGCGGTCATCGAATCGAGCTACATCGAGGAGCTCATCGAGGACGCGCCCTACTCGCCCTTTCCCCAGCTGATGCCCACCGAGCGGCCCGACGTGGCGGCCGCGGCGCTGTATGAGGGGCGAGTCGTCATCTTGACCGACGGCAGCCCCTTCGCGCTCATCGCGCCCATCACCTTTTGGTCGCTGCTGCAGGCCAGCGAAGACTACTACCAGCGCCACCTGCTCAGCAGTTTCGTGCGGCTGTTGCGGGTCGTCCTCGTGGTGGGCAGCGTCACATTGCCGGCCCTCTACATCGCCGCCGTCATCTTTCACCACGGCATGCTTCCGACGCCGCTGCTCATCACCATCGCCGCGTCCCGGGAGCGGGTGCCGCTGCCCGCGGCCCTGGAGATATTCCTCTTCGAGGTCGCCTTTGAGGCGTTCCGGGAAGCCGGCGTGCGCCTGCCCCGCTCCGTCGGCCAGACGGTGGGCATCGTGGGCGGCATCATCATCGGCCAGGCCGCGGTGCAGGCGGGCCTCATCTCCGCGCCGGTCATCGTCGTCATCGCGCTCACGGGCTTGGCGTCCTTTGCCACGCCCCACGTAGGGCTCGCGGGCAGCATGCGGATACTGCGCTTTTTCCTCATCCTGATGGCGTCGGCGTTTGGGCTTTACGGAATCCTGATCGGCGGCGGCTTCATCCAGGTGCACCTGCTCGCGCTGCGCTCCTTCGGCGTGCCGTACCTGTGGCCCGTAGCACCGCTGAATCTGCGCTCGCTCAAGGACACCTTGGTGCGCTGGCCCATCTGGGGCCAGGGAGAAGCGCCAAGCCCCCTGCCGGAAACCGGGGTGGCGGAGGGAGTGCGGGAGCAACGGGTCGGCCAGCCCTTGCGGCCCGCCCCGCCCCCGGGACCGCGGGAGCGCCGGCGCACGATGCGCCGCCCGCGCCGGACACGGGATGGGTGACGCCGGGGCAGCGCAACGGCATCGCGACGCCGCGCCGGCACAGCGGAGGTGACGCCATTGCAATCGGGAGCCGGAGACCGGTCAGCGGCTTTCTGGTCGGACAACCGCATTACACCGCTTGAGCTCGCGGGCATCGTGATTGCGCTCATCTTCGCGACGGGCGCGGTGACGCTGCCCATGTTCACGGGCCTTGTGGCCCAGCACGACGGGTGGCTCGCGGCCCCGATCGGCGCGTTGTCCGGCGTCCTGGCGCTGGCGGCTGTCCTCTACCTCGATCGCCGGTTTCCGGGGCAGTCGCTCCCCGAGTACAGCGCGCAGCTCCTCGGCCCTGTCCTCGCCAAGGTGCTGCTCCTGACCTACGGGGTGTACTTTGTCCATGTCGCGGCGCTCGTCGTACGAGAGTCCACGGACTTTTTGCGGGCCGGTTTTTATCCGGGGGCTTCGCCGCTTGTTCTGGGCACGCCGCTTCTGCTCCTCACGACCTACATGGTCTGGCACGGGCTCGAAATCATCGGGCGGACGACCATTATCGTCGTGCCGGTGCAGATCGCGTTCACGCTGATCGTGACGGCGACGGCGGCGGCGCAGCTGCAGCCCGAGCTCGTCCTGCCCCTCTTTGAGCGCGGGATCGTGCCCGTGCTGCGGGCCGCGCTCATCCCCGCGGCGTGGTTTGGCGAGGTAGTCGCCCTTGCCTTCTTCCTCGCCAGCGTCAAGGGGGAGCGGAGCCGGGCAAAAGCGGCGTACGCAGGTGTCGGCGTCGTCTTGTTCCTCATTGTGATCGGCGGCGTCTCCGCCGGCATGCTCTTTGGGGATCAGGTCGGGCGCCTCGCGTACCCGCTGTCGTCGGTGGCCCGTTTCGTCACCGTCGGCGGCTTCTTGCGCATTGACCCGCTGGCGATGGCGGTTTGGCTCTTCCTGACCGTGCTCAAGGTGGCGGTGCTGCAGCACGTGGCCACCATCGCCCTGGCGCGCCTCGTCAACATCGCGGACGACCGGCCGCTGGCCGTGCCTTTGGCCGGTCTAGTGCTGCTTTTGAGCGACGGACTTTTCACCAACAAGCAGGAGGTCGACGCCTGGCTGCTGGCGGGCTGGCCCGTGTACGCGTTCTGCATGCAAATGTTGATCCCGGCGGTCTTGGTCCTCGTGGCGCTCGTGCGGCGGGGCCCGGGAGGGCAAAAGGGCGCCGGGAGCCGGGAGGAACGGCCGGCCCGATGAAAGTGCGACGCCGCCATGCCCCTTGCACCTTTTGCGCCCTGCTCGCCCTGGCCCTGGCGACGTCCGGCTGCGTGCAGAGCGCGGAGGTCAACCGGCTCGCCCTCATCGATCTCATGGCGCTGGACGCGGCCCCGGACGGCCAGGTGCGGGTGACCGCCCAGGTCATCATGCCCACCCGCCTCGGCGTCGGTCCGGCCAGCGCGGCGGGCGAAGGCGCTCCGTTCTTTCTCGTCGAGTCCACCGGCCGCACCGTGGCCGAAGCCGTGTCCAACCTGCAAAAGAAAGTGCCGCGGCAGGTGTTTCTCGAGCACATGCAGCTCCTCGTCATCGGCGACGAACTCGCCCGGCGGGGCCTGTTCCCCGTGATCGACTTTCTCGTCCGCGACCAGGAGATCCGCACCGACCTGCTGGTCGCGGTCACGCCCGGGACGGGGGCGGAGCTCCTTAATATCGCCTCACCGCTCCCGGCCGTGCCGGGCGAGGCGTGGAACGACCTCATCCGCCATGAGCGACTGGTGGTAAGCAGCGTGCGCAACCTGTTCGTCGCTCTGGGCGAGGAGGGGCAAGAGCCCTTCCTGACAGCCGTCGCGCCGTCTTCCGTGCAGGAGCCGGGCGGAGGCAGTCCCTTGGGCGACATGGAGCTCATCGGGGCGGGGGTGATGCGGGGCGACCGGCTCGCCGGCTATCTGGACCGGGATGAAGCCATCGGACTGCAGCTCTTGCTCGACGATCGGCCGCGCAGCGTCGTCTCGGTGACGGCCCAAGCCGTCCTCGCCCAAATGGGCGGCGCGGCCGCGGCCCGCGTTAGAGGCGGCGAAGACGAGGGTGAAGACGATCCGGGTGGCTCGGGCGGCGCGGGTGACCCGACCATCGGCGGAGAAACCCGCGGCCACCAACCGGTCCACCCGTGGGACTACACTTCCCTCCGCCTGCGGCGCGTGAACACAAGCCTTTCGCCCGTGTCGGCGGAGCCGCCCACCCTGCGGTTTGAGGCGCGGCTCGTGCTGGACATCGTCAACACCGCGTCGCTGCTCGATGTGGAAAACCCGGACGTTGCGGCGGCCCTCGAGCGGGCGTTGGCCGACCTGTTTGAAAGCTACGTGCGCGCAGCGGTCAGTAAGATGCAAGCCATGAACGCGGACGCGGCCGGCTTCGGGGCGGTGTTCCGCCGCAGCCGGCCGCACTGGTGGCGCGCCATGCGGGAACGGTGGCCGGAGCTGTTTCCCCAGGCGCAGGTTCTCTACGACATCGAGGTCGCCGTCGTCCGCACGGGGCTCGCGACGCGGCCCGTCGGGCCCGAGGCCCACCTTGAGCTGCCCGGCCGGGGAGTGACAACGCGATGAGGTTTCTGTTCGCGCTCATCATCCTCGGCGGGAGCGCCGCCCTGCAGGCGCCGGGCCTTAGGCGCCGGGGGCGCACCGGGGAGCTCTGGGCGATGGTGGCGATGACGGCGCTGACGCTCGCCCTGTTCGCCGTGTACGAGTTCCGGCCCGAACTGCTCCGCTCCCCCATGGTGTTCCTGCGGCAAGTGTTCACGCCGGTCGGCGACTGGATTCTCGGCCACTGACTCCGGGTGGAATCCCGTCGAAGGCGCGGGCTACGCCTCCGCCGGCGACATCCCCTTGCGCACCAGGACCTTGCGCTGCCAGTGTCCGGTGCGGTAGTACCACCAGTTGAGGACGAGGCCCAGCACCGTGCTGAGCACGATGGCCCACCACGTACCGGACGCGCCCCAACCAAGCTTGTACGACAAAAACCAAGCCAAAGGCAGCCGCACGATCCACAGCGTGACGAGGCTGATGAGCATGGAGACAAAGGTGTCGCCCGCTCCCCGCAGCACCCCGGTAATGATGAACATGAGGGCCAGCGGCACGTAGTTGAAGCCGACGATGCGCAAATAGCGCGCACCTTCCTCCAGCACCGCCGCGTCTTCCACGAATACCTGGATGAAAAGCGTCGGCACCAGCACCGCCAGCACCGTGACCGCCCCCGTGATGACCCCGGTGAGGACGCTGGCGCGCACGACGATCTCCCGCACCCGCTCCTTGCGCCCGGCCCCCAAGTTTTGGCCGACCAGGGCAGTGACGGCCAGGCTGATGGACATGGCCGGCAAAAACGCGAACTGGTCAAACCGTCCGGCGGCACCAAACGCGGCCACCACCGTCGGACCAAACGTGTTCACCAGGGCCGTGACCACCACCATGCTAAAGGACACGACGGTCGACTGCACCCCGGCCGGCACGCCGATGGTAAAAAGCTTGGACACCAGCTGCCAGTCGACCTTGAGGTGCTCCCGGCGGGACGGCAATAGATCCGTGTGCCGGGCCATGTGCCGGAAGGTAAGCAGTGTCGCCGTGGTCTGGGCGATCAAGGTCGCCCATGCGACGCCCGCGATGCCCATCGCCGGCAACGGGCCGACGCCCAGGATAAACAGCGGGTCCAAGATGATGTTGAGCACCGTCGCATAGAGAAGGAAACGCAGCGGCGTCCGGGAATCGCCCAGGCCCCTTAAGATGGACGTGAGCACGTTGTACAGGAACATCGGCACAAGGCCCAGGAGAAAGATCCCCAGGTACACGGAGGCCGGTTCCAGGATTTCCGCCGGCGTCTGCATAAGGCGCAAAATGGGCACGCGAAACAGGTAGCCGACGATGGTGGAGACAAGCCCCAACTCTGCGATAAGCAGGAGCGAGTTGGCCACCGTACGCCGCACCTGCAGGTCGTCCTTGGCGCCGCGGTACTGCGCGACCAGCGTCGTGCTGGCCATGGTCAAGCCCATGATCAGGGCGACCAGGGCAAAAATGACCGGAAAGCTGACCGAAACGGCGGCCAGCGCCTCCGCGCCGATGAACCGGCCGACCCAAAAACTGTCGACGGTGTTGTACAGCGCCTGAAACAGATTGCCGACGAACATCGGCCATGAAAAGGCGATAATGTGCTGCCAGATGTTGCCCGTGGTAAAGTCCCGCATATGGCCGCCCACGCCCTCCGGGGCGCGGCGGCCGGTCGTCTCGCTCATGGTTTCGGCTCCCTACACTGACAATGTCTCTGCCGCTGCGGGTCGCAGGGCTGTCGGCGGCAGCGTGCGATGGCGCTGTCTGCAGCCGTGGGCCGTGCAGGGCAACAGGTTTAGTATATCATCCCTGTAAAGGGGTAGGCGGCGCCTGTCGCGAAGACACGGACGGCGCCTCAGTTGGTACGGCGGATGGCCCCTCGGGCGGCGCCGGAGGCGCTGCCGCCGGCGGCGGGACCGGCGGCGCCGGTGCCGCCCCGGGTGCCGCGCCCTGAAGCAGCGCATGCAGTTGGTCAATGAACGCGTTGTCGGCCAGTATCAGCACCTCATCGCCGGGCAAAAGCACCAGGGAACCGGGCGGAGCCACCGCCTCGCTTTGCTCCCGCCGCACCGAAAGCACCGTCGCGCCGTACCGCTCCCTAAGCCTTAGCTCCACCAAGGACCGGTGCGCCAGCGTCGACTCCGGCGCCACGCGGCCCGTAATGAGGGTGTTGCGGTCGCCGATGGCCAGCACCTCGTCCAAGGGCTTCTTGGTAATGGGCGGCTCGTAGGCGTGGCTCTGCAGCGACCGGTACGGGCGCGACAAAAACATCCGGGTGACCATGCCCACCGCCGCTCCTACAAACCAGCCGATGCCCATGCCCAAAAAGGTGCCGCCCGCCGACAGGACGATGTCGTACCCCAGGGCCAGGACGAGGGACGTGCCCTTTAGGACCAGCACGGCTTCGAAATACGGCTCAAGTTCGGCGGGCGTCTCGAAGTCCCGCAGTTGGGACAGCACCTCAAAGACGCTGAGGCCCGACATCATGGCCACGTAGGCCGAGATGTTGTGCGGGGTCTTGATGGCCCAGATGTAGGCGAGGCCTGCCGTCAAGGCGGAGCCCACCAGCGCGGGCATGCCCAGCACCACCATGGTGCCGCAGGCGGCGCCGATGGCGACGCCCTTAAGCAGCGTCACGGCCGTGGACCGCAGGCGGGGCAGGACGACGACGAGAAACTGCCGCCATTCCCGCCGGCCGAGAAGCGGCCGCGGCGCAGCGACCATGAGATCAAAGGGCAAGAGGGACATAAAGATGGCGACGAAGGAAGACGTGAGGCCGGGTATGGGCGAGGCGAGGACGTAAGAGAACCCGACCGTTACGGCCCGGGCCAGCGTCAGAAACGGCCGCTCGTATTTTTCCCGCCGGGAATGCCTCATGACCGTGAACGCGGCGCCGCGCCTCCCAATGGCCCGTCCAGGGGCCGCCGCCGTGCAGCGCCCGCCGGGCGGCCGGTTTCGCTGCGACTGCAGACGCAGTATAGCACCGCCTACGGGGCAGATCAAGCGGCGGCAGGATCGGCGGGCCCACCCCCGAAACCATGGCAACAGACGAGCATACTTTGCATCCCGGGCAGCTGCGGCGCACCCGGGTCACCTCCGAGCTGAGTCGAGCCAAGGCGAGCCGAGGCACTTTTCAGTGGAGGAGTGTGATCCTGATGCCCCACGCCGACCTCGCCCGCCTGCCCGAACCTATCGCCTGGGCGGAGCCTTACAAGGCCAAAATGATCGAAGCGATCCCCGTCACCACCCGCGACCAGCGCCGCCGCTTCATCGCCGAAGCCGCCTACAACCCGTTTCGCCTGCGGGCCGAGCACGTCAGCATCGACCTTTTGACCGACTCGGGCACCGCGGCCATGAGTGACGCCCAGTGGGCCGCCCTCATGCGGGGCGACGAGTCGTATGCGGGCTCCCGCAGCTTTGTGCGCCTGCAGGAAACCGTCTCTGAAGTCCTGGGCTTTCCGTTTGTCCTTCCCACCCACCAGGGGCGGGCAGCGGAAAACGTGCTTTTCCACGCCGTCGTGCAGCCAGGACAGGTGGTGCCCAACAACATGCACTTTGACACCACGAAAGCCCACGTGCACAACCGCCGCGCCCGGCCGGTCAACCTGGTCATTCCTGAAGGGCGGGACCCGCAGAGCCGCCATCCCTTCAAGGGGAACATGGACACGGCCGCCTTGGAGGAGCTTCTGGAGCGGGAAGGGTCCAACGCGCCCCTCGTCATGCTCACGGTCACGTGCAACAACAACGGCGGCCAACCGGTTTCCATGGAGAACATCCGCCGGGTGAGCGAGATCGCCCACCGGCGCGGGGCGCTGCTCTTTTTGGATGCGGCACGCTTTGCCGAAAACGCCTACTTCATCCAGCAGCGGGAGCCCGGCTACGCCGGCGTGCCCCTGGCCGACATCGTGCGGGAGATGATGGGGTACGCCGACGGCTGCACCATGAGCGCCAAGAAGGACGGCCTGGTCAACATCGGCGGCTTCGTGGCGTTCCGGGACGAGGAGCTGTACCGGCGGGCGAGCCAGTACGGCATCCTGTACGAGGGATTCCTGACGTACGGCGGGCTGTCGGGGCGGGACATGGACGCCCTGGCCGCGGGACTGCGGGAAGTGCTGGACCAGGACTACTTGGCGGCGCGCGTCGGGCAAGTGCGCTATCTGTGGGAGCAGCTCTCCGCCCTGGGCATCCCGCTGGTCGCGCCTTGCGGAGGGCACGGCGTGTACGTGGACGCGGCCCGCTTTTTGCCCCACTTCCGCCGGGACGACTTCCCCGGGTGGGCCCTGGCGGTTGCCTTATATGAGGAAGCCGGCGTACGCGGGTGCGAGATCGGAACGGTGCTCGCCGGCCGCAACCCGGAAACCGAGGAGCACGACTACCCCGAGCAGGAGCTGTTGCGCCTGGCGATCCCGCGGCGGGTCTACAGCTATCGCCATATGGACGTCGTCGCGGAGGGACTGCGGCGCGTGTGGCAGCGCCGGGAGGAGTTGCCCGCCTATCGCTTCACGTATGAGCCGCCGGTGCTGCGCCACTTCACGGCCGCTTTTGAACCGGTGGCCGTGGCGCAAGGCGCGGTGCGCGGCGAGCGCGCCTGACTTGAGGACGCGCTCGCGGCCGGCACCGCTTACGGGAAACCACGGCGGTCTTAGCTGCTCAACCTCCGTTTCATCCCGGGGCCAGGGTCAGTCCGCGGCCGTAGTCGCTGGCCGGTGACCCTGGCCCTTTTTTTGCGCGCCTATCCCTTGACGCGTGTGATATCACTTTCATATCATGGAGATAGCGACACCAGTTCTACCCACGCATGGGCGCCGCCGGCAGGACGCCGCTAGGCCGCCTGCCGCCACTGTACAACGGAAGGGAGCGACACAGATGATCCGCGAAGTCGAGCTCAAGGCATTCCCAGGCATCCCCGCCGTCCTGCTTTTGCTGGCCGGGACGGGCCTCGGCGCCTACGGCCTTTTCATCTGCGCCACCCGGGTGTTCGTGATGGGAATCATCGCGTCCGCGCTGTTCATCGCCTTTGTCGCCGTGATGTGGGCCGGGCTGTTCACCGTTAGCCCCAACGAGGCCCGAGTGCTGCAGCTTTTCGGCCGTTACAAGGGCAGCGTCCGCCATCCGGGGCTCTGGTGGGCCAACCCGCTCATGACCAAGGCCAAGGTTTCGACGCGGGTGCGCAACTTCGAAACCGAAAAGCTCAAGGTCAACGACAAGGACTCCAATCCTATCGAGATCGGCGCTGTCGTGGTATGGCGGGTCGTGGACACCGCGGAGGCGCTGTTTGAAGTGGACAACTACGTTGAGTACGTGAAGGTGCAGAGCGAGGCGGCGCTGCGGGCGCTCGCGAGCCAGTACCCCTACGACGCCCACGACGAACGGACCCTCGCCCTGGCCGCCAACGCGGCGGAAATCTCCGAGCAGCTCAAGGCCGCCGTGCAGGAGCGGCTCAACAAGGCCGGCGTCGAGGTGCTCGAGGCTCGCATCAGCCACCTGGCCTACGCGCCCGAGATCGCCAGCGCGATGCTGCAGCGGCAGCAGGCCAACGCCATCATCGCCGCCCGGCAGATGATCGTGGAAGGGGCCGTCGGCATGGTGGAGATGGCCCTGGACCAACTCAAAGCGCGCCACATCATCGAACTCGACGACGAGCGCAAGGCGCAGATGGTGGGCAACCTGCTGGTCGTCCTGTGCTCCAACAACAACCCGCAGCCCATCGTCAACGCGGGATCGTTGTACTGATGACCTAAAGACTGGAGTTGTCGACGTGCCGGATAGAAAAGCCGTCCTGCTGCGGCTGGACCCCAAAGTTCATGCAGCCCTGCAGAAGTGGGCGGCGGACGAGTTCCGCAGCGTCAACGCCCAGATCGAGTTCCTGCTGCGGGACGCCCTGCGGCGGGCGGGCCGGCTGGGCGAGGGGCGAGGCGGGCCCGCCGCGGGCGATCCCGGGGGCCGTGATCCCGGGGATCATGTGGTATGATCGGCGGCGGAGGTGTGTCCGTTGTCCCAACCACCCGGCGGCCCGGGGGCCTTGCCCGGCGACACGGCACCGGTCGACATGATCATCGTCGGGGGTGGCCCGTGCGGCCTCGCCTGCGCCGTGGCGGCGCGCCGGCACGGGCTGTCCCACTTGGTCCTCGAAAAGGGCCCGTTTCTCAACACGCTGGTCCGGTTTCCCGAGACGATGACGTTCTTCAGCTCGGCCGAGCGGCTCGAGATCGGCGGTATCCCCTTTTCCCTTCCCCACCTGCGCCCGACCAGGGCCGAAGGCATCGCCTACTTCCACAAAGTCGCCCGGCACGAGCAGGTCAACCTGCGCACCTTTGAGCCCGTCGTCGACGTCCAGGGCCAGTGGGGCGGCTTCACGGTAAAGACGGTGGACCGTACCGGCCGGGAGCGGCAATACGGCGGCCGGGCGGTCGTCATCGCCACCGGATACTACGACAGCCCCCGCCCCCTTGGCGTCCCCGGCGAAGAGCTCGACCACGTCCGGCACTACTACGACCAGCCTTACCGCTACTTCCGGCAGCGGGTCGTCATCGTCGGGGGGCGCAACTCCGCGGCCCAAGTGGCGCTCGAGCTGTTCCGCTACGGCGCGCACGTCACCATCGTCCACCGCGGCCCGGCCATGTCCGACCACGTAAAGGCGTGGATCCGGCCTGAACTCGAGGCGCGCCTGCGGGACAAGGAGATCACCGCGTACTTCAACACCCGCGTCGAGCGCATCGAGCGCGACAAAGTGCACCTGGTGCAGGAAGGCGGCAACCGCTTCGCGCTTCCTTGCGACTTCGTGCTGGCTATGACGGGCTATGAGCCCGACCACTCCCTCAAGGTCAAACTGGGCGTGAAAATCGATCCGGAAACGGGCACGCCCGTGTACGACCCGGACACGATGGAAACCAATGTTCCCGGCGTATACCTGGCCGGCGTCGCCGCGGGGGGCTATGAGCCCAACCATCTCATGATCGAAAACGGCCGCTTCCACGGGCCGGCCATCGCAGCCCACCTCGCGGCGCGGCTTGGCCGGGAAAAACCGGCTCCCGCCGGCCCATGACCGCGCGGCCGCGGGCTTGGCCGGGATCACGCGGCCGCGGCCGGGGTCAATGGCCCGCTTCC
>CALFSR010000204.1 GCA_937916565.1 uncultured Bacillota bacterium | reverse complement strand
CAGTGCTCGCGTGGTCTTGGGCGGCGGCGCTGCTGCTTGTGATGGCACTCGGGGCCGCGGCGCAGTCGGCGCAGGAGCTGCGGGTCGGGCTCCTTGCTCCGCTCACCGGATCGTACGCCCCGGTAGGATCGGAAATGGTACTTGGCTTTCAGATGTATCTTGAAGAGGTGGGCCACCGCTTCGGCCCGGTGGCCGTCACCGTCGTTAGCGAGGACACGATGCTCAATCCGGGCGTGGCCCTCACCAAGGCCCGCAAGCTGGTGGACTCCGACGGCGTGCACGTGCTGACGGGCATCGTCTCGGCGCCGGCTACGTACGCCATCAGGGACTACGTCGAAGACCGGCGGGTGCCGACGGTGGTGTCGGTGGCGGCAGGCGACGACGTGACCCAGCGCCTGCGGGCGGAGTACATCGTCCGGCTCGGATGGGGCGCCTCGAGCCAGACCGGACACCCCTTCGGGGCGTACGTGGCCGGGGAACTCAACTATAGGCGCGTCGTCATCATCGCCGACGACTTCGCCTTTGGCCACGAATGGGTCGGCGGCTTTGAGCGCACCTTCACGGAGGCCGGCGGCACCGTCGTGCGCAAGCTGTGGGTGCCCTTGGGCAGCAACGACTTCTCGCCCTACTTGGCCCAGATCCCGTCCGATGTGGACGCGGTCGTGGCGGCCGTCGTCGGCCCGCCGGCTATCCGCTTCATTAAGCAGTACGAGGACTTCGGCTTTAAGGCCTTCATCCCGCTGGTGACCGTCGGGCACATGACCGACGAGAGCATCTTGACCCAGATGTCCGACGAGGCCTCCGGGATCGTGTCGGTGCTGCACTACAGCTCGCAGCTGGACAACCCTGAAAACGCGGCGTTCGTGCAGGCGTTCCGGGCGCGCTTCGGCAAGAACCCCTCGGCCTACGCCGAGGCTGGCTACACCACGGCGCTCTGGCTGGACCGGGCGATTTCGTCCCTCGGCCGGGTTCCTTCGGATCCCGCGGAGCTTCTGGCCGCCATCAAGGCCGTCGGGCAGGTGGACGCGCCCCGCGGGCCGCTCTCCCTGGACGCGTACGGCAACGCCGTGCAAAACGTCTACGTACGCCGCGTCGAGCGGGTAGGCGGGCAGCTCGTCAACCGGGTGATCCAGACCTTCCCCGCCGTGTCGCAGTTCTGGACCTGGGACCCTGAGGAGTACCTGCAGAACCCGGTCTACGCACGCTAGCGATTACGCTACTGAGGACAGGCGAGGGTCGTCGGCATGTGGATGACGCTTTTGGCCAACGGATTGGCGTTCGGTTTGCTGCTGTTCTTGATCGCCAGCGGGCTTACCCTCATCTTTGGGGTGCTCCGCATCGTCAATCTCGCGCACGGATCGCTCTACATGCTGGCGGCCTACGTCGGAGTCGCCGTCGCGGCGGCCACGGGCAGTTTCACCGCGGCCGCCGCGGCGGGGGCCCTCCTCACCGGGCTCGTCGGGTTCGTCGTGCACCGCTTCCTGCTCCGGGGAATGCGGGGTGAGCTGCTTCCCCAAGTTTTGGTCAGCATGGGCGTCCTGCTCATTATCAGCGACGTGACGCTCATGTTTTGGGGCGGCATGCCCCAGCGGCTGGTGGAACCTTCTTTCTTGCGGGGGCCGCTGTTTTTGGGCGGGCTCGTGTTTCCCAAGTACCGGGTATTCGTCGCTTTGTTCAGCCTGGCGGTGGCTCTCATCCTCTGGTTCCTTATGGAGCGCACCCGGCTGGGCGCCATGGTGCGGGCGGTGGTGGACGACGCGGAAACCGCGGCCGCCCTGGGGACGCCGGTGCCCGTCGTGACGGGGGCCATGTTTACGGTCGGCGCCGCGCTGGCGGGGCTCGGCGGGGTGCTGGGATCTCCGTTTCTTGGGGTCTACCCCGGCATCGACCTGGAGCTTTTGACGTTGGCTTTGGCCGTGGTCATCATCGGCGGCTTGGGCAACTTGGGCGGCACGCTGGCCGCCAGCGTCCTGGTGGGCGTCGCCGACAACTTCGGCAAAGTGTACTTGCCGGAACTGGCTTACATCACCTTTTTCGGCCCGATGGTCCTACTGCTGATCTTCCGGCCGCAGGGCCTGTTTGGCCGGCGGTAACGGGGCCGCCTCGGCCGCAGCAGGAGTGACGGCGCAGTGTCCGTGTTGTATCTGGCGCAAATCGGCACCTTGGCTCTGATTCAGACGCTGCTGGCGACAGGTCTCAACCTCGTTATGGGGTACGCGGGCCGGGTCAGCTTTGGCCAGGCGGCCATCTTCGGCGGCGCGGCCTACGGGGTTGCCATCGCCACGGTGCGTTTTGGGATGACGCCCCTGGCGGCGGCTGCCGTAGGGATGGCGGTTGCCCTGGGGCTCGGCCTTCTCTTCGCGGTGGCGACGCTGCGGGCCCGGGGCGTGTACTTTCTCCTGACAACTTTGGCCTTGGGGCAGGTCGTGTGGGGCCTGGCTTACCGGTGGGTGTCGCTGACCGGCGGGGACAACGGGCTGCCGGGGGTGCCCCGTCCCGGCGGCGGGATCGTCTGGAGTTTCGCGGACGATCGCGGCTTCTTCCTCCTGGCGCTCATCGTCTGCGCGGCAGGCGTGGGGCTCATGTACCTGTTGACCGAGTCGCCGGCCGGGTACGCCCTGCGGGGAGTCCGCGACAGCGAGTCGCGTATGCGGACGCTGGGGTACAACGTCGAGCTGTACCACGCGAGCGCCGTGGTCATCGCGGCCCTTTACGCCGGCGCCGCCGGCGTGCTGTACGCCTTCTACAACGGCTTCGTCAGCCCGCAGGACCTGCATGTGTCGGTATCCGCCGACGCCGTGCTCACCGTCATCCTGGGCGGCAGCGGCACGGTCCTCGGGCCTGCCTTGGGCGCGGTGGCCATGGTGCTTTTGGAGAACTGGCTGAGCAGCGTGACCAGCCGCTGGTCCTTAATTCTTGGGGTCTTGTACATCCTCGTCGTCCTGTACGCGCCCCGGGGGCTGGCCGGCCTGCGCCTAAAGGGCGCGGCCCGACGCGTTTCCCCGGCCGGGCGCTGACCGTTGGATGGAATCGAAGCCGGCAAGGGAGCGGGTAAGGTGGAGATTCAGCAAAGCATCGTCGTTGGACAGGGTCCCCAAGCGGTGTGGGAGTTCCTCTGGGACGTGCCGAGGCTTGCGGCTTGCATCCCCGGGTGCAAGAGCGTCGAGCCCTTGGATCCGCCGCGGCAGTACCGGGCCGTCATGGAGGAGCGGCTGGGTCCTTTTCAAGTTCGTTTCGACCTCGACCTCAAGGTGCTCGAGGTGCAAGAAGGCCAGCGGATCTCGGTCACGGCCGAGGGCAAGGACGCCCGGCTCGGCAGCCCGATGAAGGTGGATTTAAAGCTTGAGCTGCGCCCGGCCGGCGAAGGCACCGAGCTCGCCATCGACAGCGACGTGCAGGTGTTCGGAAAGCTGGCTTCGTTGGGCCACGGCATGATCCGGCGCAAGGGCGAGCAGATCATCGGCGAGTTCGCCAAGGCGCTTACGGCGCAGCTCGGCGGGCAGGAGGTGCAGGCGTGAAACGGTTTCAGATCCTGGAGCCCCGCACCGTGGCGGAAGCTTCGCGCATGCTGCAGGAGCACGGCGACGCGGCCCGCATCTACGCGGGAGGAACCGAGCTTTTGCTGGTGCTCAAGGAACGGCTGCTCCACTACGACTACCTGGTCAACATCAAGACGATCCCCGGCTTGGGCGGCATTGACTGGGACCAAGAGGCGGGCGAGGTGCGCATCGGGGCTTTGGCGACCCACCGGGAAATTGAGCGCTCGCCGGTCATCGCCGAGTACGTGCCGCTGCTGGCGGAGGTCGAGAAAAAAGTCGCCAACGTGCGGGTCCGCAACGTGGGCACCCTGGCCGGCAACTTGTGCTTCGCCGAGCCCCACGCCGACCCGGGAACCGTCTTGTTGCTGCACGACGCCCGGGTGGTGCTGGAAACCGCGACCGAGCGCCGGGAGCTGCCGTTGGCGGAGTTTTTCATCGACGCCCTCACGGTCGCCCTGGAGCCCGGCGAAATCCTGACTGAAATCCGGGTGCCCAGGACGCCGCCGGGCGCCGGCGCGGCCTACACCAAGTTCGGGCACTTGGAGCGGCCCATGGTCGGCGTCGGCGTCCTCTTGCAGGCCCGGGAAGGCACCATCATCGATGCCCGGGTGGCGGTGGGCTGCGCCGGCCCGACGCCCCGGCGGATGCCGGAGGCGGAGGAGATCTTGCGGGGGGCGGCCCTCGCGCGGGTAGAGGAGCAGCTGGCTGCGGCGGGCGAGGCGGCGGCCGCGCACTGCGACGCGGTCGACGACCTGCACGGCACCGCCGAGTACAAGCGGCACCTGGTGCAGGTGCTGGTGGGCCGGGTAGCCCGCCAGGCGCTGCAGCGGATCAAGCCCATCGCCTGAGGGCGGAACGCGACGAGCACGACGGAGGGGGCCTGGAAGACAGTGGCGACCACGCAGGCGGCGCCGGCCACCGGCGCCAAGACGGCGCTGGACATCCGGATCACCGTCAACGGCAAGGAGTACAACATGCAGATCGAGCCCCAGGAAACGCTCCTGGAGGTGCTCCGCAACCGGCTGCACCTTATGGGCGCGAAGCGGTCTTGCGACTCCCAGGTGTGCGGCACGTGCACGGTACTGGTGGACGGCATGCCCGTCAGCGCGTGCACCTACCTGGCGTACGAGGCCCGGGGCAAGGAAGTGACCACCATCGAAGGGCTCATGCAGGACGGGCGGCTCCATCCGGTGCAGCAGGCGTTCCTGGAGAACAATGGCTTCCAGTGCGGTTTCTGCACGCCCGGCATGATCTTGGCCGCTGTGTCCTTGCTGCGGGAGAATCCCAACCCGACCGACGAGGAGATCAAGCGCTACATGCGCGGCAACTTGTGCCGCTGCACCGGCTACGTCAAGATCATCGAGTCCATCAAGGACGCCGCGCGGCGCATGAACAGCGGGGCCGCGTAAGGGGAGCGGGGGCGCGGTGCCGATCTTGCAGCTCCAGGGCGTCAGCCGCCGCTTTGGCGGACTGACGGCCGTGAACAGGGTCGACCTAGAGGTCGAGCGCGGCGAGCGGATGACGATTCTCGGTCCCAACGGCGCGGGCAAGACGACGCTGTTTCACCTCATTTCGGGAGAAGTGCCGGTGAGCAGCGGCCGCATCGTGTTCCGCGGGCGCGACGTGACCCGGTTGGGCGCCCACCGCCGGGCAGCGCTGGGACTGCGGCGGACGTACCAGATCACGAATCTTTTCCCGAGCCTGACGGTGCTGCAGCACCTGCAGCTCGCCTGGCAGTCGCTGAGCGGCGCCAAATACCAGTGGCTGCGGCCTCTGAGGAAATACGGCGACATCACCGCGCGGGCCATGGCCGTTTTGGAGCAGTTCGGCATGGACGACCGGCGCGACGTGCCCGTGGCGGACCTTTCCTATGGCGAACAGCGGGAACTCGAGATCGCCATGGCGGTTGTCGGCCAGCCGGAACTGCTTTTGCTGGACGAGCCGCTGGCCGGGTTGTCGCCGGCGGAAAGCGGCCGCGTCATGGAGATCGTGAACGGGATCGCGGACGGGATTACGGTCATCCTCATCGAGCACGACGTGGAGGCGGCGCTGCGCTTCGCCCGGCGCGTCACCGTCATGCACCAAGGAGCGGTCGTCATGCAGGGGACGCCCGACGAAGTGCGCTCCGACCCGCGGGTCCAGGAGATCTACTTGGGCCAAGACGCGGCGGGCGCGCGCCCGGTTTGACGGAAACCGGCCCGCGTAGGCGGGAGGAAGGGAGCGAGGCCATGTGCTGGAGGTTCGCGGCGTTCACACGTACTACGGCGAAAGCCATGTCCTCCACGGCGTCGACCTCACCTTGAGCGCCGGAACCGTGGGCGTCTTGCTCGGACGCAACGGCGTCGGCAAAACGACCCTCATCCGAACCATCGCGGGCCAGACGCCGCCCCGCGCCGGGGAGGTGCTCTACCGGGGCGAGGCGTTGCACAAGCTCGCGGCCCACGAGATCGCCCGCCGGGGCATCGGCCTGGTCCCGCAGGGCCGCCGGGTGTACCCGTCGCTCACGGTGGAGGAAAATCTCACCGTGCACGCGCGCCCCGGCGGCGACTGGAACCTGCAGGCGGTGTACGATGTTTTTCCAAGGCTTTTCGAGCGGCGGCGCAACCGCGGCAACCAGCTGTCCGGCGGCGAGCAGCAGATGCTGGCCATCGGGCGGGCGCTCATGACCAACCCGACGCTGATGCTGCTCGATGAGCCTACGGAGGGCTTGGCGCCGCTGCTGGTGCAAGAAGTCGGGCGGGTACTGAAGCAGCTCAAGGACAAGGGTCTTACGCTGCTCGTGGTCGAGCAAAATCTATCCCTTGCATTGTCGATTGCCGACATCGTGTACGTCATGGGCAAAGGGACGCTGGTGTTCACCGGCACGGTCGATGAGTTCCGGCAGGCCGAAGACATTAAGCGGCGCTACTTAAGCGTTTGAGCCGCTGCGGGCGGCTGGCCGCGGCGAAAGCTCTACCCTGCACCGGACGTGCCGCCGCCGCACGGTTGTTTCCCGCATCGCGGGCACTACACGCAGGAGGCAAGCCAAGCATGATCGTCGGAACACCGAAGGAAATCAAGGCGCACGAAAACCGGGTCGGCCTGACGCCGTCCACCGTCCGGGCGCTGGTCGCCGCCGGCCACAAGGTGCTCATCCAGCGGGGAGCAGGGCTAGGCAGCTCCATCACCGACAAAGCGTTCGCCCAAGCCGGCGCGGAGCTGGTGGACTCGCCCGAAGAGGTGTACGGCCGGGCGGACATGATCGTCAAGGTAAAGGAGCCGCAAGAGCCGGAGTATCGCCTGCTGCGAAAGGGGCAGGTGCTGTTTTGCTACTTGCACCTCGCCGCCGACGAGGCGCTCACCAAGGCGCTCGTGGAGTCCGGCGCGACGGCCATCGCGTTTGAGACCGTGGAGGGGCCGGACCGGTCGCTGCCGCTGCTTACGCCCATGAGCGAGGTGGCCGGCCGCCTCGCGGTCCAGATGGGAGCCAACTACCTGCAGCGGCCCAACGGCGGCCGGGGCGTCCTCATGGCCGGCGCTCCCGGCGTGCCGCCGGCCCGGGTTCTCGTCCTGGGCGCCGGCGTGGTCGGTTGGAACGCCGCCGCGACCGCCCTTGGCCTGGGCGCCGAGGTTACCCTGGTGGACATCGACCCGGCCAAGCTGCGCCGGGCCCGTGAGGCCTCGGGCGAGCGGGTCAAGACCCTCATCTCCGAAGAGGGGCTCATCGCCGAAGAGCTCGAGCGCACGGACCTTTTGGTCGGCGCCGTGCTCGTGCCCGGCCGGGAAGCGCCCAAGATCGTCCGCCGCGAGATGCTCAAGCGCATGGCGCCCGGGTCCGTGCTGGTGGACGTGGCCATCGACCAGGGCGGCTGCATGGAGACGTCCCGGCCCATGACCTTTAACGACAAGCCCTACGTCGAGGAAGGCGTCCTGCACGTCTGCATCACCAACATGCCCAGCGCCGTGCCGGCGACGTCCACCGCGGCCTTGCAGGCGGCCATCGCCCAGTACGTTCTCCGCCTGGCCCATGGGCCCATGCAGGCGCTGGCCGCCAGCCCCGGCTTCCTGAAAGGCCTCAATGTGTTTGACGGCCAGGTGACGTGCGAGGGCGTCGCAGCCGCCCACGGCTACCCGTACACGCCGCCCGAGAGCGTCGTGCCCCTCATGGTCGCGTGAGGCTCGGCGGCGCCAACAGCGGCGTCTCGGGCGAGCGGGGGCAGCAAGCCGTTACCCTGGCCCAGGGGGTGTGCACATGCCAGAGCGGGCACCGGGCGCGCCGCGCCCGAAGCTCTTCAACCTCATCCATGATGTGGTCGAGGCCGGCACCTGCAGCGCGTGCGGGGCGTGCGTTGTGGCCTGCCCGTACGGGATACTCCAGTACGTGGACGGGCGCCCGGAGGCGATGGACCCCAAGCTGCGCGGGCGGTTCGAGGGGCAGCTGGGCGGCCTCATCATCGGAGGGCGCCCGCAAGACTTCTGCATGATCAGCGAAAACGTCGGCTGCGACATGTGCGCCCGGGCTTGCCCCAAGCTGGAACTGCCCAAGGAGCGGTTCGAGACATTTATGTTCGGCCGCGTCGCGAGCGACGAAGAGCGGGAGGACCTCGGGATCTACCAGTTCATCGAGTTCACCCGCACGACCGACGAGCGCATCCGCCCGCGGGCGCAGGACGGCGGGTTCGTTACGACGCTCCTGGTGTGGGCCCTGGAGCAGGGCATCATCGACGGCGCGGTGGTCACCCGCGTCGACCCCGACGAGCCGTGCAAGCCGAAGCCGTTCGTGGCCACGACGCCTGAGGAGATCCTCATGAGCGCCGGCTCCTGGTACACCTACTCGCCCAACACGCTGGGGCTCATGGAGGCGGCCGAGCGGGGGCTCAAGCGGGTCGCCTTCGTGGGCACGCCGTGCCAGGTCACGCCGCTGCGCCGCATCCAGACGGTGGACCTGGGCGATTTCGTCTTGGTGGATCCCGGCGAGAAGAACTTCCTGCGCCAGCACGGCCACGTCACCAAGGTGCGGGACATGATCGCGTTCACGGTCGGCCTCTTGTGCTCGGAAACCTTCGTCTACGAGGGTCTCATGAAAAAGTACATCGAGGGGGAGCTGGGCATCCCCCTGACCGACGTGGCCAAGTTCAACATCAAGGGCAAGGTGCTGGTGTACCGCAAGTCGGGGGAGGTCGTCTCCATCCCCCTCAAGGACGCGGTTCCCTACGCCCGGCCCGAGTGCTCCTTCTGCGGCGACTTCTCGTCGGAGGAGGCCGACATTTCGGTGGGCGGCGTCGGGACAAACGGCTGGTCGCTGACGATGCCCCGGACCAAGCTGGGCTTGAGCCTGTACGAGCAGCTCAAGGCCAGCGGCCTCATCGAGGCCAAGCCGGCCGACGAGTTTCCCAAGTCGGTGGAGGTCGCGAAGAAACTCGCGCAAAAGCAGCGGGAACGGCGCCGCAAGGCGTATGAAGCCCGCGCTCGCGGCGAGAAGCCGGGCGCTCACTGAGAGGGTCGCATGCTAAGCTTGCGGCGGCCGCGGGGATGCCGCGGCGCCGGTCTCCCCGGGGCGGCGGCCAGGGGTGCACCGCCCCTGCCCCGCTGCATAGGGGCCGTGCGCGCGTTCAGATATCGAAAAGATTGAACGCCAACCCTGATCCTATCGTGAGGACCGGGTTGCAGTCGGTGGTAGAATGGGAGCAACAGCCGCACGTTTGGTAGGGAGTGGAAGGTCGATTGTCGGCAAACGATACTCGAGCGGATCGGGCGCCGGTCCTGCTGCATCCCGCATCCGTACGGTTCCTATGGATTCTGTCGTGGGCGACGGCCGGCATCGTGGTGGCCTTCCGGCTGCTGCCGCTGGCCTACAGCCTCGTGCTCAGCTTCTTCGACGCGTCCGCTTTTCTTTCGAATCCAGCGTTCGCCGGTTTCGATAACTATGCCGGACTGTTGCGGGATCAGCGATTTTGGCGGTCCGTGGGGACGACGGCCGTCTACATGGCGGGTTCCCTGGCCTTGCTCATCCCGGCGTCGCTCCTCGTCGCGGCGGGGCTCAGACGGTCAAGCCCGTGGACCCGGGCGCTGCGGGTCGTCTTCCTGCTGCCCGCGGTTCTTCCCGGGACCGTCACGGCGGTGGTGTGGAGCTGGCTTTACGAGCCCTACTTCGGCCCTGTCAACCAACTGCTGCGGATTGCCGGCATCGACGGCCCGGCGTGGCTCAAGGACCCCGAGTGGGCGCTGCCGGCCCTGATGGTGATGGGCGCCTGGCGGGAACTGGGCCTGGCTATGCTGATCTACCTGGCCGCCTTGGGCGGCATCCACCCGGAGATCGAGCAGGCGGCGGCGGTGGACGGCGCCGGGGCGTGGGAGCGCTGGCGATGGATCGTGTTGCCTTTGCTGCGGCCGGCGACGCTGGTGGTCGCCCTTACCAGCGGCCTGCGCCTGTTTGACATGTTCACGCCCGTCTTCGTCATGACGGGCGGCGGTCCCGCCGGCGCCACCACCACGTGGACGTACTACCTCTATATCACCGCCTTTGAACGGTACCGGACGGGCTACGGATCCGCCATGGCGATCCTGGTCAGCGCGGTGGTGGCGCTGCTTCTCTGGCTGGCTCACCGGTACGGGCAGCGGGGCCGGGTGGTGCCTTCAGCATGAGCCGCAGCCTCCTCCGGCGGATCGCCGGCGGCGCGCCCGCCGTCCTGCTCGCCGCGGCGGCGACCCTGTACGTCTTGCCCCTGGTATGGATGGTGCTCACCTCCTTCAGGGGGCCTGAGGAAATCTTTGGATGGAC
>CALFSR010000203.1 GCA_937916565.1 uncultured Bacillota bacterium | reverse complement strand
GCGTGCCTCGTACACCAGTCACTGCAGCTCAAGCCCTTGGAAGGAAGCCGGCGCAACGCCCTGCAGGCCGTGCGGCTGCTTGAGCGCGCGGCGGGGCTTGACCCCGGGCAGCCGGCGGCCTTGTACTGGTGCGGCGTCATCTACCGCTGGTTTGGCCTTTGGGAAAAGGCCGCGGAATACTTCCGCCGGGCCCTGGAAACCGATCCCGGGCACGCGCCGACCCGCCTGGAGCTCGGCTGGGCCCTGCTGCGCCTGGGAGACATGGAGAGCCTGCGGGCCCTCACGGCCGGTGTCCCGGCGGCAGCGCCCTTGGATGAGCCCGCAGCCAGCCAGTGGCAGCGACTGCGGGCTGCGGCGCTTCTAGCCGACGGGCAGGCGCTTGAGGCGTTCAACGTGTACCCCGGCTCGCCGCCCGAAGGCATGACGGTGGCCGAATGGGTGCAGGAGCTGCTCCACTTGGCGGCTGCCGCGGGCAGCCGCGAGCCGGCGGCCGTCCTGCGGCGCCTGGAGGCGGCCGGCGACACGCTGGCCATGCTGCTGGGGACGGGCGACGGGGACGGCGACCGCAACGATCCCCGGGGCCGCTGGCGGGCGCTGGTCCTTCACCTGCAGGCCTTGGCGGCGGCCGCGCGGGGAGATGCGGACGCGGCCATCGCCTGCTGGCGGCAGGCGTGCACGGCCAATCCCCAGGATGCCCGCGCCCGCCGGCGCCTGGTGGAAGCGCTGATCGAGCAGGGCGGCCGGGCCTGGCAAGCGGGACGGGTCGAGGAGGCGATCGCCGCCTGGGCGGAGGCGCGCCAGCGGGGCGGGCAAAACCCGGCGCTCCTCAAGGGGCTGGCCGCGGGCTACGAGCGCCTGGGGCGGTGGCTGGAAGCCAACGAGTGCTGGGAGGAATACCTGCGCCTTGAGCCCGAGGGCGAACCGTCCCCCGCGCGAGGGGCGGTGCTCGTGGCCATGGCCTCCAACGCCGCCAAAGCAGGCCGCCGGGAGGAGGCCCAAAAGCTGCTTGGGCGGGCGTCCCGGGCCATCCACGACAGCCCCGGGCTGCTTGTCCGCGCCGGCCTCCTCTACATCACTCTCGGGAGCGGCCAGCGGGCGGCGGCGGCGCTCACCCGGGCGCTCGAGCTCGCCCCCGGCGACGAACTGGCCGTCTGCGGCCTCATCCATGCGGCGCGGCTCCCCGACGCCAACCCACAGCCGATCATCACCGGCCTGCGGGAGGCCGTGAGCGCCCTGCCCCGGGACGGCTGGGCATTCCGCCACTGGCGGGAGCAGGCGATGGAGCTTGGCCGCCGGTTGTGGGAAAGCGGCGCCCCGGAACAGGCCATGGAGATGTTCGCATCCGTCCTCCTGGCCGACCCGGCCGACATCGACGCCTGGGTGTGGGCCGGTACCGTGCACGCCCGCAAGGGCAACCAGGCCGGCGCCGAAGACTGCTTTGCCGAAGCCATCCGCCTCGACCCCAAGCGATCCCGCACGTATCTCGACCTAGGAGCGCGTTTCCTGGCGTCGGGAAACCGGGACCAGGCCATCACGTACTTTGAACAGGCCGTACAGGCCGCGCCGGGGCCGCACACGCACGTCGCCATCGGCGAGCTGTGCGCTGAGATCGGCGTGCCCGACTTGGCCGAGCACCATTTCCGCGCCTCCCTCTCCGGCGGGACGGGCGTGGAGACGTTGCTGGTGCGAGCTATCCTGGGGCTTGTACGGGCCGGCTACGAGGACCGGGTGCGGCCGTTCCTGGAGGAAGCTTACAAGCGGGTTCCCGAGAGCATCCAGGTGCGGCTCCTCCTGGCCGTACAGCACCTGCGGCACGAGGAGTGGGTCGCGGCCGACGACGCATTGCGCCAGGCCGAGCAGATGGCCCGGGAGCGCCAGGAGGCCGGCTTGCTGGCCCATGCAGCCTTTTTCCGCCGCGCGCTCATCCTCCTGCGCACCGTAGGGCAGATCGATAACGATGGCTTCCGGGATCGGGTCAAGACGCTCCTCGGCGAGTGGCTGCAGGCGTCCAGCGGCGGCCCGGAGGAACCCGTCCTCCCTCCGGCGGAGCCGGTCGAGGCGCTGCTCGCCCGCTTGCCCGCACCGGTGCCCGTAGAAACCGGAGACGGCCCCACGGCGGGCGGGCCGGAGACCGACCGCGCCGATGCGCGTGACTCCCTGCCCGTGGAATCCGGCGATCCGGGCCTGTTCTTGCGGACGGCGCTGCCGCCGCTTCCTGTCCTGCCCCTGGACGCATGATCCGGGGGCAGGACGCGCACGGCGCTGCCGCCGCTTCCCATCCTGCCCCTGGACGTGATCCGGGGGCAGGCAAGGACACGGGGCCGCCGGCTCCTCCCGGCCGGCAACCGCCAGGCAGGTGATGAGGGTGGCTGGCGACAACCGCCTCCAGATCCGCCTTGCGACCATCGACGACGCGGCCGTCCTCGCCCGCATCTCTCAGGAAGCGTTCGCCGAGTTCGCCGGGCGGCTCGACCCGCCCTTTCGCGCCCTGTCCGCGACGCCTGAACAGGTGCGGCACGAGATGCAGAAGCACCGCTTCGCTTACGGCCTGGCGATGTGGGATGGCACGCCCGCGGGCCACGTGCGCTACCGCGTGCGGGACGGCGCGATGCACCTCTCGCGGCTCGCGGTGCTGCCCGCCTGCCGCGGACAGGCTATCGGCAGGCAGCTCATGCAATGGGCCGAGCAGGAGGCCCACCGGCTCGGCGTCCTGCACCTGCGGGGCGAGGTTCGCTCGTCCCTGCCGCGCCTTGTGCGCTGGTACGAGTCGATGGGATTTCAGGTGACGGGCACGCGGGCCCTGGGCGGGGTGCCCCGCTGCCTGACCGTTATCGAAAAATGGCTGGACGAACTTCCCGCCGCGGAGGGCGCCCACGTCACGGCCGACGAGCCCGTGTGGCTTGAGGAAACCGCCGTCGACTGGGAACTGCTTCACCCGGCGCTTGCCAGGCTGACCGGATTGCGCGCCCACGTCTCTATCAGGAACTCGAGATAAGCGTCGGGCGCCCGGACGCTGGCCCACACGGCCTGGAGCAAGGCGCTCGGCGAAAAGGCGCAAGGCGCGGCCGCGGGCAGGGGTGCCGCGGCCGCCGCGTCGATGAGCGCCGCGAGGATGCCGTACTCAGGCGGCTCCCCGCCGCCGGCGATCCGGAAACCCGGAGCGACGGCCGCCGGCGACGTGGCCGGTGCCGCCGATGCCCGCGATGTCCCCGTTGCCGGCGGTGCCATACGGGCCATCCGCGCTTGCGCGCGCCGGCCGCCCATCGAGCCAGACCGGTTGGCCTGTGCGAAACAGTCGCGGGCCCGCTTCTTGTCCCCGAGTTCCGCGTGGATGCGCCCGCACCAGCGCCAGCCGTCGGCGTCATCCGGCAGGTAGAGCAGGAGACTCGCGAACTGCAGCAGGGCCTGCCGGTAACGCCCCTGGGCCATCGCCTGCTCGCCAAGGCGCGTCATCCATTGCTTCCAGCGGGCAAGCCCCCATGCGTCCTGCGGACAACGCTCCAGCAGGCGGCTGAGCTCCCGCACCACGTCCGCCGGCCCTCCGAACCGCTCCCACGCCCACGCCGCGAGGCGCAGATAGGCAGGGCTCACGTCCCCCTCGACCAGCTCCGCCACGGCTGCCTTGGCCGGCGGGACGCCCCCATAGGCGCACGCGACCCACACGTCGATGGCCCGGGCAAGCCGCGTGCCGGGCATGAGCCCGACCGCCGCGGCCAGGCTTTCCCTCACGGCGCGGTCGTCGCCCCGCTCGATGGCCTCCCTGGCCCGCGCGAGCCACCACCGGCACTGCCAGCGGACAAGCTGCCTCCTCCACTCCCGGTACTGCGCGTCATCGGCAAACAAGTGCCTGGGCGCCCGATCCCGCAAGGCCGCCACGGGGAACGGCGCACCTTGGCCCCGCCCTGCGTCCGTGCGCAGCCACGCGGCGGCAAACACGTAAACGTACGGCTCGCCGGTCACCGCCGCTCCCAACTCCTGCGCCCGGCGGCAATAGGCCAAGCACGCCGGCCACTCACCGGCGAGGGCGGCGATGAGCGCCCCTTCCATGGCCCACCGGGCGGGCAGTCCTTCATGTCCCGGTCCCGGAAACCGGGACAGGGCCCCGGGGACGTCGCCGGCCGCGAGCGCCCCCAGGGCGGCCAGGCGCCGCCACGCGGCCGCCGCCAGAGGGTGCCTGTCCCAGCCTGCCCCGGCGGCGAAGGGCTCGCAGGCCGCGGCGCCCCAGCCGCCCGCCATCACACCGCTACTTCTCCAATCGCCGCGCTCGGCGGCCACCTGCAACTGCGCCAACCGGCGGGCGTAACCGAGGGGCGCGGCGGCCGCGCCCGCCCGGACGGCCCGCTCATACCACCCGAGCGCCCCGGCCGGATCGCCCGACACATGGACGAGAATCCCGAGGGGAAGCAGCACGGCGTCGTCGCAAGCCGTCCGGGCCGCGTGCTCTAGATACCGGGCCGCGGCCCGCCGCGCCCCGGCGCGATCGGGAGCCGCCCCGTTGATGGCCATCCGGGCGGCCTGCAGCAAGGCGTGGTGGATCTCCTTTATAAGTTGAACGCGGCGGGGCTGGGGCATGTCCGGCAGCCGCCGCAGCGCCTCCTCCCAAAGGCTGACGGCCCCGGCCAAGTCACCCCGCCGGCGACGATCGTCCGCCCGGCGGGTGTACTCTTCCAGCAGCCGCAGTCGCTCGGAGCTCCACCAGGCCGGCCGCGCCGGCCAGGAGGGCACAAGCTCCTGCCAGCTCAGGACCCCGTCTCCTGCTTGCACCATCGGCCGCGCTCCTCCCGGCTCCGGCCTTCCCCGGGGCGGTGCCCAAGCCGAGCGGCTTGTCTGGGCCCCTTGTCTGGACCGCCTCTTCCGCCGAGCCGTCCAAGCTCCCCGTCCCGGGTAGTCGTTCGGGTTCAATCTACGCCGGGGACTGGCCGGGCGTTCCCGGACACGACCGCTGAACGTCGACGGATGAACATCGTTGGCTGGCCGCTGACGGCTGAACATTTCCCGCCCGCCCGTCGTCCCCATGAGTAGGCGGCGGTTGGAACGCCCGCCGCGTCTTCCCTCCGCCCAGCGGCGGGGGCGAGAGTGTAAAATGGAAGCCGGAGTCGAACCGCGAATCTGTTCCAAGGAGGTAGTTGCATGCGCATCCTCTCCCTGTTCCGGCAGCGCCGTGCCTGGTTGCTGGCAGCGGCCGTCGCCGCGGTGGCGGCGGGCATCGCCGGCGGCGCCCTCTTTTCGGCGCCCTCCGCGGCCCAGAGCCAGGCGCCGTCGCACCCGCTCGTCAGCCACGGACCCTACGCCATCGCCGACGTCGTGGACGCCGTCGGCCCGGCGGTCGTCTTTATCGAGGTCGAGTACGAGGCGGCCCGCAGCCCGCAGAACATGCGCGGCTTCAGCTTCAATGTCCCGTTCTCGGACGACTGGTTCTGGCCGTTCCCCGAGCCGAGCCCGCAGGGCGGCAGCGGCTCCGGTTTCATCATCGACGAGTCGGGCATCGTCCTGACCAACCAGCATCTTTTCTCCAACGCCCGGCAGATCCGCTCCATCAAGGTGCACCTGCCCGGCGACGAGACGACCTATGAGGCGCGTCTCATCGGCTCCGACTACGAGCTCGACCTGGCCGTGCTGCAAATCGAGGGCGAGGGGCCGTTCCCGACGGTGCCCTTGGGCGACTCCGACAGCACCCGGGTCGGCGAGTGGGTCATCGCGATTGGAAACCCGTACCGGCTCGAGCACACGGTGACGGTGGGCGTGCTGAGCGCCAAGGGCCGCCAGATCAGCGTGCGGGACACGAGTTCCTCGACGCCGCGCTCTTATCGCAACCTCATGCAGACCGACGCGGCCATCAACCCGGGCAACAGCGGCGGGCCCCTCATCAACATTAACGGCGAGGCCATCGGCATCAACACCGCCGTCTCGACCCAGGGACAGGGCATCGGCTTTGCCATCCCCATCAACGCCGCCAAGGAAGTCCTGGACGACCTGATCAACCGCGGCATGGTGGTGCGGCCGTTTATCGGCATCCGCTACACCCAGCTGGACGCCGCCATCGTCCAGCGGCTGCAGCTGCCGGTGAGCCAGGGCGTTCTCGTCCTTGAGGTGATTCCCGGCACCGCCGCCGAAAAGGCCGGGTTGCGGGTGTATGACGTCATCACCGAGGTCAACCGGACGCCCGTGGCGACCATCGAGGAGTTTGGCCAGGCCATCCAGGGCATGAAGGTCGGCGACATCCTGCTGTTCACGGTCGTACGGGACGGCCGGGAGATCGTGGTCCGGGTCGAGGTCGGCGAGCGGCCGCCCGGCGTCTGACAACTACCTGACTGTCCCCCGGGCGGGCGCCCGCCCCCTCCTTCGGCCGCCCGCCCATCTGTCCCCGGCTTGCCGGATCCGCAGCAGCACCGGGACCGGTTCGACACCGGTCCCGGGCAGCCCCGGGACCGACCCTCCGCGCCGGTTCCGGGCAATCCCGGGGCCGCCTCCGAACCGGCCCCGGAGCAGGGACGGGCCCGCCCCCACGGCGGGCCCGTCGCCGCGCCCAGGGGGCCGGGTCCGCCCTTACTCTTGCGACCGGCATCTTTTTCGCGTCAGAGACAAATGTCCCGCACGCAGTCCGAACATCGCCCCCGCCCGCTCAGGACACCGCCTACCGGAACAGGGGACACCCTCACCTCCCGGCCCACCCGGCCGCCGCGAGATAATGAGGGTGCAAGCTGAGACTCAACGTTTCCGAGGAGGGAACGACTTATGGAGATCAAGGGGTCCGCTTTCGTACACAAGCTTTTCCACACGGCGTCCTACGCCTGGGTGTGGGCGATTTTGCGGGTATGGCTGGGGTGGCAGTGGCTGCATGCCGGCTGGGGAAAGGTTAACAATCCCGGGTGGGTCGAGACCGGCGCCTCCCTGCGGGGCTTCCTCACCCGGGCCTCGACGATTCCTGAGGGCGGCTCCGCCCCGGCCGTGTACGAATGGTACCGCAGCTTCCTGCAGGCGCTGGTCGACGGCGGGCACTACACCTGGTTCGCGAAGCTGGTCGCTTACGGCGAGCTTCTGGTCGGCATCGGCCTGATTCTCGGCGCCTTCACGGCCATCGCCGCCTTCTTCGGCGCCGTCATGAACATGAGCTTCATGCTGGCGGGCACCGTCAGCTCCAACCCGGTGATGTTCACGGCCGCCGTGCTCGTCATGCTGGCCTGGAAGGTCGCCGGCTGGTACGGCCTGGACCGGTGGCTGCTGCACGAGGTCGGCACCCCGTGGCAGCCTGGCCGCACCATCGCCCGCTGGCTCGGACTTGACCGTGACAAGACCCAGCCCCAGGTCGGCTGACCCTCGCTCCCCCGTCCCGGGCTTCTCCCTGAACACGGGCTACAGCCGGACCTGAGCGGCACCCACCCCCGCCGGCGGCCGGGAACCCATCCCGGCCGCCGGCATTTGTGTCCTGGGCGTGCCCTTCCACCACCCTGTGCGCCGACCTTCCCGCGCGTGACCGTGCAGGATTCACTGCACACGGTGAGAATACAGCTGTATGCATTCGGCGACGAGCTGAACCCGGCTGGACGCCCTTGGTGATCCCGCCGACGTGAAAGGATGGCCTGCATGAGCGAGGTCGACTCTCCTTCCTTCAGGCTCGCTTCCACGCCCTCGCGTGGTCAAGCGGCCCGCATTCACGTTCGAGGCGTTTCCCACGTGTACGCCGGTCGCGGCGCGCGGGTCAAGGCGCTCGAGGACATTCGCCTCACCGTCGAGGAGGGCCAGTTCCTCTCCATCATCGGGCCGTCGGGTTGCGGCAAGTCGACGCTTCTGCGCATCGTGGCCGGGCTCGTCCGCTCCTCCGAGGGCGAGGTCGTCTTCGAGGTCGAAGGGGGCCCCCACAGCGAACTGCCGGGGGGCGACATCGGGTTCGTCTTTCAAGATTCCGTGCTGCTCCCTTGGAAAACGGTGTGGGACAACGTGATCTTCCCGCTGCAGGTATTGGGGCGCGCCAGTGGGCAGGCGGAGGCCACTATCAGAGAGCTCTTGGAACTTGCGGGGCTCCGCGGGTTCGAGCGGGCCTTTCCCAAGGAGCTCTCCGGGGGCATGAGACAGCGGGTTTCCATCGTGCGGGCACTGGCCATGGACCCCCGCATCCTGCTCATGGACGAACCGTTCGGCGCGCTGGACGCGCTCACCCGGGACCGCCTCAACATCGAGCTGCTGCGCATGTGGGACCAGCGCCCGAAGACGATTCTCTTCGTCACCCACAGCATCGAGGAAGCGGTGTTCCTCTCGGATCGGGTCGTGGTCATGTCGCCGCGGCCGGGCCGCATCGTGGAAGACTTGACGATTGATCTGGAGCGGCCCCGGGCCATCGAGATCCGGGACGATCCGGCATTTCGCAAATACGTGGCACACCTGCGGGGTTTGCTGGGATGAGAGCACGGGTCTGGGACGTCGTGGCACAGCTCGGTGTCTTCGCGGCGGTCATCATCGGTTGGCAGCTGTACGTAACCTGGGGCCAAGTGCCGGCCTTCGTGCTGCCCGGCCCGGGACCGGTCTGGCAGAAGCTGGTTTCTATTGCCAAAAACGGCACCCTGTGGCGACACACCGCCATGACGGTGTACGAAATCGCGGTGGGGTTCGGGCTCGGAACCGCGCTGGGCGCCCTGGTCGGCTACTTCCTGGCCCAGTGGCGTGCCCTCGAAGAGTTCCTGCAGCCGTACATCTTGTTTGCTCAGACGGCACCCAAGATCGCTCTGATCCCGCTTTTCGTCATCTGGTTTGGACTGGGGATGACGTCCAAGATTGTACTCATCGTCTCCAGCGTCTTTTTCCCGGTGATGGTCAACACGATTTTGGGCCTGCGGTCGGTGCCGGCGGAGCTCAACGAGTTGATGGCGCTCCTTAAGGCCAGCCGCTGGCAACGCCTGTTCCACATCGAGATCCCCAGCGCGTTTCCCCTGTTCATGGCCGGTTTGCGCCTGGCCATTATCCAGGCCACCATCGCCGCCATCGTCGCGGAGTGGATCGCGGGTGACGTCGGCCTTGGATTCCTGCTGGTCTACGGAAGCACCACCTACGACGCGCAGTTGCTCTTGGCTGCCGTGGTGGCGACCAACGTGGTGGGAATCGCGTGCTACTTGGCGCTGCTGGCCCTGGAGCGCCGGCTGCTGCGGTGGCAGGCGGACGAGACGGCCGCGCACTTGGAGAACACCGCTGCATGATGACGGGGATGGAGCGGCCGCGGGATGGTGCCGCCGGACGGTGCGGCGGACGGTGCGGCCGGGAGCCACGGCCGGACGGTCCCGCCGGATGGTGCGACCGGACGGTGCGGCAGGCGGTGCCGCCGGACCGTGCGGCGGGTGGTGCGGCCCGATGGTGATGACGAACCGATGGTGATGACGGAGTGACCGGCGATAGGGCCTTTACGGACATGACAGCCGCAGCGCGGGTGCGGAAATACTTCCGTTCCGGGCGCCCCGTGCACTTGCCGGTGGATCCGCAAGCGCTCGGCGTGAGCAACCTGGGGGAGGCGTTTCCCTTCGCGCTCCTGCCCGGCGACCCGGAGCGGGTGCAGCGCATCGCGGCGCATCTTGAGAACCCGCGCCTTCTCGGCAGCAACCGAGAGTTTACGGTGGCCGTCGGGGCGTACCGCGGGTGCGGCGTCATCGTGTGCTCCACCGGCATCGGCGGCCCGTCTACGGAGATCGCGGTGCTCGAGCTGGCCGCCCTCGGGGTCCATACCATGATCCGCACCGGGGGCACGGGCGCCCTTGACGCCCGGATCGCCCCGGGAACGCTCATCATCAACCACGCGGTGATGAGGGACAGCGGACCCGTCGACGCCTATGCGCCGCCCACATATCCTGCGGCCGCCCATCCCGACGTGGTTATGGCTTTGACCGCAGCCGCGCGGGAGCAGGGCGTCCCGTTTACGTGCGGCATCGGCGCCACCACCGCCTCCTACTACCAAGGCCAAGGCCGCTGGATCTTGCCCGACGACGAGAACGGCGTAGCCCGGTTTCGCCGCCTGGGCATCGTCAACCTGGAGATGGAAGCCGCGACCATTTTGGCCCTGGCGAGCCTCCTCGGCTTGCGGGCCGGCGTGGTGCTCGGCGTGCACATCAGTCGCGCCCTGGACCGCTGGGATGACGACTACGAGGCGACGCAGGACAACGTCATCCGGGTGGCGCTGGAGGCCGTTCGGCGTCTGAGCGACGCCACTCCAGTGAGCGAGGCCACTCCAGGGTAGAAACCGCACAAGGGAGGGAACATCGCCGGCTAACGATACGCTCCTGCGTCGGGTCGCCCGGTCAAGCCCGGCCGGTGCCGGGTGCAGCGGGGTTCAAGCGC
>CALFSR010000202.1 GCA_937916565.1 uncultured Bacillota bacterium | reverse complement strand
GCGTACTTCGCCGAGCGCCGGCAGGCGTGGGCCAAGACAAGGCAGGAGTGGGAGTCGCTCTTTGCCGCGTGGTCCGCGGCATATCCTGAACTGCGGGCCGAGTGGGACCAGCGGTTCAGCCTTCAGCTTCCCGAGGGACTGTTGCCGGCCCTGGACGGCCTAGCGCCCGGGAAACCCGTGGCCACCCGGGAGGCGAGCGGCATGGCGCTGCAGATCGTCGCGGAGCACGTGCCGGGGCTCATCGGCGGCTCAGCGGACTTGACTCCGTCCAACAACTCCTTCATCAAGAACGCCCCGGCTTTGGCGCCGGGCGAGTACAGCGGGCGCAACATCCATTTCGGCGTGCGCGAGCACGCCATGGGCGCCATCTGCAACGGGATGGCCCTTCACGGCGGTGTCCGGCCGTATTGCGCCACCTTCCTCGTCTTCTCCGACTACATGCGCCCGGCCGTCCGGATGGCCGCGCTCATGGGCCAGCCCGTTATCTACCTTTTTACCCACGACTCCATCTACCTGGGCGAAGACGGTCCCACCCACCAGCCCATCGAGCAGTTGGAGGCATTGCGCCTCATCCCCAACCTGCGGGTGTTCCGCCCCGCGACCGTACGGGAGACCGGGCTTGCGTGGTGGCAGGCGCTTGCCCGCGCGAACGGCCCGACGGCGCTGGCTCTTACCCGCCAAAAGCTGCCCCTGCTGGCGGAGGCCAAGACCGATCCGGCCAACTTCGCCCGGGGCGGCTACGTCATCCGGCCGGAGGCTCCCGGTCTGCCGCTCCGCCTCGTTCTCATAGCCTCCGGCAGCGAGGTGGCGCTGGCGTGGACCGCAGCCGAGCAGCTTGAGCGGGAAGGCATCGGCACCCGCGTCGTGTCGGTGCCATGCCGGGAGTTGTTCCTTGAACAGCCCGAGGAGTACCAGACAACCGTTCTCGGCGGCGAAAGCGTGCGCCGCATGACGCTGGAAGCCGGGGCGGCCGGAGGGTGGTACAGGCTCGTGCGCCCGGGCGACCGCGTCTATTCCCTCGACCGGTTTGGGGAAAGCGGACCGGGTGACGAGGTGGCCGCGCATCTCGGCTTCAGCGTCGACGCGGTGGTCGCGGCCGCGAAGGAGCTCACCGGGGACGTGTAGGGGCAAACGGGGTGCCGCCGGGCGCGGCGGCCGGAGTGGGAGGCGAGTCCATGGCGCAAGTCGGTTTTCACGGGCTGATTGGCGTTGGCTTGGGACGTCTCCTGGCACCCGGTGGCCCGCAAGGCGCCCTCGGGCCCGGCGAGGGCTCGGGGGCGCAAGCGGGTGCACCGAGCGGGTCGGTTAAGGACGACCCAGGTGGCAACTGGCGTTGGGGGCTTGTGGTCGGCTCCATCCTGCCCGATGCGGACCTCTTTCTCCTGGGGCCTTTGTACCTGGTCAACAGCCAGCTGGGGCTCGCCATGCACCGCACGTTCACCCACAGTATCGTCACGGCGGCCTTGGTGCTGGCCTACTTTCGCCGCCGCTCCGGCGGCGGCCGAGACAAGGCTATGTGGAGCCTGGGGCTAGGCGTCGCCGTGGGGATGGCCGTCCATGCCTTGACGGATCTCGTCTTCTGGTTCTCCGGTGTGGATCTGCTTTGGCCCCTGGGACTCCTCGGGCTGCCAAGCTGGATCAACTTCTGGGAGAACTGGACGAACCCGCCCCTCGTGCCCAAGCTGCTAGGTGCCGCTGATTACTTGGCCCTCGCCCTTTTCTTCCTCTACGCGCGCCGGCGGGCCCAAGCTGTGGGCACGGATCTGGGCTTCGTGCCCCGCGTCAACCGCTACTTCCAGTTGAGCCTTGTCCTGTGGCTTGCCTATACCGCTCTGGCTCTGACGCCCATATCGGCGAGCCTGTTCGACATGGTGCACTACGCGGTGTTCATCGTCGTCCTCTTGCCCATGCTGCTCCAGACGGCTGTACGGATGCGGGCGACCTTCTCGGCCCCGTGGCCCACGGCACGAGGGGCGCTGGGCAACGCTCCCGCCGCCCGCGGCTAGATTGCCGCAACACTGGAAGGATCGCCGGGCGCCCGCACGATGTCCCACGCCACTTGCGCCCGCTCCAGCGCCTCCGGAACCGTAGAAGCCAAGACGGTCAGGTGGCCCATCTTGCGGCCGCGGCGGGCCTCCGCCTTGCCGTAGACGTGCAGGTGCAGCCCTTCGATGGCCATGAGCTCCTCGACCCGCTGCAAGGCCGACGGCAAGTGTTCCCCGAGGAGGTTAAGCATGACGGCCGGTCGCAACAGTTCGGTCGACCCCAGCGGCAAGCCGCACACGGCGCGCACATGCTGCTGGAACTGGGACGTCGCGCACGCTTCGATGGTGTAGTGGCCCGAGTTGTGCGGCCTGGGCGCGAACTCGTTGACGTAAAGGCTGCCGTCCGCGGTCATAAAGAGTTCCACGCCAAGTACCCCGACGGCCCCAAGCCCGTCGGCAAGACGCACCGCCAGGGACTGCGCGGCCCGGGCAATCTCCGGGGGAATACGCGCGGGGACGATGGACAGATGAAGAATGTGGCCGCGGTGCACGTTTTCCGCGACGGGGTACGCCGCCGTCGTCCCTAGCGCATCCCGCGCGACGATGACCGACAGCTCCATGACGAAGGGTACCCGCGCCTCGAGGATGAACTCAGCCAGCTCCCCGCCCGTGCCGACCCCCGCACGCCGCTCGGCCTCGGCCCATCCCCAAGCGAGGTGCGCATCCTCGGGCGTCTCCACCCACCGTTGCCCCTTGCCGTCGTATCCCCCCATAGCGGTTTTGAGAAGGCAGGGAAACCCCAGGGCCTCGGCCGCGGCCACGAGGTCCGAGTGGGACGCCACCGGGCGGAACGCCGCGACGGGCAAACCTAAGGCCGCAAAGGTCTCTTTCTCAAGCACCCTGTGCTGGGAAACTTCCAGGACGCGGGCGGAGGGCCGAACGACGGCGACATCCTCGAGCGCCTGCGCCACCGGAGCGGCGACGTTCTCGAACTCATATGTGACGACATCCGCCGCCTGCCCAAGCTTCCGGGCGGCAGCCGCGTCATCCAGCCTGGCGGCAATCCGGACATCGGCCACCTGCATGGCCGGCGCACCGGGGACAGGGTCCAAGACAGCGATTTTGTACCCCATGTGCCGCGCCGCCAAGGCGGTCATCCGGCCAAGCTGGCCGCCCCCGAGAATACCGACCGTCGCGCCCGGGCGCACCGGGCCCTTTGCGGCGGCCTGACCCCGCGCCCCGAGGGGCTTGCGTTCGCTCATGGCAGCTCCTGATTCTCCAGGACTTCCCTGGCGATCCGGTCCCGGCGTGCTTTGAGGCGGTCCCGGATGCCCGGATATTTGTTGGCCAAAATCGCCGCCGCAAACAGGCCCGCATTGGCCGCTCCGGCCGCCCCGATGGCCATCGTGGCCACCGGCACCCCGGCGGGCATCTGCACGATAGACAAAAGCGAATCGAGCCCCTGGAGCGCCCGGGACTGAACGGGAACCCCGATGACCGGAATAGTTGTCTTGCTGGCGGTCATGCCGGGCAAGTGGGCGGCACCGCCGGCGCCCGCGATGATCACCTCGATGCCGCGCTCTTCGGCCTCGGCCGCGTACGCAAACATGCGGTCCGGCGTCCGATGGGCCGAAACGATCGCCTTTTCGTACGGGACTCCGAGTTCGTCCAAGACGTCCGCGGCCGCACGCATCGTCTCCCAGTCGGATCGGCTGCCCATGATAATGCCCACCAGCGGCCGGCTCATCCGCGCTTGCCTCCCCGGCCGCCGATAACGAAATGGGCCTTGTAGTCGTCGGTCATGATCGGCTCCTGCTCCGCTTGCCACCAGAGCTCAACCCACTCCCGCATGAGGTAGTGGGCAAAATGGGACGCGTACTCGTAGTCCACGTACACTTCCCCCGCTTCCCGGAGCTTGCGGGCCAAGGCGGGAAAGACGCACGTCTCGAGCGTGTGGCCGTCCAGCGGCACCCAGCTCCTTTCCCCGGGCGGGCGATGCCCAAGCCCAGCGCGCCCGTTAAACGTTAAAGCGGAAGTGAATGACCTCGCCGTCCTGCACGAGATAGTCCTTGCCTTCCAGCCGTAGGAGCCCCTTCTCCTTTAGGGCGTGCAGGCTGCCCTCCCGCAGGAGGTCCCGGTGGTCCGCCACTTCGGCCCGGATGAATCCTCGCTCGATATCGGAGTGGATCACCCCGGCCGCTTCCCGCGCCGTGGCGCCGCGGCGCACGGTCCACGCCCGCACCTCGTCGCTGCCAACGGTGAAAAAGGAAATCAAATCCAGGGCTTGGTACGCGGACCGGGCGAGCCGCGCGATGCCGGGCTCCGTCAGCCCCAGGTCCGTAAGGAAAGCCTCCCGCTCCTCGTCAGGCAACTCCTCGATCTCGGCTTCAATCAGGGCGGCCAGCTCGACCACGGGGATACTCCGCTCGGCGGCCCAGGAATGCAAGGCATCCCGTCCCGGATAGTCGCCTGCCCGCAGCTGTGTCTCGTCGACATTGATCGCCAGTACCAGCGGCTTGGTGGTCACGAAGGTGTACGGCCGCAGGAGCGCCGCCTCCTCGGTCGAGTAGGTCAACGACCGCAAGGGGCGGCCGGCTTCCAGCTCCGGCCGCAGCCGCTCAAACAGGCGGAGCTCTTCGTCATGCTTGAGTCCCTTCTTGCGGGCTTCGGCCAAGCGTTCCAGGCGCGTCTCGACCAAGGCCCAATCCATCAGCACCAGTTCATCGTACACGGACTGGGCATCGCGAAGGGGGTCGATGTCGCCCAGCGGATGCGGCACATAGGGCGCATCGAAGGCACGCACCACCTGCACAAGGCAGTCGATGGAGCGCAGCGCCTCGGCCAGCTCTCGGGCAGCCACGCCTGCGGCCGTCCGGGCCCCTTCGGCCTGCAAGCCGGGCAGCTCCGTGCACTCCACCTGGGCGTATACCGTCCGTTTAGGTTCAAACAGCCGGCTCAGTCCGTCAACCCGGGCGTCGGGCACAGGTGCGGCGCCGATGCGGGCTTTTCCCGGACCGCCCGCCTGGCCACGCGTAAGAAGCCGCAGCAGCGTCGACTTGCCGGAAGCGGGCAGCCCGATCAATCCGATCTTCATCGGCCTGCTCCCTCCCCTTCGACGGCCGAGTCAATGAACGCGGTGTACGTTTCTAGCTTGTTTGGTCCCCGATACGCTTCCTCGGGCAGGCGGCCCGAACCGGCGTGGCCCTGCCGGAACGCCTCGGACTGCGTCCAGGCCGTATAGGCGTCCTTGGACTCCCAGAACGTCACCACGACGTAAGGATCCTCGCTGTCCTCCGGGCGCAGCACCAGCGTGCGGATGAAGCCCGGCATGCGGTCCACCGCGCCGGCCCGGCGGAGAAAGCGTTCCTCGAACGCCTGAGCGTACTCCGGACGGACCGGGACGCGGTTCATGACGACAAACAACCCGCGCACCTCCCGACACATTGACCCCCGGATCTTCGGCCCGCGGAGCGGGGAGTCCTGTCGGTCAGCACCCCGTGCGCTGCCTTACGGCCGGCTGCTGCCGTGCCACACGAGCCGCAACCCGGCTTGGACAGCCCCCGCCTGCGCTGCCAGCAGCGCCTCCATACCGAAGCCGTGGCGGCTGTCGCCTCCTAAGGCGTAATAGACGCCCATCGATAGGGTAGTTACCGGTGCGATGGCAAGTTTCCCTGGAAACAGCTGGGACACACCGGCGACGAAGCTCACGCGCTCATTGGCCACAAAGACGGCGCGGCTCGCCAAGGGCAAATCGAGGGCATTCTGTCCGTCCCGCCTGGTAACA
>CALFSR010000201.1 GCA_937916565.1 uncultured Bacillota bacterium | reverse complement strand
GCGCCTACGAGCAGGGCCACATCCCGGGGGCGGTCTTTTTCGACCTGGAAACCGACTTGTCCGGACCTATCCGGCGGCCCGGTCCCCGCCACCCGCTGCCCGACCCGGATGCTTTCGTGGCGAAGCTGGAGCAGGCCGGCATCGGCAGCGGCGTAACCGTCGTCTGCTACGACGACCAGCAGGGGATGAACGCCGCGCGCCTTTGGTGGATGCTCCGCTGGCTCGGCCACGACGGGGTCTGCGTTCTCGACGGGGGATTCACCGCCTGGAGGGAAGCCGGCTTGCCGGTGACCGTGGAGGCCCCCGCACCGGCCCGGCGCCGGTTTGTGCCCCGGCTCCGGCATGACATGGCCGTGTCCATGGACGACGTGCGGCGCATGGTGGCCGAAGGGCGCGGGGTGCTGGTGGACGCCCGCGCCCCGGAGCGGTACCGGGGCGATGTGGAGCCCATCGACCCGGTGGCCGGCCACATTCCCGGCGCCCGCAACGTGCCGTGGGGCGGCAATTTCGACCCGAGCGGCCGCTGGCGCAGCCCGGAGGAGCTTGCCCGGCGGTTCGCAGAGCTCGCCGGCCGCGACGACGTGGTCATGTATTGCGGCTCGGGCGTCTCCGCCTGCGTCAACGTCCTGGCCATGGCCCACGCGGGATTCTCCAAGCTGCCCCGGCTCTATCCCGGCAGCTGGAGCGAATGGTGCGCCGACCCGGCCAACCCCGTGGCCCGGGGTGTTGACGCCCGGGAGGCCGGGTGAAACGGGCACTCAAGACCGGAGTAAGTTGACGCCCCCGGTGGGCCATGCTATATTCATCGACGATCGCCGATTTACATGTCCGCTCCGTCCTGGCAGGAAATGCATGCGCCGGCTCGGGCGGGGAGCGGGGGAGGGAAGACGGCCATGGCGCGCCGTGAATCCGGAACGACCATAAGCCCCGGCACCGTCCAGCCGATGCTCGAGCCCGCGGCGCCGGCCGCGACCGACGCGGACTTGGCCGCGGCCGCCCGGGCTCTCGCGCACCCGGTGCGCATCCGCATCCTCCGGCGGCTCGGCCGCGAAGGTTCGTACTGCGGAGACCTGGTGGAGCTGTTGGGCTTGGCCCAGTCCACCGTGTCGCATCACCTGCGTATCCTGCGGGAGGCAGGGCTTATCGTCGGCGAGGAGCAGGGGCCGGCCACCTGCTACCGGGTGAACCGGGAGCGCTGCGCCGCCGTCTGCCAGCTGGTGCGGGATATTTTAGGCGAGCCGATCCTCGCCTAGCGCCGGCTGGCGGCCGCCGGCCCCAGGCGGCACCCGGCGCGGCCGGCGCGGCCGGTGACGCCGAGAGACGCTGAGGGACGGTCAGGGGCGGCGCGGCACGCGCGCCCCGCGCAGGCCCCATCCTGCACGCATTAAATCGCAATTCGGCGATGAACGATGGAAGCAGACGAGGGGGGAAACCGATGCCGACGTACGCGTTCCGGTGCTCGGCCTGCGGGCACGAATTTGAAGTCCAGGTGTCCTGGTCCGAGAAGGCGGGCGTCACGTGCCCTGCGTGCGGCCAGCGAGAACTCAAGGAGCTTTTCGGCCGCTACCGATTGATGCAGGCGGGCAGCTCCGGCTCGGGCCAGGCCGCCGGCGGCGGGCGCTTCTCCGGCTTTACCTGAGCGGGTTGCTGAGGGGGGCCGGCGGCCCCCCGTCACCCCGGTGCGGTCAGGGGATGCTTCAAAAAATGTTATCAAGCAGCGGCCGCTGCCGCTCGGGCAACTCCCGCAGGCGGTCCCGGGCCAGCGCGAGGGAAGAGCGGGCCTGGGTCGACTGCGCCGCGAGCAGTGTCTCGGCCTCGAGCAGCGCCTCGGAGATGGCCTGGAGCTGAGCGTGGCCCGTGTAGAGGGCGAGCCGCGGGCGGGCCCTTTCCCACTGGTCCCGGGCTTGTACGACATGTTCCCGGGCCAGCGCCCAATCGCCCGCATCGAGCGCCCGGACCGCGCCCTCCAGTTGCCCGCCCAAGCCTTGGGCGAGGGCCGTCTGGCCGCCGATGAGCCAGTACTCCCCCAAGGCGCCGAGCGCCGCCAGCAGCCATAAAACAATGAAGATCAAATCGCTCACCCTCGACCGCTTCACGCCGGCGCCCGCCCCTCGGGCTGCGCCGCGCCGGGCGCGTGCCGGTTGCGCCTGGCCCGTTCCCGGCCAACGCCGCCCTTAGGGCTGCCCGCGGGCGCACCGTGCCCCTTGGGCTGGCAAAAGAACCGCCCTTGCGTGTCGAGGGTGGCATACAACACCCCGCGCGGGTCGTCCACGCCGTGGGCCCTTATCTGCTGCCGCAGCCAGGCCGCGTCGAGCCCGATGCGGGCCAAGTTCCCATAGTCGATTTCACCGTCGACGACGAGCGGCGTCGGAAGCCCCTCGTAGCTCGTGGCGACTCCCAGATCGGCGGGGGTCACCGGCCGGTGCTGCGACTTGGGCACGATGCTCAGTTGGCCGTTCGTTTCCAGGACGGCGAACTCCACGTCCTGGACGTTGGGGTACCCGCCGATGCGCAATTGTTCGAGCAGGTCGTTGACGTTGTAGCGCAGCTCGAGCATGGCGTCTTCGACGATGCGGCCGTTGGCGACCACCACCGTCGGGCGGCCGCTGATGATCGCCCGGGCCCGGGAGCTTTTCAGCGTAATGTAGGAAACCGTAAAGGAAGCGACCAGCAGCGCAAAGACGCCCGCGAGGCCGTTTACCAGCGGCGTGCCGGTATCGGCCATCGGGATGGCGGCGATGTCGGCAAAGAGGATGAGGGTCACCAGCTCGTAAGGCTGCAGCGTGGTGACCTGCCGCTTGCCCAGGATTCTCAGGAACACGAGAAGGGTGACGTAGAGGATGATCACCCGCACAAAGACGATCAGCACGCCGCGCCCACCCCCAGGCAGTGACAGTATGGGGGCGGCTTGGCGCGGTTTATGCGCCCGCGGTAACGCTGCGGATCAGCTGCGGCTTAGTAGTAGGGCGAAATGAGCACGTAAACGAGGACGCCCGTCACGCTGACGTACAGCCACAGCGGCATGGCCCAGCGGGCAATGCGCCGGTGGCGCAGCACCTCGAGATTTAGGCCCGTGAAGAGCGCGAACAGGGCCAGCGGCACGATGCCCGCGGCCAGCACCACGTGGGTGATAAGGACGAAGTAGTAGAAGTAGCGCAGGAAACCTTCGCCGCCGTAGGGCGTGGACGGCGCCAGCGAGTGGTAGAGGAGATAAGTGACCAGGAACAGCGCCGTCGTCCCGAACGCCGCGAGGATGAACCGCTTGTGGATCTCCCGCTGCTTTCGCCGGATGGCGATGTACGCCGCGGCGAGAAACACGGTCGTGAAGCTGTTGAAGATCGCGTTGGCGAGGGGGAGGACCTTTAGGTCAAACCCGAGATCCACCCCGGCGCCGGCTTGGCCCCCCAGGAAATACAGCACGGCCACGACGGCCACGATGATGATCGAGATGGCAGCGACTACCGGCGTGTAGCTGCGGTTTTGCTTGGAACGGGCTGGCAAGCGGGATGACCTCCTTGGCCGCAAGGCCGTGCAGGGCCGCCGGCGCCCGGGCAGTACCCTAGATGGAGGAAGCGAGCGCCGGCGGCCAGCACCGTTCGCGACTTACGGCCAGATGCCCCGCTGGATGTACGCGCGGGCGATCTTTTCGATGGCCAGCGCAAAGGCCGCGGTGCGCATATCCTCCACGCCGGGCAGGCGCTCCATCACCGAGAAGATCTCCTGGTACGCGGCGCGCATGGTGTCGTCCAGGCCCGATCGCACCAGGTCCAGCTCGCCCGCGGCCGCCGTCAGCGTCTGGCGGACCGGATCGGGCACGGGCCGGCCGGTCAGGGTGGCCAGGGCGTCGGTCACCTGCAGGCCCCGCATCTCTTCAAACCGGCGCTCCAGCCGGCCGAAGCGGATGTGGGACAGGTTCTTGATCCATTCGAAATACGACACCGTAACGCCTCCTGCGTTGGCGTAGATGTCGGGGATCAAGAACTTGCCCCGGGCCCTCAGGATCTCGTCGGCCGCGGCGGTGACGGGGCCGTTGGCGGCTTCGACGATCAGCTTCGCCTCGATGCGCGGGGCGTTCTCCGCGGTGATCTGGTTTTCCAGGGCCGCAGGGATAAGGATGTCGCACTCGTGCTCGAGCACGCTCCGGCCGTTCTCGACGAAGGTGACGCCCGGGAACCCCTTCACGCCGCCGGTCGCCCGCAGGTGGCGCGCCACGGCCTCCACGTCAAGGCCCTTTTCGTCGATGAGCGCGCCGTCCCGCTCGATGATCGCGATGACCTTGGCGCCGTCCTCCTCCACGAGGATCTTGGCGGCGTGGTAGCCCACGTTGCCCAGCCCCTGGATGATGACCCGCTTGCCGTCGAGCCCGCCGCTCAAGCCCGCCTTGCGCACATGCTCGGGATGGCGGAAAAACTCCCGCATGGCGTACACAACCCCGCGCCCGGTCGCCTCGTGGCGGCCGGCGATGCCGCTCATGCTCGGGTGCTTGCCCGTCACGACGGCGCTGGCGTTCAAGTCGTCAGGCCTGAGCGTCTGGTAGACGTCAAAGATCCACGCCATCTCCCGGGGGCCGGTGCCCATGTCCGGGCCCGGCACGTCGGTGCTGGGACCGATGCCGGCCTTGTGCACCAGCTCGGCGGCGAACCGCCGCGTGATGGCTTCCAGCTCCTCCTCGGTGTATTGCCGCGGGTCGATGTCCAGCGCGCCTTTGGCACCGCCGTAGGGCACGTCCACGATCGCGCACTTGTACGACATCAAGGCGGCGAGCGCCTCGACTTCCTCCTGGTTCACGTGGGGAGAGTAGCGGATGCCGCCCTTGGACGGCAGCCGGTGCTCGCTGTGGACCGCCCGCCAGCCGCGAAAGACCCGGATCTCACCGCGGATCTTCACCGGAAACCGCAGCTGGTACACGACGTTGCAGCCGCGAATCTCATCCAAAAGCCCCGGCGGCAAGTCCAGGTACGACGCCGCCCGGGTGAAGCTCGCGTCCACCGATTCCAAAAAGGTCATCTCGCGCTGGAGAACCATGTCCTCCGCCTCCAATGCCCGTGAAGTAGGATTCCGCTGCATCGATTAGCTTTTTCAAGGAGGCTTCCTTCTCCAGTCGCGTATACAGTGTGCACGACCGGACAAATGCCCCAATCCTCTTGGCAAGTGCCCCATTCCGCCCCTCGGGACAGGGCAAAGACCCCCTTATGGCGTATCGATATAGCGCCCGCCGCGCGTCCCCTTGGCGCGGGCAACGCCTCCCGCCCGGCCGATGGACGGGGACGGGCCGGGGGCCGTGCCGGCGGGGAGGAGGAATTCGGATGAGCCGCAGGGTCAACTGGGAACAGGTGCCGGCGCACGCGTTGCCGCTGGAGGAGCGCCTGGAAGGTTTCAGCGAAGTCAACCTCGGGTACACGCTCGAAGAGGCCATGGCCGAGGCGGAGCGTTGCCTGCAGTGCGCGCGCCCGGCCTGCGAGGAAGGCTGTCCCAACCACAACCCGATCCGGGAGTTCCTGTACCGGGTCGCCGAAGGCGATCTTTTGGGCGCGGCCGAGCTGGACTGGTCCAAGAACGCCCTGCCCGCGTGCACCGGCCGCGTGTGCGCGTGGGAAAAGCAGTGCGAGGGCTTCTGCGTCATGAACCACCGGGGCGACCCGATCAAGATCGGGGCCATCGAGCGCTTCTTCGCCGACTACGCCCTGAGGCGCCTGGAGGAGGATCCGGACGCCATCGCTTGGCGTGACCCCGACTACGAGCCGCGCGAACAGCAGGTGGCTATTATCGGCGCGGGGCCGGCGGGCTTGGCGGCCGCCCACTTCTTGGCCCGCAAGGGTTACCGGGTCACGGTCTTTGAGCGCTGGGCGGTGGCCGGCGGCGTCATGGCCTACGGCATCCCCGAGTTCGTCCTGCCCCAAAAGGTCATCGACGCCGAGGTGCGCCGCATCCAGGCCATGGGCGTCGAGATCCGCACCGGCGTCCACGTCGGACAGGACGTGACCATCGACGATCTGTTCAAGCAGGGCTACAGCGCGGTCTTCATCGGCATCGGCGCCAACGAGCCGTCGCGGCTTGGCATCGAGGGCGAGGATTTGCCCGGCGTCTGGACCGCCAAGGAATTTCTCATGCGCACGCAAGGCGCCAACCTGCGGCCTCGGCTGGAGGGCCAGATGCCCATCGAGTGGCTGACGCCGCCCGCGGTCGGCAAGCGGGTGGCTGTCATCGGCGCAGGCAACACCGCCATGGACGCGGCCCGCACCGCGCGGCGGCTCGGCGCCGAGGAGGTCATGATCCTCTACCGGCGCGACGCGGCCTCAAGCCCTTCGCGGCCCATCGAGGTGGAGCACGCCCAGCACGAGGGCGTCACCTTTACGTACCTGGTCAACCCCAAGCGCTTCATCGCCGGCGACGACGGCCGCGTCGCGGCGATTGAGCTGGTGCGCATGCAGCTCAGCTCGCCCGACGACTCCGGCCGGCGGCGGCCGGTCGCGATTCCGGGCAGCGAGTACATCTTGCCCGTGGACACCGTTATTACGGCCATCGGGTACCAGCAGGAAACCGAGATCGCCGAGGCGGCGCGGCTGGCCACGACGCCGTGGGGCGGCCTGATTATCGACGAAAAGACCGGCGCCACGAGCCGGCCGGGCGTGTTTGCCGGCGGCGACTGCGTCACCGGCCCAAACACCGTGATCCATGCCATCGCCGCGGGCCGCAAGGCGGCCGCGGGCATCGACCGCTACCTGCGGGAGCAGGCGGCCGCTGACCGCTCAGGCCGGGATGCGGGGCGCGGCGTGCTGGTCGGGCACGGCTAACGACCGCCGCCATGTGACCATCGCGGCCACGATCTCGGGGTCAAACTGGGCGCCGGCGCCGGCCTTGAGCTGCGCCAGCGCCTCTTCTTCACTCATGGGGGCCCGGTACGCCCGCTGGGACGTCATGGCGTCAAAGGCGTCCGCCACGGCGAGGATGCGGGCCTCCAGGCACAATTCCTCCCCTGTCAGTCCATCGGGATAACCCCGCCCGTCCACCCGCTCGTGGTGGTGGCGAATTGCCTTGAGGAGCGGGCGGAACTGGGCGACGCCCGCGAAGATGCGCTCGGATTCGACGGGATGCCGCTTGATGATCTCCCACTCGTGGGGATCGAGCTTGCCCGGCTTGTTGAGGATGTGGGTCGGCACGCCGAGCTTGCCGACGTCGTGCAGCAGCGCCGCCCAGCGCAGACGCTCCTGAACCTCCCGGGGCAGATTCATCTGGCGGGCGATGCCCTCGGCGTACTCGGCCACCTTTTCCGAATGGCGCGACGTGTAGTGGTCCTTCGCGTCCAGCGCCCTCACGAAAGCCCGCACCACTTCCTCATTCAGCTGGTGCAGCTCCGCGATGCGCCTGTGCAAGGAGCGGTTGAGCGTCCCGGCGCACAAGCCGACGCCGCTGAAAAACAGCAGGCGGACGAGCCACCCGGACACGGGCTGCGGGATGTCCCGCTCCGTGTCCAGGGGCATGGCGGGTCCGCACACGATGCCCGCCACGACGCCGACCACGACGCCGCCTAGCGGTCCAAAGAAAAAGCTGCCGATAAGGACGGGGATGTAGAAGAGATGGGGAAACGCGCTCTGGGTGCCGCCGGCTAGGTACGTTGCCGCCGCCGCGCCCAGCAGCGTGGCGCCGGCGAGGAGCATGCCGGCCGCGTGGTGTCTTTCCCACTCCGCCAAGCGCTGGCTAAAGGAGAAGGACATCCGTGCCACCTCCCCGGTTCGGCCCGCCCGCCGGTCAAGCCTCAGCGCACGGCGACGACGCGGCCTTTCCCCGAAGCATCCAGGTCGAGCCTCATGCAGACGCCGCCGCCGCCGCGGCCGAGCAGCTCGCGAATGTGGCCGGCCAGCGGTTCGTCGAGATTGAGCCGGACTTCGTGCACCTTGCCGTCGAGAAAACAGAGACCGTACCCCGCGCTCAGCACGAGCACTTCGACCAATGGGACCCCATCCTTTCGAAGCCTGCTGGGCCCCTGATTCTTGCTCGCAGGCGCCGTCTCCTTTGGTAGGTGTCCCCTTGCGCAATGGGGATGGCTGCCTATCCCGCCGCCGCGGGCACGCCCCCGGTGCCCCCCTGGCGCCCGAGCGGGTGGTGCATGCTGCTTCCCTACGATTCTCGAATGATTACTCCTCGCGCCGAAACCGTCAAATAGCACCGCCGCCAGACAGCAAGAGCGTCGATTGCAAAAAGGACACGGATCTGCAAAAACCCGGGAATAAGCCTCTAGTCAGCACCTTGACATGAAACCCAAGCCATTGCTAGAATTTCCGTATGGCCGTCTGTCGACAGACGACAATTGCGGCGGCTGAAGAGAAGATGCGCGAGGAGGTACGGGGATGCAGTCTTGGAAGACGTGGCAGACATTGTTGTTGGCGCTCGTTCTGGTCGCGGCAACGGCCTTCGGCGTCTCCGCGCAGGACTTGCGGATGGCCTCAGGCCAGCAGGGCTCTCAGAACTATGGGGTCAACGCCGCGCTGGCCCAGGCCTTGCAGACTTACGGGGGCTTGAACGTGTCCGTCCAGGCTTACGGCGGACCGGCCGCCTTCCTGCCCCTCCTGCACCGGGCGCAACTGGACTTGGCGGCTCTTGTGATGCCTGACGCCGGTGACGCCATTCGTGGGACAGGGCCTTTCCAAGGCTTCCCCATGGTGAACGTGCAGCTGGTGGCGTCGCTTTTCCCCAGCCCCGTCGGCTTGATGGTCGCCGCGAACTCGGGGATCGAGTCCATTTCGGACTTGCGGGGCAAGCGGGTGGCCTACGGTCTGCCGTCGCAGCCCAGCCTCGTCCCCTACGTCGAAGGCGCCCTGGCCAACGGTGGACTCACCACCAGGGATGTGACCTTGGTGCCGGTTACGTCGGTGGCCAACGGAGTCGATGAGCTTATGGCCGGTCGTGTGGACGCCACGCTCTTCGCCCTCCGGGGCGGCAAGGTCGTGGAGGCCGACTCGGCTTTGGGCGGCATCCGTTTCCTGCCCTTCGACCCGTCGCCGCAGGCGGTGGCCGCGATGCAGGCGGTAGCCCCGGACGCGTACCTCGTCGAGGTGAAGGCGGAGGACGGCGTTCTGGGGATCAACCGGACCATGTACACCATGGCCTACGACTACGTGCTCGTGGCCGGCGTGCACGTGCCCGACGCGCTGATTCAACGGGTGGTGCAGGTGCTCAAGGAGCACGGTCCTGAGTTTAGTGCCAACTCTTCGTTCCTCGATTACATCAACCCTGAAACCTTGTACCGGCCGTACCAGGGGCTCATGTACCACCGGGCGGCCGAGGCTGCGCTCAAGTCTCAGTGATTCGACCGTCGCCTAGGGCGACCGGCGTTGGCCAAATGCGACCGAACGGGGGATTACGCACAATGTCCGACCGCCGAGACTGGGCCCAAAGCCTGGTGCACGTCCTGGGCGTGGTCATCGTCTTCGTTTCGCTGGCCTGGGTGATGGAACTTCACCGCTACGTGGGGCTGCTCGTCTTTACCGAGCAGCCCCTGGCGGTGACGCTGGGCATCGTGGCGGTGGCCGGCTTCCTGATGGCGGCCAAGGGCCCCGCCGGGCGGGTGGCCGGTCTTCTGGCGGGCCTTTTCTTCCTCGGTTTCTTCGTTTGGATGGCGGCGCGCTATCAGTGGCTGAGCATGGCGGCCATGTTTATGCCCGAACAGCTCGGGCCATGGATGGCCGCGGCTTCTCTCGCACTCTTGTTTCTCACGTGGCGCCTGGTGGGAGCGGCCATCACCGTCATCCTGCTGGTGTTCATCGCCCTCGCCCTTTGGGGCCGGGCGGTCGGTTTTCCCTCGACGCCCATTGATCAATTGGCTGTCTATTTGATGCTCGACCCCAACGGCGTGCTGGGCTTGCCGCTGCGGGTGGCGGTCGAGATCGTCGTTCCCTTTGTCCTGTTTGGCGGCGTGCTGCAGGCCTGCGGCGCCGGAGACTGGTTCACGGCCGTCGCCCAGGCCTTGTTCGGCAGGTTTCGGGGCGGCGCGGCCAAAGTGGCCGTCGTTGCGTCAGGACTGCTGGGCTCGGTGTCGGGCAACGCGGTGTCCAACGTGGTGGGTACCGGTGTCGTCACCATCCCTCTGATGAAGAAAACGGGCTTTCGCCCGGCCACGGCCGGCGCGGTGGAAGCGGTCGCCTCCACCGGCGGGCAGCTGCTGCCGCCCATTATGGGTTCGGCCGCTTTCGTCATGGCCGACTACCTGCGGGTCCCATACTCCGCGGTGGCTGCCGCTGCCCTCATCCCCGCGCTGCTGTATTACCTTGCCGTTTTCCTGATCGTCGACCGGATAGCCGCCCGGGACGGCTTAGCCGGGGTGCGGTCCCAGGAGGGCATCGTCGGCAAGCTGCTCCTTGAGGGCGCGCACTTCGTGGTGCCCTTCATCGTGGTCTTGCTCGCCTTCATGCGTTTCCAGAACCAGCCGGAGTGGGCCGCCATCGCCGCCATCGCCAGCCTGATCGTGGTGTCCCTTATCCGGCCGTACAAGGGCGAGCGGCTCACCTTCAAGCGACTCATGAACGCAGTGGTTGACTCCGGCGTTTCGTCCTTTGCCGTGCTGGTCACATGCGTGGCCGCGGGCATGCTTATCGGTCTCATCAACGTGACGGGCGTCGGCTTTTTCCTGGCGTCCAACGCCATCGCCGCCAGCGGCGGCAACTTGACGATCTTGCTGCTGATCGTGGCAGGCGCGGCGATCATTCTGGGAATGGGCATGCCGACGGTGGCCGTCTATGTCCTCTTGGCGACGCTGCTGGCGCCGGCGCTGGCGGACATGGGCCTTGGGGCCATGCAGGCGCACCTGTTCATTTTCTACTTTGGGATGTTGTCGATGGTGACGCCGCCCATCGCCCTGGCCGCGGTGGCCGCGGCCAACTTGGCCGGGGCCAACATGTGGGCCACGGGCTGGGAAGCGGTGCGGATGGCATGGGTCGCCTACGTCATCCCGTTCCTGTTTGTGTGGTCGCCGAGCCTCGTGATGCAGGGGCCCGTCGGGGCCATTCTGGCCACCTTCGTCTCGGCCGTGCTAGGGCTGTATGCGGTTGCCAACGCGGCCATCGGGTATTCCAACCGGCGCATCGGGGCGGCGGCGCGGCTGGTATGGCTCGTCGTCGGGTTCTTGTTCTTCGTACCGGTTGACCTTGCCGATTGGGCGCTGGCCGCCAACGTGGCGGGCGCCGTCGGCTTGGCCGTTCTTGTGCTGTGGGACAGGCTCAAGGCGCCGGTCGGCAGCGCGGTTCGCGGCACCGGCACGCCGGAGTTTTGAGACGTAGGCGGGTTTGCCGCGCGAGCGACGGAGGGAATTTTGAGGTGGATCAGGTCCAGGAGATCTTAGCGGGCATCCGGGCGTGGGTGGAGGTGGAAACCCCGTCCGACGACGCCGCGGCCGTGAACAGGCTGATGGACGTCGTAGAGGCCGCCCTGGCCGAGCTTGGGCTTGCCACGGAGCGCATTTCCGGCCGCGCGGGCTATGGCGACCACGTCAAAGCCCGGCTTGGACCGGACGAACCGGGCGGCATCCTTGTCCTGGCCCACCTGGACACGGTGTGGCCCAAAGGCACCCTGGAGGCGATGCCCTTTCGCGTCGAGGGAGACCGGGCGTACGGCCCCGGCGTCTGCGACATGAAGGGCGGTGCCTACCTGGGCGTGTACGCCCTGCGGGAGCTTTTGCGATCGGGGCGGAGGCCGCGCCTTCCGGTGACGCTGCTGTATACCTCCGACGAAGAGGCCGGCAGTCCAACCTCCCGCCGGCTGATTCAAGAGGAAGCGCTGCGCCACCGCTACGTGCTCGTCCTCGAACCCGGGGTCGCCCCGGCGGGGGCGGTCAAGACCGCCCGCAAGGGGTGGGGCCGGTTTCATGTGTGGGTCGAAGGCCGCGCGGCCCATGCGGGGGCCGACCACGCCAGCGGCCGCAGCGCCGTCGTGGAGCTGGCCCGCCAGATCCTGGCTCTCGAGGCGATGACCGACTACGGGCGGGGCACCACCGTCAACGTGGGCGTCGTCATGGGAGGAACCCGGCCCAACGTGGTGCCGGCCCACGCCCACGCCGAGGTGGACTTGCGGGTGGCCACCGCCGAGGAAGCTGAGCGCATGACCGCCGCCATCCTCGGTCTCCGTCCCATGGGCGAGGGAGTGCGGGTGAGGGTGACCGGAGGCATGGACCGGCCTCCCTTCGAACGCACCGAGGGGGTGGCGCGCCTTTACTCCTTGGCTCGGGAGCTCGCCGCGGCGTTTGGGTATGACCTGCCGGAGACGTCGGCGGGCGGCGTCAGCGACGGAAACCTGACCGCGGCCCTGGGGGTGCCGACCCTGGACGGGCTCGGCGTCGTGGGAGCGGGCATGCACGCCGAAGATGAGCATCTTCTCATCTCGCACCTTGTGCCGCGAGCCCGGTTGCTCATGGCGCTGCTGGAGAGCCTGGCATAGACCCGGGCCGGGGGGAGCTGAAAAGGCACGCCGGCCGGCCGCAAACGGTCGGACTATAAGAAATGCGGAGGTAGGAGCAGTGTCTGTGTCGTTGCCGCAGCGGTGTGCGGTGGTGGGTGCCGGGACGATGGGCCCGGGCATGGCCCTGATGCTGGCCCGGACGGGCAGCCAGGTCAAGGTGATGGACCTCACGGAGGAGTTGTTGGAGCGGGCCCGCCGCGCCGTGCGGGCCGCGGGCGAGGCGCTCGTGGGCGTCGCGGAAATGACCCAGGAAGGGCTCGAGGAGGCCCTGGGGCGTATCAGCTACACCACCTCCGTCGAGGAGGCGGTGCGGGACGCGGAGTTTGTCATCGAGGCCGTGCCTGAGCGGCTAGAGATCAAGAACAACGTTTACGCGCAACTGGAAACCTACGCGCCCGACAGCGCCATCCTGGCCAGCAACACGTCGGGGATCCCCATCACCAAGCTGCAGGAAGGGAGCCGCCTGCCCGGGCGGATCGTGGGCATGCACTGGTCCAACCCGCCCCACATCATCCCGGTCATTGAGGTCATCAAGGGGGCGCAGACGGACGACCACGCCGTGGCCGTCACTCGCGCCCTGACGGAGGCCATGGGCCATATCCCGGTGACGGTGAAGCGGGACGTGCCGGGATTTGTCGAGAACCGGGTGTTGTATGCCATCATGCGGGAAGCGCTGCATTTGCTGGAAGAGGACGTGGCGTCCGCCGAGGACATCGACCGGACCGTTCAATGGGGTATCGGCTTCAAGCTTGCAGTCATCCCGCCGTTGGCTCTCCTGGACGTGGCTGGGCTCGATATCTACAACAGCGTAGCCTCCTACCTGAACGCGGACTTGAGCGCCAGCGCCGAGGTGAGTCCGGTCGTCAAGGAGCGGGTGCAGGCGGGTCATCTCGGCGTCAAGACCGGCCGGGGTCTGTTTGAGTACGGCGAGGGCGAGCTGCCAAAGCTGATGCAGCGCCGCATGGCCTTGCTGCTCAAGCTCAAGCAGGCGATTTACAACACGGCGACGGAGTAGGGCGACGGCCGTCCGGTCGGACGGTTGCGGTGCAAACAGGCGCTCGACCGGTCCCCCCAGATGCTCCGGCGGACGCTATTGTTGCACGGCCTCCCGGCAGCGCGCCCGTTGGCGAGCGACAGCGACACGACAAGGGATCGTTGCTCATGTTGCGGAATGTCAACTCAATTATTGACGCCGGGCGAACAAGAATGATACCCTGATGTCGTAAATCGATTGTCGACAAAACGCCGTCGGTTGCACGCACAGTCCGCTCGAGGGGTCGGGCCCGGCCAGATGGCCGGCCGGAACAGAAGGGGGAGGGAGCGAGGTGGTGCCGACCAACAACAACGAGACGCCTGCTGGGTTTGACACCCAGACGTTGACCCAGAGGGTTGTGGCTCACCTGCGGGAAGAGATCGCGGCAAATCGCATCTCGCCGGGGGAGCGGCTGCGCGAGGCGGAGTTGGCCGCCCGCTTGGGGATAAGCCGGGCCCCCATCCGCGAGGCGTTGCGGGAACTGGCCGCGGAAGGATGGGTCCGCATCGTCCCGCGCCACGGGGCCGTGGTGACCACCCTGTCCCGCCAGGAGTTCCTGGAGGCTTATCAGGTACGGGAGGCCCTGGAGGCCTTGGCTGTGCGCCTGGCAGTGCCGAGGCTCGGACCTGCGGACTTTGAGCTGCTGTGGCAGCTGCACGGGCAGATGGTGGAAGCGAGCCGGAAAAACGACGTCGACACGTACTTCACGCTCAACCGGCAGTTCCACCGGATGTTCGTGGAGCGGTCCGGCAACCAGAGGTTGCGGGATACGTACGTGCAACTGATGGAGCAGATGCAGCGGACCCGGATTCCGTCCCTGGCGCTGCGGGGCGGGATGGACAGCTCCAGCCGGGAGCACGAGGCGATCCTTCGCGCCGCCGCGGAGGGCAAGGTCGAGGAGGCCGCCCAGCTCATGGCCGAACACATCCGGGTTCCCCAGCGGAGGATCGAGGAGCTGCCGGACCACAGCGAGTGGTTTCAACCGAAACATGTCGACAGGGAGGAGCGCACGTACTGACATGGCGCTGTTTGGCGTGAACCTGAACAACCGGGAACCCCTTATCGCTCCGGGGTATTCGGTCTTTGACCTGCTCCGGCTGGCGGAAGTGGTCGAGGAGGCCGGGTTCGATTCGGTCTGGCTGGGAGACAGCCTTTTCTCCAAGCCCCGCTACGAGCCTTTGGCCCTGATGGCGGCCATTTCGCAGCGGACCAAGCGGGTGCGCATGGGCACGGCGTGTTTGGTGTCTTCCACGCGCAACCCTCTTTATTTGGCCCTTGAATGGGCGACAGTCGACAAAATATCCAACGGCCGCACCATCCTCGGGGCGTGCATGGGCAACCCGGAGCAAGGCGTGCGGCGGGAATTCGAGGCGCTCGGCCTTGACTTCGGCAAGCGGGCCGACATCTTCGAGGAAGGCCTGCACGTCTTGCGGGAGCTGTGGACGACCGGCGGCGTGAACTTCCAGGGCAACTGGTTCAAGTACGACAACGTGCAGTTCTACTCCGGCACCGAGATGGAACCGCTCAAGCCGGTGCAGCAGCCGCCGCCGATGTGGATCGTGAGCAACCCGCGCCTTATCCCGAGCCTCAACACCGAGCAGTCCATCCAGCGGGTGATGGACCGGGCCGCCCAGCGCATCGTGCGCTACGGCGACGGCTGGATGACGTGCTGCCGCGCCAAGCATCCCGACGAGTTCAAGGCCCAGTGGGATATCATCTCCGGGGCCCTCGCGGCGGCAGGCCGGGATCCCAACAGCTTCGCCACCGCGTACCAGGTTACGATGCACATCGCCGACACCCGCGAGGCGGCCCGGGAAGGCATGGGCCAGTACATCCGCACGTACTATCCCGAGCTGAGCAAGTCGGTGGACCTGGACGAGTGGGGGCCCATGGGTACGCCGGACGACGTGGCCGAGTGGATCGAGACTTTCATGAAAGCCGGAGTCAACTACTTTATCTGCCGCTTCGGCGCCCTGGACCAGTTCTCCCAGGTGGAGCGGTTCGCCCGGGACGTGCTGCCGCGGTTTCAGAGCAAGTAGCGCCTGGCCCGATCCTGACGCAGAGGGGGCAACAACATGTCGATCAATGAAGCCATTCGCAAGGACGCGCAGCTCATCATCGACGTCTGCATGACGGTGGAGAAGGACGACGTCGTCACGATCATCTGCGACAACGATCACCTGGAGCAGGCGCAGGCCTTGGCCGAGGTCGCCCTGGAGCGGGGGGCATTCCCCGTCATCGCCAACAACGAGGCCCAGGTGCGCCGGGGCAAGGCGGATACCCGCTTTCCCATGGCACCGCCCCGCAACCTGCACCAGGCCATGGTCCACTCCGACGAGATCATCATCGTCACCGACCTGGAGTGGGCCAACCGGTTCGCCCACGTGTCGGCGGTCAAAGAGTCCTGCAACAACAACGCCAAGATCGCGTCCGTCGAGGAAGGCATGGGCCGTTGGGACTTGTCGGAAGCCGACATTCGAGAGGCGACAGACCGGGCCCGCAAGGCCATCGAAGCGCTCAAGGGCGTCAGCAAGGTGCGCATCACGACGCCCGCCGGCACCGACGTCATCTGCACCATCGAAGGGCGCGAGGCGCTGGAGGTTACGCCCATCAAGAAGCGCGGGCAGATGATGGGTCCCATCCCGCTGTGGGCGGAGGTCGCCTTTGCCGCGGTGGAGGACGGCACCGACGGGATCGTCGTGGTGGACGGCGTGATGCTAGGCATCGGCGTCCAGGGCGCGGTCAAGGAACCCATCGTCTGGAAAGTGGAGAAGGGCCGGGTCGTTTCCATCGAAGGCGGCGAAGAGGCGGCGCGGCTGCGCAAGGTCATCGAGGGTGTGCCCGGCGCCGACGTCATCGGCGAGTTCGCCTTCGGCACCAGCTACAAGTCGCCCTACGGCTCGCCGTCGGAGAAGGGCCGCATCGGCACGGTGCACTTTGCCATCGGCGACAACCACAACGCCTATCCGGGCGGCAAGAACGTCAGCGCCCTGCACCTGGACGGCGTGATGTACAACGCCACCATGCAGATCGTGGACACCGGCCGCTACATCCTCAAGGACGGGCAGTGGGTGCTATGAGCACCGACGCCGACGTCCGGGCCATCGATCTCGGCGAGGTTCCCGTCATCAGCCTGCCCGGCGGCAGCTGGAGCCGGATGCTGGTGCAGGAGCGCAGCGTCTCCGGCAACAGGAGCTCGCTCGGGTATTCCCGGTTTGAGCCGGGAACCGTGCTCGCCCCCGTGCGGCACACGACGGAGGAAGTCGCGTACGTGGTGTGCGGGCGGGGCGAACTCCGGCTCGACGGCAAAACCGTGCCCTTCCGCGCGGGCCAGGCGCTTTTCATCCCCGCCGGCGTGTGGCACAGCGTGGCGGTTACGGGCGAGGAGCCGGTGGAAATGGTGTTCGGTTTCCCGCACCCCGACTACCCGCCCACCGAGCGGCGGGACTCTTAGGGTCCCGCCGCCGGCGGGCCGCCGGAGCAATCCCGGACCACCGGGAAAAGGGAGTTGACGGAACGATTGAATCGTGAACTACAGGTCCAGGTGGCTCAGGCATGCCGCATCCTGGCCCTGGACGGGCACCAGGATTTGACGTTGGGCCACGTCAGCGTGCGGCTGCCGGGCACCGAGATCATCTACATGAAGCGTAAGGGACGCGGCCTGGACGAGATAACGCCCGACGACATCATCGCCATCGACCTGGACGGCAATCTGGTGGAAGGCGAAGGGGAAGTGCACTTGGAGTACCCGGTGCACACGGAGGTGTACCGCCGCCGCCCGGACGTGGGCGCCGTCATCCATACCCACTCGCCGTACGCCACCGCGCTGGGCGCGACCGACGGAAAGCTGGAGCTGCTCACCCACGACGCGGTGCTCTTTTACCGGGGGCTGCCCCGCTTTGAAGATACTCCCGAGCTCATCGTCAACAGCGATCAGGGACGCAGCCTCGCGCAGGCCCTGGGCGACGCCCGGGCCGTGCTGATGCGCAACCACGGGGTGCTGGTCGTGGGCGAGTCGGTGCCGTGGGCCGTGCTGGCCGCGCTGACGCTGGATCGGGCCATCGCGTTTCAGATCATGGCTGCGCGGCTCGGCCAGCTGCGGCCGATGACCCCGGCGGAAGCCGAAAAGCTGTTCCCGCAGAAGTTTCCCCAAGCGTTTGTGGAGGAGTACTGGAACTACCTCGTCCGCAAACTCGAGCGGGCAGCCGTGTAGCACCGCGGGCGCCCGGGCACGGGTTGCCCCGGTGCCCGGGACGCCCCAGGCGAAGCCGAGGGGGGAGCACTATGACATCTTGGATTGGCAAGAGCGTTCCCAGGGTGGACGGGCTGGCCAAGGTCACCGGTCAGGCCAAATACGTGGCTGACCTGCGGGTGCCGGACATGCTGTTCGGCAAGGTGCTGCGCAGCCCGCTGCCCCATGCGCGCATCGTGCGGATGGACACGAGCCTCGCCGAGCGGGTGCCGGGCGTGGTGGCGATTCTCACCGCCGAGGATCTCAAGGACATCGACCCGTACTGGGGCCACGCGGTGCGGGACCGTCCCGTCGTCGCCATCGACCGGGTGCGTTTCGCCGGCGAGCCGGTGGCGGCCGTCGCGGCCGAGACCGAGTCCGCGGCCGAAGAGGCGCTGGACCTGATCGACGTCGAGTACGAGCCGCTCCCCGTCGTCGCCACCGTCGACGACGCCCTGAAACCGGACGCGCCTATCCTTCACGCGCCCGAAAACAAGCGGCCGGGTCTGTTTCACGGCCTCGGCAACGTGGGCGGCGAGGAAGGCAACGTCTGCTACCGCTACGACCTGAAGCAGGGAGACGTGGAGGCGGCGTTCGCGAAGGCGGCCGTCGTGGTGGAAGGCGAGTACGAGTTCCCCGCCATTTACCAGTACGCCATGGAAACTCACGCCGCGCTGGCCCAGTGGGGGCCTGACGGCGTCACCCTCTGGGCGACTTGCCAGCACCCGTTCCTGGTGCGGGCGGAGATCGCGGCGCTGTTTAACCTGCCCCTCGCTTCGGTGCGCATCGTCGTGCCGTACTTGGGCGGCGGGTTCGGCAGCAAGTCCTACACCAAGATGGAGCCGGTGACGGCGGCCCTGGCCCGCAAGGCCGGCCGGCCGGTGCTCATCCAAAACCGGGTCGAGGAGTCCATGGTGACGACCCGCCGGCACGGCATGAAGTGCTGGATGAGGACGGCCGCCGACGCCGAGGGGCGCCTTTTGGCCAGGGAGTGCAAGCTCTGGCTGGACACCGGCGCCTATGCGGACAACGGCCCGCGGGTAGCCGCCACGGCCGGCGACGCCGCGCCGGGAGCCTACAAGTGGGAAGCCGTTTCCGTGGAAGCGTACTGCATGTACACCAACACGCCGCCGGCCGGTTCTTACCGGGCCTTTGGGTCCACTCACCTGCAGTGGATCGGCGAGACGCAGGTGGACGACATCGCCCGCAAGCTGGGCATCGACCCGCTGGAGATGCGCCGGCGCAATCTGTTGAAGCCCGGTGAGCACGTCCGGAAGGGCGGCAAGCCCCTGGACGCGGACCTCATCGGCGACGTGGTCAAGGTAGCCGAGAAGATCGGCTGGCACAAGGAAAAGGAACCCAATACCGGCCGGGCCGTCAGCGTCGGGGTACTGGCCGCGGGCGCCCACCCGGTGTCGGTTTCCGTGGCCCGCATGCACGCGGACGGCACGGTGGCCGTGTTGGTGAGCACGACGGAAATGGGCCAGGGCGCGCAAACGGTGTTCACCCAGATCGCGGCCAGCGAGCTCCAGCTCCCCATCGAAAAAGTGCGGGTTATCCATTCGGATACCAACTTCACCCCCTACGACCGTTCCACGGGAGCGAGCCGTTCCACCACCTTGTCCGGCAAAGCCGTGCAACTGGCGGCCCAGGACCTTAGGCGCAAGCTGGTGGAGATCGCTGCCCGCCGGCTGCAAAGGCCCGAGTCCGAATTGGAGGTTCGCGACGGGGCCGTGGTGTGCGGCGATCAGCGGCTCACGTACCCCGAACTCATCAAGTTCCACTTCGGTTTCGCCGGAGGCGAGCTCATCGGCATCGGCGAGGTGCGGCCCGAAAAGGGCACCGGATCCTTTGCCGAAGGGCCCGTGTTCTGGGAAGTCTGCGTCGCCGCCGCGGAGGTCAAGGTGGATCCCGAAACCGGCCAGGTGCGGGTCACCCAGCTTTCCACCGCCTCCGACGTGGGGAGAGCCATCAACCCTAGCCTCATCGAAGGCCAGGAGTACGGCGGGAGCCTGCAAGGCCTGGGCAACGCCCTGCTGGAGGAAATCGTCTTTGAGAACGCCCAGATCATCAACCCGACCCTCCTGGACTACCGGATCCCGGGCTGGGAGGACTTGCCGGAGCGGTTTGCCCCCGTGCTGGTGGAGAACGAGGACGGGCCCGGACCCTACGGCTCCAAGGGCGTAGGCGAAGGAGCGCTCGCCGGCGCGTTGTCCGCCATCGCGGGTGCCCTGCGGGACGCCGGCTGCGACGTGCGGCAGCTGCCCATGACGCCCGAACGGGTGTGGCGCAGCCTGCACGGCCGGTCCGCTTGACGGCGCAGGGCTTGGGTGTCCCGAGAGGTGGTGGTGGCCGGGGCGGCCGCTCTCCGATGCCGCCGGGGGAATAACGGGGAAAATCTTTGTCCGATTCGTCGCAGCAGGCGAAATCCGTCCGGGAGGTGCAGCGAAATGAAGAAGACCGGCTGGAAGGCAGTGCTCG
>CALFSR010000200.1 GCA_937916565.1 uncultured Bacillota bacterium | reverse complement strand
GGGTGCTGCCGGCCATGCCGCACAGTGATTCGGTGCTCATCGAAACCCGTCACCTGACCCGAACCTTCGGCCAGGGCGCCCGGCAGGTCCGGGCGGTGGATGACGTCTCCCTCTGCCTGCGCCGGGGTGAGATCGCCTCGGTCGTGGGCGAGAGCGGCAGCGGCAAGTCGACCCTGGCCCGGCTGCTCCTCCGCCTGCTGCAGCCGACGGCGGGCCAGATTCTTTTCGAGGGAGTCGATGTGACGGGAAAGAGCAGCCTGAGGGAGCTGCGCCAGTACTGGCGGAAGGTGCAGGCGGTCTTCCAGGATCCCTTCTCCTCCTTCAACCAGTTCCTCACCGTCCGGAAGCTCCTGGAGCGGGTGCTGGGGCTTGAGACCCCGAGCCTCGATCCAGAAGCGCGCGAGGCCCGCGTGCGCTGGGCTCTGGAACAGGTGGCGCTCAACCCGGATGCGATCCTTGGCAAGCTGTCGCATGAGATGAGCGGGGGTGAGCGGCAGCGGGTGATGATCGCCCGTGCCCTGGTGGTCCGGCCTCTCGTACTCGTGGCCGACGAGCCCACCACCATGGTGGACGCCTCGTCGCGGGCGAGCATCCTGAACCTGCTCTTGGACCTGCGGGACGAGTTCGGGATGACGATCCTCTTCATCACCCACGACGTCAGCCTGGCCACCTACGTGAGCGATACCCTCTTCGTCATGCAGCATGGCCGGCTGGTAGAGTCGGGTCCTGTGGAGAAGATCACCGAGAGCCCCGAGCACCCGTACACCCGGCAGCTCTTTGCCGATGCCTTCAGCATGTCCGAACGGGGGTAGCGCCGCGGCCGAAGAGAACGCCTTCACCCAACCGGCCCGATCCGGCAGCCCCGCAGGGCCGGCCCATGCCCGGCCCTGCTGCACCTACCGGAGCTCCTTTTGGACCTCCGCCAGGGCTGGGGCGGGGCGCCCCTCGACGGCGCGCGCCTGTCCCCCGGCGCGCGCTGCGCCCGGCAATCGCCGAGCAGCCATCAGGGCCACCAAGAGCAGGAGAAGCAGTGCAAGGAAGACGTCGGAGAAGGGGACCGCCTCGAGCCTGTAGGCCGGGTTCCAGGCGGACAAGTGGGCCTCCTGGCGCGCGGCCAGCAGGGCTCCGGTGATGGCCGGCCCGGCTGCGCCCATGAGGAAACCAGTGCCCTGGTAGAGTCCCATCCCCGCGCCCACATCCTCCTCAGGCAGGGAGTTGGCCGCCGCGTTGTTGGTCGGGGATTGGACGCAGGCAAGCCCAGTGCCGAGGCAGGCCATGAGCACTGCGATCACGGCCGGGGAGACGCCGGCCCAGGTCGAAAGCGCCGCGACTGTGAGCATGAGCACACCGAGGCCGACCAGGATCGGACGGCGCACGCCAACCCGATCGGAGAGCCGCCCCATGAAGGGAGAGATGAGCGCCACCGCGGCAGCCTGGGGCGCCAGAACCATGCCGGTGGCGCTGGACGAGAGGCCGTTCACCTCGACGACCAGCAGCGGCACCAGCATGAGCACCGAGAGGCTGACAAACATGGCCACCGGCGCCACCGAGAGGGCGGCGACGTAGGTCCGGTTCCGGAAGAGGCCGAGCGGGACGAAAGGATGCGCTACCCGCTTGCTGCGCCAGACGAGGGCCGCTGCGGCCACCAACGCAACCAAAAGCGATCCCCACGAGGAGAAGGCCGTGAAGCCAAGCGTCTGACCCCGGGTGATGCTGAAGAGGAAGAGCCCCGCACTCATGGCGAGCAGAAGACCGCCCGCGGCGTCGAAGCGGCGGGGGTGGGCGGCGCGGCCGTCGGGCAAGGAGCGCAGGGCGAGAGGAATCAGGGCCAGGGCGAGGGTGATGGGGATCCCAAAGAGACCTCGCCAGCCCAGCCACTCCCCCAGGGCGCCGCCGACGATGGGCCCGACCGACTGTCCAAGGCCCACTGTCGAGGTGGTCATGCCGAGCGCGCCGCCACGGCTGCCCGGCGGGAAGGTTCTGGCCACGGCCACGGTCGAGAGGGCGGGCACGGCTGCCCCGGCGCATCCCTGCAGGATGCGCCCCAGGACCAGCACAGGCAGGCTGGGTGCTACGGCGCAGACGATCGCCCCCGCAGCGAACCCCGAGAGGCCGATGACAAAGAGGCGACGGACGCCGTACCGATCCGAGGCCCGGCCGAGGATGGGCACCCCGACGGCGTAGGCCAGCAGGTACCCTGTCACCACCCATCCGATCAACGCAGGAGAGGCATCAAACTCCGCCCGAATCACCGGGATCGCCACGTTGATCATCGAGCCCGTGAACGTCGTCAGGAAGGTGGCGGAGACGATGACAAGAAGCAGCTGGCGCGCGGAAGGCGCTCGCCTTGGCTGCCCCGAGCTGTTCGGCCCTTCCATGTCAAGCCTCCTCAACACATGCGAGTTTGCGGCGATCCCAATGTAACTGTGTGAAGGAAGCGGCGAATCGGCCTGGGGAAGCAGGCGCGTCTCCTCCTTTCGTAGGAGGCCCCCCGGACCCCGGTGGCTTAACGCATCATCCCATCGGGACGCCGCAGGCGCACCGTTTCCCGCTCCAGCACGAGACTGGTCTTCTCGACGAAATCCAGGATCGTCGCCAGCTGGTCCAGGGTGTAGCCTGCCATCACGTCGGTCATAGCGCGCACAAGGCCGGCGAGCACCTCCTGGACTCGCGCCGAGAACTCCGGATTCACCACGGGCTGGAGCACCACTTTCCTGCGGTCGTGGGGGTCACGCTCGCGCCGGACGATGCCCGCCCGCTCGAGCCGGTCGATGACCTGGGTCGTGGCTGCGGTGGACATCCCTGTGATCTCTGCCAGCCTGCTCGGGTTGCACGGCCCTTCCCTCCACAGAATGGAAGCGCATTTCCAGTCCGTCACATTGAGGCCAAGCCGTTCAGCCACGGTGGAGTGGAAAAGCACCACGGCCGTGCTCAAGCGCTCGCCCAGCTGGTGGCCCAGTTCCTCTGTGATGTTGGAGCGTGATGACCGGTCCGTTGACACGTTCCTCACCCGAAGGTATACTACCACACAGAATGCTAAATATGTTAGTTACCAACACACTTAACCAAGGCTGGTGACTGCCGTGCCGAGAAAAGCAGTGTTGATCTCCTCGGCCCGGATCGCGTATCGGGCCCTGGCCTGGGGCCTTTTCGGCCTGGCCCTCGTACTTGTCGTTCTCCCGGGGTTGGAGATGATGTTGGACCCAACGTGGCATGGCACCCTTCCTGCCAGGCCGATCGTGCTGGGTGCCGTGGCCCTGATGGTCCCCCTCTCCCGGGCCGGTCGCTTTCCCGGGAAAAGTGCGGCGGCCGTGGTGCCGCTGATCCTCATGGGCCTGGTGGGGGCTGATTACCTGCTCGAAGCAACGGGATGTGCGTCTCCCACCGGCTTACATCCCGTCAATGCCGTCGGTCTCGCGGGCGTCTCCCTGGGCCTTCTGCGCACGCGCCGCGCCTGGGATGAGGAGGCCGAAGCGTGACCGCTCAAGCGCCATTGCCAGCCGCCATGGGCACCCTTCAGGCCGCCCTGGGCCTGTACGCCCGGCACATCGTACTCCTGACCGCCCTCTCGCTTCCGCCCGCCCTGGCACGCGTTGCGCTCTTTCTCGAGGCCCCTTGGATGGCCGGGCCCATGGGGGGATGGGTCGAGCTGATGGTGGGCGGGTTCCGTTTTGCGCTCCTCTTCGCGGCCTTCCGCCTGGTCTGGCCTCAGGGGCTGGCCGGCCTGGAGGCGGGCATGGCGGGTGGCGCTCTTCTCCGCCGCATCGCCTGGCCAGCGGTAGCCTGGCAGGTGGTGCTGCTCGTGCTGGTCCCTCTCATCCTGAACCTGGCCGCCGGACTGCTCAGTGGGCTCGTCACAGGCGAACCGCGGGAGCAGAACGCCATCCTGTTCGCCCTGAAGAACCTCCTCGTCATCCCCTTCTGGATGGTGCACCTCCTCGTCGCCATCCGGACGGCGATCCAAGGGTAAGGGGACCTGACGAGAGCCTCGCCCGGACGAGCCTCACCAGCTCAGGCCGGCTTCTCCCCGCCAAAGATGGCATGGCCGGCATACATCCAGTACACGTCGACGCGCTGGAAGCCGGCCTCCTCCAGCCACTTGAGCTGGTCGAGAATCCGTGACGGCTTGTCGACGTCGTCCTCGTCAGGGTACCGGTACATGTTCCAGCGAAGCCGCTCGAAGGCGGCGAAGGCCTCACCCGCTCCCGTCTCTCTGGACTGCTCCCGCACAGCGTGGTCCCAGGCCTCGGCCGCCAGCGCGGTGCCTCGCTTGCTTGCCGGGGCGACCAGGTCGGCGATGATCACGACCCCGCCGGGGCTGAGCATGGCGAGCAGGTCTTTGAAAAGCCGCCGCTTCCCCTCGTCATCCAGGTGGTGGATCGCAAGCGAGCTCACCACGGCGTGGAAACCCTCGAAGCGGCCCCGCCAGGAGAGATCGCCGAGTTCGATCAGGGAGGCCCGAAAGCGGCCGCCGAAGCGGGCGAGCCTTCGCCTGGCATGCTCCAACATGGTCTGGGATCCGTCCAACCCGTAGACCATGCTCTCGGGCACCCGCTCCAGGATGGCCTCGCTCAGGGCTCCTCCCCCGCAGCAGAGGTCCAGCACCTTCAACGGTCGGGCCCCCAGATCCACCGGCAGCAGCGTGCAGATTGTTGCGATCTGGTGCTCGCGGTACGGGACGAAATACTCGCCGTACTGGAGGAAAACTTGCGAGTCGTTCTACTGCCATCCCAAGGGTTGATGGCCTCCCGGTTGCTCCACCATGCTCCCCCACCCTATCCGTCCACGTAGCCGTCATCCCAGGAGCGCAAGGGGTCGCGGTTGTGCAGGTCGATGCCGTAGCCGGCCCACGCCTTGAGCGGGAAGAGCACGTTGAGCCAGCCGGCGTGGGTCTCGATCCATTCCTCAGGCGCTACACCCTCGTGGGTGAGCAGGAGGTCGGTGCCCCCCGCCCCGTCCGGCGTCAGCTCAAACCGGGCCGTGCCGCCCAGGTACTCGATGGCCCAAACCCGGGGGCGTTCCCGCTCGAGCACCTTGCTCCTGTAGACGTACCCGTTGATGAACCGAAACTCGATGACGTCATCCACCATGACCGCGGACTCGGTCCAGAAGCGGGCCCGCCCCTCGTCGGAGTCCAGGATGTCGAAAACTTCTTCCGGAGGCGCCGGAACGTGCAGGCGCCAGCGGATGGGACCGCCCACGTTGTTGTGGTTCGTGGTCACGCACCCCCTATGGTGAGGCGCTCGCTCCTCGCAAGGCGGAAGGATGCTTGTCTACCATAGTTCAGCAGCACCGTGCCCGGTCCTCTCGGCCGGCAGAGCAACAGACTGATCCGGGTGCTCCAGGCCTTCGCGTCCGGGACTGCGGGGCGCCCCATTCTTGCGGGGCACCCTTGGTTGCAGGAAGGGTCCCCGGTGCTCGCTGGGCAACTACCGTTTTCGCGAGTACGAGTGCGGCAGCGCCCCGTGCTCCAGCCGCCCATTCAGCCTGTGATTCAGGCCTGCCACAAGGAAGCGAGGGACCACCATGGCCAAGCCCCGCATCTTCACCATGAGCTTCGCCAGCGTCTATCCCCATTACGTGCAGAAGGCGGAGAAGAAGGGACGCACGAAGGCCGAAGTCGATGAGATCATCTGCTGGTTGACCGGTTACAGCCAGGAAGAGCTGGAGGCGCACCTGGAGCGAGGGACGGAGTTGGAGACCTTCTTTGCCCAGGCGCCCCGGCCGAATCCCGCGCGAGCCCTGATCAAGGGCGTCATTTGCGGTGTGCGGGTCGAGGAGATCGAGGATCCGATCATGAGGGAGATCCGCTACCTGGACAAGCTCATCGACGAGCTGGCCCGGGGCAAGGCCATGGAGAAGATCTTGCGACAGCAGTAGAGCTCGGGACAGCCCGGGACCAAAGGAACCCACGTGTCCAGGCCGGTCCTGGGCGGTCTCCCTTCTCCCGGTAGAGGCCCTTCTCAAGAGTCACCTTCAAGAGTCCGTTTCAGCTTTCTCGACCGACCTCCGCCCCCTGCGAGGCAACCGGTCCTCCTTCTTCCGGTGTGACCTACTTCACACCGCGGTGTGGCCCGCTCCACTGCGGTTTCCTGCGGAACGTGACAGAATGGCCCCAGACGGCGGGCACATCACCGCCACCGTCGCCACGCCACACCCGAAGGAGGAGAGGACCGTGCAGCCGTGGCCGGAGCCCACCAAGCGAGTGGACCTGGACAACCGGGGCCGGGAGCCGCCAGAGCCCATGGCCCGCATCCTCGCCGCGCTGAAGACCCTGCCCGAGGATGGGTACCTTCTGGCCCACAACGACCGGGAGCCCATGTTCCTGTACCCGAAGTTGGAGGCGTTGGGGTACGAGTACGAGTCTGAGGTCCAGCCGGACGGGTCGTGCCTCATCGCCATCCGCAAGCCCCCGGGAATCGGGGATCGGCGATGATGGTCCCGAGTGCGGTCGCGTCCAACCGGACGGCCGCCACAGCCTCCCGGTACATCCAGACGGGGCTGCTCTTCTTTACAGGTGCGGCCGCCGTCCTCCTGATCCACTTCCCCGCGCTCCTCGCACCGCCGCGGCACAACCCCGTCACCCTGGTGCTGGCCCACCTGCTCTTCCTGGGGTTCGGCACGCTCATCACCTTCGGAGTGCTCAGCCAGATGATCCAGGTCATTTCCGGCAAGGCGATTGAGGCGGGCCGGCACAAGGAGCTCGCCTACGCCCTCCGGCCACGTCCGAAATGTGGTGTAAATTCTCCTCCTGGTCGGTGAGCCGGTTCTA
>CALFSR010000199.1 GCA_937916565.1 uncultured Bacillota bacterium | reverse complement strand
CCCGCCAGCAGGAAGACCGTTACGCACGGCTGGAGGCCTACTTGGCCCGGACCGAGGAAGCGGACTGACGACGGGCCGCCATGCTGCCCCCAACTTTCGCCGGGCGCCGGCGTGGGGCACGGCGGAGCAATCGGCAAGACAAGGGCCCGGAGCACGTGCTCCGGGCCTTTTTGCCGGAACCCGTTTGGACTAAAGCTCCCGGCGGCCTTGGGTGAAGAAGCCGTCCAGCTGCCCAAAAAGCTGCTGGCGGAAAAGCTCCACCGGATCCGCACCCAAGCCGCCGGCCACCCCGGCCAGCGCCTCGTCGCTGAGCCGCTGCAGCTGCTCCCGTAGCGCCGTCTCCGCGAGCCCCGTTTCCCGCGCCAGGACGCCGAGGAAGTCGGCTTCGCATTCCGCGCGAAACGCCGCGTCCGTCTTCGCGCGCTCCGAAAGCCGCGTCAATGCCATCTGCAAGTCCATGAGCGCTCCCGCCTTTCCCTGGGAATATCGTCTGGGGGAATCTTACCTGCCACCGGACGCGCTTGGCTAGGGTGCCTGCACCTGTCTTTTGAGCTGCAGCCGTCGTCTTAGTTGGCGTCCGGGGACGGCGTCCGCAAAATCTTGTCCACCGCCTTGCCGCGGGCCAGCTCGTCGATGAGCTTGTCCATATAGCGGATCTCCCGCATGATGGGGTCTTCGATGTTTTCGACGCGGTAGCCGCAGATGACGCCGGTAATCAGCCGCCGGTTCGGATTGGGGTTGGGCGCCTCCAGGATGAACGTCTCAAGGTCCGTCCCTTTCTCAAGATGCGCCTGCAGCTCGGCCTGGCTGTAGCCGGTCAGCCAGCGGATGATCTCGTCCACCTCGTCCTTGGTGCGGCCTTTCTTTTCCGCTTTGGCCACATAGGCCGGGTATACCTTGGCGAAGCTCATGGTGTAGATACGGGGTTTGGCCATGATCGCCCCTCGCTTCCCGCATGGTTTATAGTTCGGGCAGCCGGACATCCCGCCAGTGGTCAAGATTGCACTGGCCGTGGGAGTTCCATCCGGCGGCCATCATCGTGCCGCCCGCGCCAAGACCGAGGGTGTGGGCGCACCCGGCCGCGACGGCTACGATGCCGCGCCAGCCCGCCACGTCGCATTGGCCGTAGCCGTTCCACCCGGCCGCCACCACGGTGCCGTCCGATCGGAGGCCGACGCTGTGATGACTGCCGGCCGCGATGGCGACGATGTCGCGCCAGTCGTGTACGTCGCACTGGCCGTGCCTGTTGGAGCCCGTCGCCAAGACCGTGCCGTCGGCCAGCAAGCCCAGCGTGTGCAGGTATCCCGCCGCGACGGCTACGACGCCGCGCCAGCCCTCGACCCGGCACTGGCGATGCCGGTTGTTGCCCACCGCCAGTACGGTACCGTCCGCTTTCAGGCCGACCGTGTGCCAGTCGCCCGCCGCAATGGCCACTACATCACGCCACGCGTTCACCTCGCACTGGCCTTGGCCGTTATGGCCCGCCGCGACCACCGTACCGTCCGCCGCGAGCCCCACCGTGCGGCGCCAGCCGGCGGCCACCGCCACGATCCCGCGCCAGCCTTCGACATCACACTGGCCGTACTTGTTCCATCCCGCCGCCACGACGGTGCCGTCCGCCTTGAGGCCGACGGTATGCGAATTGCCCGTATGGGCGCTGGCTGCGGCGACCGCTGCGATGTCCCGCCAAGCCGAGACATCACATTGCCCGTAGGTGTTTTCTCCTGCGGCCACCACCGTGCCGTCCGACCGCAGGGCTACGGAATGCCGGTAGCCGGCGGCGATGGTCGGGCGCCGGGCCAGAGGCGGGCGGGACATGGCAGGAGAGGCCATCGGGATCCGTCCCTCCACCGGTCCTACTCCATCGGCTGCCGGAGAATCGTGCGCCACTTTTCGGGCGCCGCTTTCCGCACGTCGCTCAGGTAGATCTCGTGGTGTTTGCCCCGCAGCCGGCCGCGCTGCTCGATGAAGGCGTGGAGGCGCGCGATGGTGGGGCCTTCCTCGGAGAAAGGCCCGATATGCAGGATTTGGGCGGCCCGGCCTTCCGCCCACCGTTCGAAACGCAGCTTTCCAATGGGGAGGTGCGGCTTTTCCCGGGCGACCTTGTCCATCGCCTGCGCGATGACCGCCGGCGGTACGAAGTCGGGCTGCAGGACCATCATGGTCCACTGCCAGCTCGCCCGGTCGCCGGTGACAAACGCAGCCCAGTCGTCGGCCCACCACAGGCCTTCCAGCGGCATGACGGCGTAGTCGACGCCCCCGTCGCTTCTCTTGACCATAAACTTGGCGGTGTAGGAGACGGAAAAGAGCGCCTCCACGGCCCGGGCGTACTCGGGCGACGTAGCCGGGTCGCCCATGCCGTCGATCATGAGAAACGCCAAGGGCGGCACGTCCACCACCGTGACCTCCTTGGCCGACGCCTGGTACAGCTCCTTCAGTTCCTTCTTCAAGTCCACCTTGGCCATCGCCCGCGCCTCCCTCCCGGCGGATTGTCGATTTCCGGTTTCCCCGTCGGCCGGCCATATCCTACCGGTCACGGGAGGAGAAACCCGCCCGTTTGCCGGGCGAGCGGGCTGCACTTCGCGGCTGTCATGAAAAGGAAACACGGCCCTCGCCAAGCAATACTTGCGCAACGACCGCGACGGCGGGAGCGCCTCCGCAGCGCACTTCCGGGGCGGTCCGTACAGCGACAGGAGGGAAGCGGGGATGGTCGTCGAGAAGCTGGCCGGCACCGACCGGCGGTCCATTGGCGAGGCGGACGCCGTAGCCCGGGAGATCGCCTGCGATCAGGCCCTCTTTGATGAGGTCTTCGCGGCACTGTTTTCCGACGACCCGGTGCTGCGCATGCGGGCCGCCGACGCCGTCGAGAAGGCGTCCCGGAAGCACCCGGAGCGGCTCATCCCGCACAAACGCACCCTTTTGGGCGAGCCCGCCGCCGCCTGGCAGCGGCGCTCGAAACGGGCCGCCCCGCGGAAAGAGCACGGGCCCGCAAGCTGCTGGAGCGACTTTGACGGGAGGTAGTCGACTATGACATCCCAGTTGGGCAGCGGAAACCCTGCCCGGTGGAAACCGGAAACGTGGGTCGTGGCGGCCGGCCGCGGCAGCGAACCCGGCGCGCCGCTGAACGTACCCCTGGTGCCCGCATCCAACTTCATCCACGGCGGCGGCAAGGTGTACGCCCGGGACGACGGCACCCCGACGTGGGAGGCCTTGGAAGAGATCGTCGGCGGCTTGGAAGGCGGACGGGCGGTGGCGTTTGCCTCCGGCATGGCGGCCATCGCCGCGGTGTTTGACCAGCTGCCTGCAGGTTCGGTGGTGGTGCTGCCGGGCGACTGTTACCAGGGGGTTGCCCAGTTGGCCGCCCATGGAGCAGCCAAAGGCCGCTGGTCGGTGGAGCGGCTTCCCGTAGAGGATACCGCCGGCTGGCTGCGGGCGCTCGGCTACGCGGATCTCGTGTGGCTTGAGTCGCCTTCCAACCCGCTGCTGGCCGTCGCCGACCTGCCGGCCATCTGCGCCGCGCCCCGCAAGCCCGGGGCAATTGTGGCGGTGGACAACACCTTTGCCACGCCCTTAAACCAGCAGCCGCTGGAGCTGGGCGCCACCGTCTCGGTGCAGTCCGCCACCAAGTTTATCGGCGGCCACTCGGACCTCTTGGCCGGCGTGGCAACGACGCGGGATGAGCGGCTCTGGCATGCGCTGCGCACCGCCCGGGAGCTCTCGGGGGCAACGCCGGGCGCCCTGGAGGCGTTTCTCGCGGTAAGGGGCGTTCGTACGCTGGCCTTGCGCCTCGCGCGGGCGCAGCAGAGCGCGATGGTATTGGCCGAGCGGCTGGCCCGCCACCCCCTCGTGACCACCGTGCGCTACCCGGGACTTCCGGCGCACCCGACTTACGAAACGGCCAAGCGCGTGCTCAAAGGCTTCGGCACAATAATTTCCTTTGATCTAAAGGGCGGCGCTGACTTTGCCGACGCCGTCTGCCGCAGCCTCGTGCTCATCCGGCACGCCACGAGCCTCGGCGGGGTCGAGTCGACGATTGAACGGCGGGCCGCGATCGCGGGACAGGAGCACGTGCCCCCGACGCTCCTGCGGCTGAGCGTCGGCATCGAAGACGCCGATGACCTTTGGGCCGACCTGGAGCAAGCTTTTCGAAAGGCGGCGGGCGGCTGACCGCCAAGACCGGTGGGCCACGCCTCAGGGACCGGAAGGCCGTCTGGGTAGACCGGCGGAAGCCGGCCAGCCGGGTGGCATGGATTGCCGCCGGCGGTCGCATACTACCAGCGGCCAAATCTTGCACGTCCCGGTGGCGAATGGCACCGATGTCCAACTTGTTCCGGTCATTCCTGTCATGGCTCAAGCGGCGCCGTCCGGCATTTCTGCAGCCGTCTCTGGACAGCCGGTGGGTGCAGCAAGCCATCGAAAAGCGGGTGGCGAGCAAGCCCGGTACCATCCCGGACAAAGGTTTTCCCGGGGTGCGCATGGGAGCGCGCCTCGACGGCAACTTGTCGGTTATCCGGGAGCTCGCCGGAAACGCGCCGGACCTTGTCATGCGGGATCTGCACATCGGCGCCGGTCCCAGGGCCGCGGTGGTGTTTTTTGACACCTTGGGCCGCTCGGAAGTGGTGGCCAATCAGGTCATCGAGCCGCTCACCTACGGCGCGATGCAAAAAGGCCTGCAGCCTCCCCGGGATCCGGCGCGGCTTGGCCAGTGGATCCGCACGCAAGTCGTCAACACGACCCGGGTCACCTTGGAAACCGAGCTGGACAACGTCGTGCGGGAGCTTTGCAAAGGCAAGTCGGCCCTCCTGGTCGAAGGGCTGCCGCACGCCATCATCATCGACACCGCCGGCTACGACAGCCGCAACGTGACGGAGCCCATCGGCGAGCCCGTCGTGCGGGGGCCGCGCGACGGTTTCGTGGACAACCTCAAGACCAACATGTCGCTGATCCGGCGGCGCGTCGGCTCGCCCATGCTGCGGTTTGAGTGGATGGAGCTCGGGCGGTGGACCAGGACGCCGGTCGTCATCACCTACCTGCACGGGCTGGCCGACGAAAAGCTGCTGGAGGAAGTGCGGCGGCGGCTGGCCGCCATCGACGTGGACGGCATCATCGACACGAGCTACATCGAGGAGTTCATCGAGGACACGCCCTACACCATTTTTCCGCAAGTGCTCAACACCGAGCGGCCGGACATGGTGGTGGCAAGCCTCCTGGAGGGCCGGGTGGCCATTCTAGCCGAAGGCAGCCCGTTCGCGCTCATCGTCCCGGCGACCCTGTGGGCCTTCATGGAGGCCGCCGAAGACCACTACCAGCGCTGGGACGGGGCGACGCTGGTGCGGCTCCTGCGGTACGGCCTGGTGGCTTTGGTGGTGCTGTTCCCGTCGACGTACGTCGTGGCCACCACTTTCCACCCCGAGATGCTGCCCTCGACCATGCTCATCAGTATCGCCGCCGCCCGGGAAGCCGTGCCCTTCTCGTCGTTTACGGAAGTGCTGCTCATGGAGATCACCCTTGAAGCGCTGCGGGAGGCGGGGGTGCGGCTGCCCCGCCCCATCGGCCAGACGATCGGCATCGTGGGCGCCATCGTCATCGGGGAGGCGGCGGTGTCGGCCCAGATCGTGTCGGCGCCCGTGGTCATCATCGTGGCGTTTACGGGCATCTCGTCCTTCGTCATCCCGCACTTCAACGTCGGCATCGGGTTCCGCATCGCCCGGTTTTTCATTTTGCTGCTCGCCGGGAGCCTCGGCCTTTTGGGCTTGTCCCTCGGCCTGATGCTGCTTATCGTCCACTTGGCCGCCCTCAAGTCCTTTGGCCAGCCGTACCTGGCGCCCGTGAGCCCTTTGCGCTGGCATGAACTGGCCGACACCGTGGTGCGCCTGCCCCGGTGGATCATGCGCCGGCGGCCGCGGGCAACCGGGGATCATCCCCGGCGGGACGTCGAGTACTTTGCCGGTCCGGAAGGCGCCGCGCCGGAGCGGGGGGAGGGATCGCTGCGTGCATCCCCGGGAGACTAGGATGTCGCCGGTGCAGCTCTTCATGCTGCTCGTGCCCGGCATCGGGTCGACCGCCGTGCTCGGGCTGCCCGCCGTGACGGCGGCGTTTGCCCGGCAGGACGCGTGGCTGGCGCCTTTGGCCGCGCTGCCGGCGTCGGCCTTGGTGATCTGGGTGTGCGGCCGGCTCGCTGCCCGGTTTCCCGATGAAACGTTTGCCGAATACGCGCCGAAGGTCGTGGGCTGGCTGCCGGGGAAGCTGTGCGGGCTGCTCCTCTTCTGGTACTTCTTTCACCTGGACGCCGCCATTTCCCGGGAGTTCGCCGACTTTCTCATCGCGACCGCCCACCCGCGCACGCCCATGGCCCTCGCGGTGGGCCTCGCCGCCTTTGCCACCGCCGTAGCGGTGCGCCACGGGCCCGAGATTTTGGGGCGCCTGGGCGAGCTCTTTGCGTTGCCCGCCGTGCTCCTCATCCTCGTCATCGTCGGGCTTGCCTACTCCAGCGTCGACATGCGCCTGCTTGAGCCGGTGCTGGAGAACGGCTGGCGGCCGGTGTTTGTGTCCGGATTTCTGACGCAGGCGTTTACCGGGCAGTTCGTGCTGCTCCTTGTGCTGCTGCCGTCCGTAAACGGCCTGCAGCACGGGGTCAAAGCCAGCTATCTTGCTTTGGGCGCCATCGCAGCGGCGCTTGTGCTCGTGAGCGCGGTGACCATCGCCGTCTTTGGGCCGCTTACGCCCAACTTGCTCTGGCCGTTTTTCAAGGTGTCGCGGGTGGGCAGCTTCGGAACAGTGCTGGCCCGGGTCGACCCGCTCGTCACGGGCCTGTGGGTCGCGGGCAGCTGCCTTAAGCTGTCGCTGCACCGGTACGCCGCCGTGGTCACGCTGGCGCATACCGTCGGCGTCCGGGACTGGCGCCGGCTAGTGCTGCCCATGTCCGGCCTGGTGGCCGCGTATGCCGTTGGGCACCTGGAAAGCACCGTCGAGCACGGCTACATGCTGTCGTACTTCTGGGCCCCCTACACGCAGCTCTTCCAGCTGGTGCTGCCCGCAGTGGTGCTGATTGTGGCGGTCTTGCGCGGCGTGGAGGCAAAGCGGGATGAGAGGGGCTAGTCATCGCCGCGGCCTGGCGCGCAGCGTCTTGGCCGCGGCAGGGTTCGTGCTGTTTCTCCTTTGCGGCGGGTGCTACGACCGCATCGAGCTCAACGAGCTCGCCATCGCCGACCTCATGGCCGTCGATCTCACGGAGGACGGCCTGCTGAAAGTATCGCTGCAGTTCATTATACCGTCGGAGCTGACCAACCCGGGCGGCACCGGCGCGGGCTCGGGGTTGCGGGATCCGTTCTACGTCATCGAGGCGGTGGGAGAGACAATCCCGGAAGCCTTTAGCCGGGTGCAGGCAAAGCTCCCCCGGCGGCTGTTTACGTCGCACCTGCGGGTCATCGTCATCGGCGAAGACCTGGCTCGCGCCGGCATCGGGCCGCTGTTTGAAAGTCTGACGCGCGTGCGGGAGCTGCGAATCTCGGCCGACGTAGTGGTGACGCAAGGCGAGGCGGCGGAGCTGCTGCGGGCGGCGCCGCGCCTTGGACGCCTTCCCGTGTCCGCCTTGGCCAACATGCTGCACCAGCGGATCGTGCCGGTGCGCAGCATTCGCGAAGTGGCCATCGCGCTGGCGTCGGATGGCGTTGATCCCTTCATCCCCGCGGTCGGCTTGACGCAGCGAATCGAGACCGAGCTCGAGGCGGGCGTGCGGGCGCAAGAGTATGAGCTGACGGGCGTCGGAATTTTCCGCGGCGACCGGCTGGTTGGCTTTGCGCCCCTGGACGTGGCCCGGGGACTCGCGTGGCTAGTGGACGATCCGCCCTTTGCGGTGGCCACCATCCCGTGGCCGCCGGAGCCGGATCAGCCGGCGCCCCCCTTGGAGCGGCCCGACGTATCGCCCGAGGAAGCTCTCATCCGGCGGGACGCGCCGCCTGCGCTCGGCCCGGCCAGGCTTGGCAGCGGGCTCAAGGAGCCGAACCGGATTTCGCCCCTTGTGCTGCGGGCCAGGGTCAACGTGCAGGCGGAGATTCAAGACGGCCGGATCGTCATGAAAGTCGACGCCCGGGCCATCGACGACATCGTCACCAACCAGGCCGGCCTCGACTTGACCGATCCCGACGTAATTCCGGAGCTGGAGAAGGCGCTGGAAGCCAGCGTCGAGGAGCGCATGCGGGCCATGCTGCGCCTGGCCCAGGAAGAACTGGAGGCGGACGTGGTCGGCTTTGGGGCGATCGTGCGGCGGCGCTATCCCGAGCTATGGCGGGAGCTGCGGCGCGACTGGCACGCCTACTACCGGGACCTACCCGTGTACATCACCGTGGACGTCAAAGTCCGGCGCACGGGCCTGACGGCCAATCCGCCCTCGTACCGGCCCGAGCAGATCCGGAAATAAGCGGGTGAGGCCATGGTCTGGCTGGTCGTGTTCCTGTTTGGGCTGATGTGGCTGGCCGAGCTTCCAGGCATGCTGCAGAAGCGGCAGTGGGGTGAGCTGGCCGCCTTTGCCGTGATTTGGGCGGCCGGGGTCACCCTTACGATTCTGATTGGGTTCGAAGTGCCCGTCGACGGGGTGAACAAGCTCTTGCGGGGCATTTTTGAACCCTTGGGCAAGCTGGTCATCGTCCCGCCGCCGGACTGACGCAGGCCGGCTGAGCCGGGGGAGGGGGGCCAGGGTCCGGCTCGCCGTCCCCCTTGCGGACGTGCCAGCATCCCGCTGCAAGTGTGCGGCCGTCATGCAGCCGCTTGCTGGGCGCGGCGCCGGGCGGTGACAAAACGCGCCACGGCCGGCGCGACCAGGGCCACCAGGGCGATGGTGAGCAGCGTCGCCGAGATGGGCCGCGTGAAAAAGACGGAGTAGTCGCCCTGGCTGATGGATAGTGCCCGCCGCAGCTGCTGCTCGGCGAGGGGCCCGAGGATGAGGCCGACGATGGCCGGCGCCACGGGCACGTTGCACCGCCGCATGACGAAACCGACAAGGCCGGTCACCACCAGCGTCGCCAGGTCCACCAGGGAGTTGTTGAGGCTGTACGTCCCGAGGGCCGCAAAGACGAGGATCCCGGCATACAAGTACGGCGCGGGGATCGTGAGCAGCCGCACCCACAGCCCCACCAGCGGCAAGTTGAGCACGAGGAGCATCGCGTTGCCGATGTAGAGGCTCGCTATCAGTCCCCACACCAGGTCCGGCCGGTTTTGGAACAAGAGCGGCCCCGGTTGCAGGCCAAACTGCTGGAACGCGGCCAGCATGATGGCCGCGGTGGCGGAGGTGGGCAAGCCCAGCGTCAAGAGGGGCACCAGCACCCCGGCGGCGGCGGCGTTGTTGGCGGCCTCGGGGCCGGCTACGCCCTCGATGGCGCCTTGGCCGAACTCTTCCTTGTGTTTGCTCAAGCGTTCCTCCAGGGAGTAGCTGAGAAACGTGGGGATTTCGGCCCCGCCCGCGGGCAGCGTGCCCAAGGGGAAGCCGAGCAGCGCGCCCCGGAGCCACGGCTTCCATGAGCGTCGCCAGTCTTCCCGGGTCATCCAAAGGGAGTCTTTGACGGCGATGATCTCACCGTCGCCCGCGCCCCGCCGGGCGGCGGCGTACAGCGCCTCACCCACC
>CALFSR010000198.1 GCA_937916565.1 uncultured Bacillota bacterium | reverse complement strand
CTCGCGGACCCCTTGTCGGGATTGCGGTCGCTGCCCGCCGGGGCGCCGGCGGGCCCGGTCATCGACGCGTACGACATTTTTCTCCGGGACGGGTCTGTCGCGGCGGTGCTCGCACCCGACGTGATCGTGCGCTTTGGGGCTTTGCCCGTGTCCAAGCCTTTTCTTTTGTATTTGGAGCGATACGCCGAGCGGAGGCAGATCGTGGTCGACCCGGGCGCTCAGTGGCGGGACCCGGTGCTTGCCGCCAGCGATATGGTGTACGCCGACCCGGCCGGGCTTTGCCGGGCGCTCTGCCAGGTGCTGGAGGCGCAGGCCGGAGGTGGGCCTGAGACGAGCGGGTGGATGCGCGCCTGGCGGCGGCTCAACGACGAAACGCGCCAGCTGCTGGCGCAGCATGTGGAGGCTGTTGCGGAGCCTTTTGAAGGCCGCGTTTTTCACGAGCTGGCCGCCGCGCTGGCGGGCGACATCGTGCTGTACGTCGGCAACAGCATGCCCATCCGGTACATGGACGCCTTTTTCCCGGCCGCGGCGCGGCGGGTGCAAGTTCTAGGAAACCGGGGCGTAAGCGGGATCGACGGCGTCGTGTCGTCGGCCCTCGGGGCGGCGGCCGCGTCGGGGCGGCCCGTCGTGCTGGTGATCGGAGATCTTTCCTTTTATCATGACCTCAACGGCCTTCTGGCCGCGAAACTCCACGGGCTGGATGCCACCATCGTGGTCGTCAACAACGACGGCGGCGGCATCTTCTCATTCCTGCCCCAGGCGAAGCATCCCGAGCACTTTGAAACGTTGTTTGGCACCCCCATCGGGCTCGACTTTCGGCCGGCGGTGGAGATGTACGGCGGACGGTTTGCGCGGCCCGGCGACTGGGCAAGTTTTCGCGCCGCGGTCGAGCAGGCGGTGGCAAGCCGCGGCTTGAATGTCATTGAAGTATCCATCACGCGCGCCCGCAACTTTGTCCTTCACCGGCAACTGTTTGACGCGGTGCTCGCGGGGCTCGGCCCGGCCATCGAGCGGTTGCTGGACCGGGCGGCGGGTGAGAAGCTCGCCGGCGCCGCCGGCGGGCCGCGTGAGGACGGGGGCGCGAGCACCTGATGCGCGTAATGCTTAACGGCGTCACTTACCGGGTCCGGGTGACCGGCGCGGGCACGCCGCTGCTCCTGCTCCACGGCTTCACCGGCACCGGCGCGACGTGGGAGCCGTTCTTGCCCGTTCTTGCCGGGCGCTATCGCACCATCGCGCCGGACCTTTTGGGGCACGGTGAAACCGACGCACCGGGTGACCCCCAGCGGTACCGGATGGAGAGATGCGCGGCCGACCTGCTCGCGCTTCTCGACATCCTCGGCGCCGCCCGATGCCATGTGGTGGGCTACTCGATGGGCGGGCGGGTTGCCTTGCACCTGGCCCTGGCCGCCCCGGAGAGGGTGCGGGCCTTGGTGCTCGTGGGGGCGTCGCCCGGCATCGCCGATCCCGTAGAGCGGGCGGCGCGTATCCGGCAGGACGAAGCGCTCGCGGATTTCATCGAACGGGAAGGCACCGCGGCGTTCGTCGCCCGCTGGGAGCCGTTGCCCCTTTTTGCCACGCAGGCGCGCCTTCCCGAGGAAGTGCGGGCCCGCATCCGCGCCCAGCGGCTCACGCAGCGCCCCGAAGGGCTCGCCAACAGCCTGCGGGGGATGGGCGCCGGGGCGCAGGAGCCCCTTGTGGAACGGCTCGGGGAGCTCACCATGCCGTGCCTGCTCTTGGCCGGGGAGCTGGATGACAAGTACCGGGGGCTTGTGCGGGAGATGGCGGATCGCATCCCTTACGCCGAAACGGCCATCGTCCCGGGCGCCGGACATGCCGTGCACGTCGAGCAGCCCGAAGCGTTCGCGGCGCACGTGACCGCGTTTTTGAGCAAGCACTGACGGCCCGGCCGAAGGCGCCCTTGTCTTGTGCGGCCCGGGTTTGGCGTGGGCACGAGCAAAAGGGCGGACGGCGGGCCCAAGAGAGGAAGGTAGGAACTGATGACGATCCGGTGGGAGACCGCCAAGACGTACACCGACATTTTGTACGAGAAGGCGGAAGGCATCGCGAAGATCACCATCAACCGGCCCCACGTGCGCAACGCGTTCAGGCCGCTGACGGTGATGGAGATGATGGACGCCTTTGCCGACGCGCGCGACGACCGCAACATCGGCGTGGTGATCCTGACCGGCGCGGGCAAGGAGGCGTTTTGCTCCGGGGGCGACCAAAAGGTACGGGGAGACGGGGGCTACGTGGGCGACGATCAGATCCCCCGCCTCAACGTTCTCGACCTGCAGCGGCAGATCCGGTACTTGCCGAAACCGGTCATCGCGGCGGTGGCGGGCTATGCGATCGGCGGGGGGCACGTGCTGCACCTCGTGTGCGACTTGACGATCGCCGCCGACAACGCGAAGTTCGGCCAGACGGGGCCTAAGGTGGGGAGCTTTGACGCCGGCTACGGCGCCACGCTGCTCGCCCGCATCGTGGGGCACAAAAAGGCGCGCGAGATCTGGTACCTCTGCCGCCAGTACAGCGCCCAGGAAGCGCTGGAAATGGGGCTCGTCAACACGGTCGTCCCCGTGGACAAGCTCGAGGAGACCGCGGTCGAGTGGGCCCGGGAGATTCTCACCAAGAGCCCGACGGCCATCCGGTTTTTGAAAGCCGCCTTCAACGCCGACACCGACGGCCTCGCGGGGCTGCAGCAGCTCGCCGGCGACGCGACGCTGCTGTTTTACCTGACCGACGAGGCCAAGGAAGGGAAGAATGCGTTCCTTGAGAAGCGCCAGCCCGACTTCTCCAAGTTCCCTCGGTTCCCCTAAGCTGCGGCCGGCCGCGGCGGGGCCGCGGCCAGGCCCGGTGCAGGTCTGGATCATGGCGTCGCGGGTGCCGACGCTGCCCGCGGCGGTCGTGCCGGTGCTGGTGGGCAGCGCAAGCGCATACGTGACCGCGGGCGCCTTCCACGCCGGCGCGTTTTTGGCCGCTTTGCTCGCGTCCCTGTTGATCCAGATCGGGACGAACCTGGCCAACGACCTCTTCGACTTCCAGCGGGGCGCGGACACCGAAGCCCGCACCGGCCCGACACGAGTGACGCAGTCGGGGCTTCTCACGCCAGCCCAGGTCGCCCGGGGAACGGCCGTCTGCTTCGGCCTCGCGTTCTTGATCGGGCTCTACCTGGTCGCCCGGGGCGGCTGGCCGATCCTGGCGGTTGGGCTTGCGGCCATCGCCTGCGGCGTCCTGTACACCGGTGGGCCGTTTCCCCTCGCCTACCATGGCCTGGGCGACGTGTTCGCCTTCGCGTTCTTTGGCGTCGTGGCGGTGGTCGGCACCCACTACGTGCATGCCTTGACCGTCGACCCGCTGGCGTTCGTCGTGTCGCTGCCGGTCGGGTTTCTTGTGACCGCTATCCTGGTCGTCAACAACTTGCGGGACATTCCCACCGATCGAGCCGCAGGCAAGCGCACCATGGCCGTGCGGCTCGGCGACCGGGGCACCCGCTGGCAGTACACGCTTCTGGCCGTCGGGGCGTACGCGGTGCCTATCCTGCTCTGGCTGACGGGCTCCCGGGGGCCTCTCGTCCTGCTGCCGCTCCTGACGCTCGTTATCTCGGTCCCCTTGGTCAGGACGGTCATGAGCGGCGCCGCCGGCGCGGCCCTCAATCCGGTTCTCAAGGGCACGGGCCGGCTCCATCTGTTGTACGGGCTATTGCTGGCGGCCGGATTGCTGCTCGGTTGAGGGGAGGCCGTCTGCGCAGGCCAGTACAGGCTGCGCACGCCAGTGCAGGCTACGCACGCCAGTGCAGGCTACGCACGCAAAAGGAGGGCATTGCATTGTTACCCGACTGGCTCGCCCGGCGGGCGCACCTCACCCCTGACGCGCCCGCTCTCGTCGCGGACGAAGGCACTTGGACGTTTGCGCAGCTGGACGCGGCGGCCGGCGCCGTGGCGTGGCAGCTGGCGGCCATGGGCGTTGAGCCCGGGCGGCGCGTGGCTTTGCTCTTGGCGAGCAGCCCCTCCTTTGTCATCTGGGTGCACGCCTTGCCCCGGGTGGGGGCGGTGCTGGTGCCGCTCAATACGCGTCTTGCTCCGCCCGAGCTCGCATGGCAGGTGGCGGATTCGGGCGCGCAGCTCTTGGTGCACGACGGCGCCAACGCGGAAAAGGCGATCTCCGTCGCCGCCCAGGTGCCGGCGGTCACCCGCATGCGGGTGGCACCTGACATCGCGCCGTCCGCGGCAGGCCGCGGGAACGGCGCGATGTCCGAGGCGGACCCGGTCGTCGCTGAGTCGGTGCGCCTGGGGCCGGAGGCCGACGCAATGGCGGCCGCGGCTTTGGACGAGCCGCGGGGCTTGCGGGATACGATCGACCTGGACGCGATCCATAGCATCATCTACACGTCGGGGACGACGGGCCGTCCCAAGGGCGCGCAGCTGACGTACGGCAACCACTGGTGGAGCGCGATCAACTCTTCCCTCAACCTTGGCCTCATGCCGGACGACCGCTGGCTCGCGTGCCTGCCGCTGTTTCATGTGGGCGGGCTGTCCATTTTGCTGCGCAGCGTCATCTACGGGATTCCCGTCGTGCTGCACCGGCGGTTCGACGCCGCCCGGGTCAACAGGGCCATCGACGAACAGGGCGTCACCATCGCCTCGGTAGTGGCCACAATGCTTGGCCGGATGCTGGAGGAGCGGGGCGGCAAGCCCTACCCGCCCCACCTGCGGGCGGTGCTGGTGGGCGGCGGTCCCGTACCCGAACCGCTGCTCTTGCGGGCCGCGGAGCTGGGGATGCCCGTGCTCCAGACGTACGGCCTGACGGAAGCCGCTTCGCAAGTGGCGACGCTCTCGCCAAAGGACGCCTTGCGCAAGCTCGGCTCCGCCGGGAAACCGCTCTTTGCCACCAGCGTCCGGATCGTCAAAGGCGGCCAGGAGCTGCCGCCGGGGGAAGTGGGCGAGATCGCGGTGGCGGGCCCGACGGTCACGCCCGGCTACTGGAACCGCCCCGACGCGAACGAGGCGACGCTGGTGAATGGGTGGCTGCTCACGGGCGACCTGGGCTATGTCGACGGTGAAGGGTACCTGTACGTCGTCGACCGCAGGCAGGACCTCATCATCTCCGGCGGCGAAAATGTGTACCCGGCGGAGGTGGAAGCGGTGCTGCTCGAGCACCCGGCCCTCGCCGAAGTCGCGGTCGTGGGCGTGCCCGATGAGCGCTGGGGACAGGTGCCGGTGGCGTTCGCCACCCTGCGGGCCGGGCGGTCATGCGCCGAAGACGATCTCATCGCCCACTGCCGGCGCCGGCTCGCCGGCTACAAGGTTCCAAAACGGGTGACGTTTCTGCCCGAGTTGCCCAAGGGGGAGTCGGGCAAGATCTTGCGCCGCTCCCTGCGGGAGCTCGCCCAGGCGCCCGGTGGAGAGGGGGCCCAAGAGCCTTGAGGCCCGCGGGAGCGGGGAGGGAGCGGTAAAGGATGCCGGAGTCGATCGCGCCGGTCCATCCTAGGCCGGCGGCGTCGGTCGTCCTCGTGCGGGAGCCCATGATGGTCTACATGACCCGCCGCTCCGAGCGGCTGCGCTTTGCGGCGGGCTACCACGTGTTTCCCGGGGGTTCGGTGGACGGGCAAGACCAGGAGCTGGCCCGCGAGCGGCCGGGAGAGCTCGCTGCCGCCGGTTTGCCCGACGGGCGGGAGTCTTGCGTGGCGGCGGCCATTCGCGAGCTCTTTGAGGAGGCCGGAATCCTGCTGGCCCGGGATGCCGCCGGGCGGGCGCTGTGGCTTCCCGAAGGCGCCGAGATACACAGGGAGTTGCTGGCCGGCGCCCGGCGGGCGCTGCTCGCCCGCGAGGCTTCCCTCGTGCAGCTTGCCGCCGACCACGGCTGGCGCCTCGCCGGCGATCGCCTGGCCTACATGGGCCGCTGGGTGACGCCGCCCGCGGCCCAGCGCCGTTTTGACACGCTTTTCTTCCTCGCCGACGTCACCGGCTGCGTCGAGCCGGATCCCGAGCCCGACGGTGCTGAAATTGACCTTGGCGAGTGGCTTCATCCCGGAGCCGCCTTGGAGGCGGCGCGGGAAGGCCGCATGCGGCTTATGCGCCCGACCCGCAGCTGGCTGGAAGCGCTGGCCGGCTGCACGACGGCGGCCCAAGCGTGGGCGCGCTATACCTCCTCCGGCGCGTCGCGGGAGGAAGTGTACGAAACAAACGCCCCTGAAGTGCTGCGCTCGGTGCTGGAGGCGCAAGGGGTCTACCTCGTGCCCGTCCCGTCGCCGACGCTGCCGCCGGCGAACGAAACCAACGTGTACCTCGTGGCCAACGCAGGAGAAGCGGTGCTGGTGGACGCCGGCCACGGCGGGCCGACAGGCATCGCCATGCTCCGGGCTGCGTGGCTGCGGGCCCACAGCCCGCGGGTGCGGGCCGTCATCTTGACCCATACGCATCCCGACCACGCCGGTGGCGCCGCCGACGTGGCTACCGAGTTCGGCTGCCCCGTCTGGTCCATGGCGCCCGCCGAAGCCGTGCTCGGCCGCAGCATCCTCGGCCGCACCGGGGCGCGGCCGGTCGCCCACCGGATCATCGCCGACGGCGAGGTCATCCAGGTCGGCCGGCTGCAGCTAGAGGTCGTCCACACGCCCGGCCATGCCCCGGATCATGTTTGCCTGTTCATTCCCAGCGCGGGCATCCTGTTCAGCGGCGACAACGTCGTCGGCGAGGGGTCGAGCTGGGTTGGCCCGCCCGACGGCGACATGGAGCTTTATCTGAGTTCGCTGGAGCGGCTTGCGGCCTTGCCCGCCCGGATCATCGCGCCGGGCCACGGGCCGCCGCTGGACGACCCGGCGGGGCGCATCCAGGCGCTGATCCAGCGCCGGCTGGAGCGGGAAGCCCAGATCGCCGCCCTCCTTGGCCAGGCGCCCAGGACGCCGGACGAACTCGCGGAGGTGCTGTACCGGGCGACGGTTCCGCCCAGCGTCATGGAGATGGCCCGCCGGACGGTGCTGGGTCACCTCGTCAAGCTGGAGCGGGAAGGCCGGGTGCGGCGGCTGCCCGGCCATCCGGAGCGGTTTGCATCCGGGGAGGGGTGACGGGCGTGGGCAGGCGGCAGGCAAAGGCTGCGGCCGATCCCGAGCGACCTATGGACGTGAGGACACGGCGGCGCATCGCGAATGCGGTGGTCGTCGTGTCCTTTCTCAACATCGCCTTAAGCCAGGGCATCCACCAGTCGTTTCCTCTCTTTTACGTCTCCATGCTTGAGGACTTCGGCTGGTCCCGGGCGGCGACGGCGGCGGTGTTTTCGCTGAGCATGTTCATCACCGGCGGCAGCGGGCCGCTGGTCGGCTTTGGCCTGCAGACGCTGGGGGCGAAGCGGTGGTTTGCCGCCGGCGTCGTCGCCCTCGCGGCCGGCCTTGCCGCTACCGCCCGGGTAACGAGCGGCGTGGGGCTCTATCTGGCCTACGGCGTGCTGGCCGCCTTGGGCCTTGCGGCTTTGAGCTGGTCGGTCCACGGCGTCGTGCTCACCGCCTGGTTCCAGCAGCACCGGGGGACCGTGACCGCCATCGCCTTCTCGGGCGCCGGGATTGGCGCGATGGCCATGGCGCCCATCTCGCAGGCGTTCATCGACGCCTTTAGCTGGCGCGGGGCCCTCGTAGCCTTGGCAGGGATTGTGTGTTTGCTCGTCGTTCCCAACCTGGGATTGATGCGGGATCCGCCGGAAAGGCCGAGCCAGCCAGGTCCTGAGCAAAAGGCGCAAGGCGCCTGGTCAGCCTTGCGGGCGGCCGTGGGCACCCGGGCCTTCTGGTACGGTTTCGGCGCCTTTTTCTTCATCGCCCTAAGCTCATTCTCCGTCCAGGCGCACCAGGCGGCCTTTTTGGTGGACGCCGGTTTTTCGACGACGGTCGCCGCGGCCGTGGTGTCGTCGGTAGGGCTCTTGAGCTTTGTGGGGCGTCTTTTGTTTGGCTGGATGTCGGACCGGTACGGGCACGTGGCTTCGGCCACGGTGAGTTCGGTTTGCTCGGCCATGGGGACCGCGGCGCTGCTGGTGATGGCGTGGCGGCCGCACGTGGCCTTGGTGGCCGTCTACACCCTCTGCTTTGGCCTCGGCTTTGGCACCCGCTCGCCCGTCATGGCGTCGCTCGCGGCCGCGAAATTTGCCGGGCCCAACCTGGGCGTCATCTTCGGCGCCATGACGTTGGGCCACGGTTCGGGCGGAGCGGTGGGTCCGTGGCTGGCCGGCTGGCTGTTTGACGTCACCGGTTCGTACCGGTGGGTGTTTTTGTACGCCACGGCGGCGGCGCTCCTTGGAAACCTCGGGGTCTACTTGGCCGAGCACAGCGCGGGGTTGACCGGGCGGGCGCCGTCAGTTGCCGCTCAAGGTTAGGAGGGATTAGGGGTGGAAGCCCTGGTATGCACCGGCTGCGGCCGGCCGGCGGACGCAGCAGTGTGGCAGGCCCGGTGCACGGCTTGCGGGGAACCTCTTGAGCTCGGCCCGCCGCCGGGCGGGGCCGTGCGGGACGGGGCGCCGCTGCTGGAGCGGTTTGCCGGCTTTTTGCCGGCACGGGCGCTCGGGCTGCACGACCCGGCGTCACCCGTGCTGACGCTGGGCGAAGGCGGCACGCCGCTATTGCATCTGGAAACCACCGGGGCGCGTCTTGGGCTGCCGCGCCTTTTCGTCAAGGTCGAAGGCGCGAACCCGACGGGATCCTTTAAGGACCGCGGATCGGTGGCCGGCGTGCAACGGGCCCGGGCCATGGGCTTTCCGGCCGTGGGCACGGTCTCCACGGGCAACATGGCGTCCTCGGTCGCGGCGTACGCCGCCCGGGCGGGGCTGCGGGCCGTCGTGCTGGTCCCGGCGCACATCCCCCGGGCCAAGCTCGCGCCCATCGCCGCGTACAACCCGCTCCTCATCGGCGTGGAGGGGGACTATGGGCGTCTGTACCACGTCAGTCTTGAGGTCGGGGCGAGGCTTGGCATCGCGTTCATCAACTCCGACGATCCCTACCGGGTCGAGGGGCAAAAGACGCTGGCCCTGGAGCTGTGGCAGCAGTTGCGCAGGCAGGTGCCTGACAATGTCATCGTTCCCGTAAGTTCGGGCGGGCATATGGCAGCGCTGCTCAAGGGATTCCGGGAGCTCCACGCCCTCGGCCTGATCGAGCGCATGCCGCGGCTCATCGGGGTGCAGGCGGCCGGCTGCGGGCCCATCGCCGCCGCGTACCGGATGGGGACGACCGTCCCCGTACCGTGGCGGGAGGTGCGCACCATCGCCAAAGCCATCGCCAACCCGTCGCCGCCCAGCGGCCGCCGGCTGCTCGCGGCGGCCCGGGCCGGCGCGCCGTTGCATTTCATCGCGGTCACCGACGAGGACATTTTGCTGGCCTATCGCGAGCTGGCCCACGATGCCGGCATCTTCGCGCAGCCGGACGCGGCGGCTTCCATCGCGGCCGCCCGGCTGCTGGCGGCGGACGGCTTTATCCGCGGGGAGGAGTCCGTAGTGGCCATCCTGACGGGACACGGCACCAAGGACTTGACGCCGCTGGAGGAGGACGGACCGGTGCGCTTGCAGACATGCCCGCTGGAGGAGCTACCCCGGGTGCTCGAGCGGGCAGTTTGATCACTTTTTGACAATTTGGCTCGGGGCATGCGGCATGGGGGGACGGGCCGGGCGGTTCGCGGGGTGAAAAGCCTTTCGTAGTGGGCTTTTCCGCGCTGCGGGCGGGCGACTGGGAGCCCTTGACACGGTTTCTTGGGAACGGCTAAACTGGCTGTATACACGATGCTGGGTCCCGTTTTGGCCAGCGACCGCGGTCATCCGGCCCGCGGGCAGCGTCCCGCGGCCGCTCGACCGCCCCTCAACTTGGCCCACCCAAAGGCCCACCAAACGAAGGGATGAACCAAACATGGCGCAGGACGCCCACGTGACGGTCGACGGTATCTTGAGTGCAGCCGCTGCGGTGCACCACAACCTTTCGACGGCGGCCTTGATTGAGGAAGCCGTGCGCCGCGGCGAGGGGAAGCTGGCGGCCAACGGCGCGCTGGTCGCGGAGACCGGCAAGTACACCGGCCGGTCGCCCAAGGACAAGTTCGTCGTGCGGGAGCCGTGGGCGGAGCAAAACGTGGCCTGGGGCTCGGTCAACCAGCCGATGGAGCAGGAAAAGTTCGACGCCCTGCTGGGGCGGGTGGCCGAGTACTTGCGGGGCAAGGAGCTGTTTGTGTTTGACGGCGCGGCCGGCGCGGCGCCCAAGCACCAGATCCGGGTGCGGGTCGTGACCGAGCTCGCCTGGCACAACGCTTTCGCCCGCAACCTGCTGCTGCGTACGCCGGCGGCCGAGGGGCCCTTTGCCCAATGGGAGCTTATCTACGCCCCCGGTTTCCAGGCGGTGCCCGAACGCGACGGCACCCGCTCGGAGGCGTTCATCGGGCTCGATTTTTCCAAGCGCCTGGTGCTGATCGTCGGCACCCGATATGCCGGGGAGCTCAAGAAGAGCGTGTTCACCGTCATGAACGGCGTCCTTCCCGAGCGGGGCGTAATGCCCATGCACTGCGGCGCCAACGTGGGCGCCGACGGCGACGTAGCTCTGTTCTTTGGCCTGTCGGGTACGGGCAAGACGACGTTGTCGTCCGACGAAGACCGGCGCCTGCTCGGCGACGACGAGCACGGCTGGTCCGACGAGGGCGTGTTCAACTTTGAGGGCGGCTGCTACGCCAAGACCATCGGGCTTTCCCGCAAGGCGGAGCCGCAGATCTGGGACGCTCTGCGGTTTGGCAGCATCCTGGAGAACGTCGTCATCGATCCCGCGTCCCGCACGCCCAACTACGACGACGGCTCGCTCACCGAAAACACCCGCGGTGCATACCCCATCGACCACATCCCCGGCGCGGTGGAGGGCGGCGTGGCGGGCCACCCCAAGACGATCTTTTTCCTGAGCGCCGACGCCTTCGGCGTGCTGCCGCCCATCGCGCGGCTCAACGCCGAGCAGGCGATGTACTATTTCCTCTCGGGGTATACCAGCAAGCTGGCAGGCACCGAGCGCGGCGTGACGTCGCCGGAGGCTACGTTCTCCACGGCGTTCGGCGAGCCGTTCTTGCCCTTGCCGCCTACGCGCTACGCCGAGATGCTGGGCGAACTCATCAGCCGCCACAACGTGCGAGTGTTCCTGGTCAACACCGGCTGGGTCGCCGGTCCTTACGGCGTCGGGCACCGCGTCGAGCTGCGCTACACCCGGGCCATGGTGCGGGCGGCGCTCCGGGGCGAGCTGGACGATGTGCCGATGGTGCGGGAGCCGTATTTCGGCCTCATGATCCCGACCGGCTGCCCGGGAGTGCCCGGCGCGCTGCTCGATCCCAAGGCGCTCTGGTCGGACCCGGACGCCTACGACGCGCAGGCCAAGCAGCTCGCCCAGCGTTTTGCCGAGAACTACCGCCGTTTCGGCGGCGAAGCCCGCTGGCCGGCGGAGGTTGCGGGGCGGACCGATGCGTGAGGTGACGGGCGTCCACCGGCTGCGCGTCCGCTACAACGAAGCGGACCCGATGGGCGTCACGTACTACGCGAATTACTTGAACTGGTTCACGCTGGGCCGGACGGAGCTGCTCAGGGAGGCGGGCGTGTCGTACGCGGCGCTGGAGCGGGAGGGACTGCTTCTGCCCGTGCTGGAGGTGCAGTGCAAGTACCTGGCGCCGACGGCGTATGACGACCCAATCCGCGTCGAGACGACGCTGGCGAACTTGACCCGCACCCGCATGAGCTTCCGCTACAAGGTGTTTTTGGAAACCCAGCCGGAGCGGCTCGCAGCCGAGGGGATGACGGAGCACGCCTTCATCGACCGGCAGTTCCGGCCCATCGACATCAAAAAGCGCTACCCTCACGTGTGGCAGCGCTTGAGCGAAGTTACAGAAGCTTGATCAGAGGGCGTTGATGACGTCGTAGCCGAGCGCCCGCAGCCGGTACGTCCATTGCTGGCGGCGGGCGCGTTTTAGTTCTTTTTCCTGGTCCTCAAAAAAGCGGTGCAGCGTCGCCCAGTCTTCGTCGCTTAAGCGGCCGGGCGCGGCAGCGGTCCAGACGGCGTGCACGACGGGAAAGTGATCGAGGGAGAAGGCGCCTTCCTCAAAGACGAACTCCAGCGTCGTCGGCCGGCCCGCGGCGTCGTAGCCGACCACGTACGCCTCATAACGGACGAGCCCGTCGAACTGATCCAGATACATCCACGCAAACACATCGTCCTCATACGACACGACGTCACGTTTTTGCGACGGCAATGCAAGCGGCCGTTCGGCCATCGGATATCCACCTGCTGTCCTGTGGCGTTCGCCGCTGCCCCCGGGCCGGGTTGCTCTGGGCGTCTTGGGCTAGTATGGGGTGGCGGCGCCGTGCTTCATCCTTATGCTAGGGAGGGATTCACCGTGTTTCCCCGCGTTCCTCCGCCGGGAGGGCCTCGCCTGTAGCAGGACCTTTGCTGCCGGACGTCGAAACGGACCTAGAGTACGTCAGGCCGGCGGGTCGGACTGGGAGGCCGCGAGCCGTTGCAACCTTTGCAGCTGCGCACGAAGGAGGAGCAGGAGGCATGGGACGCGGCCCGGCTGGCGCCCTACGGGACCCGCGCCGCCGCCAGCCGGGGACGACGCCATCCGGAAGCCGGCGATGACCCCCGCACCGCTTTCCAACGAGACAGGGACCGCATCCTGCACTCCGCCGCTTTTCGCCGCCTGCAGTACAAGACCCAGGTGTTCGTTTTCCACGAGGGCGACTTTTACCGCACCCGCCTGACCCATTCGCTGGAGGTAGCCCAGATCGGCGGCGCGCTGGCGCGCATGGTCGGCGCCAACCCCGACCTGGTGGAGGCGATCTCCTTGGCCCACGACTTGGGCCACCCGCCCTTCGGGCACGGCGGCGAAGAGGAGCTCAACGCCCTCATGGCCTCCGAGGGCGGCTTTGATCATAACCTGCAATCGCTGAGGGTCGTGGACGAGCTCGAGATACGCTACCCGAGCTTTCCCGGCCTCAACCTGACATGGGAAGTCCGGGAAGGCATCGCCCGCCACGAAACGTTCTTTGACCAGCCGCCGGTGCCTGCGGAGTTCGCCGCCTTTCCGCAGCCGGGCCTCGAAGCGCAGCTTTCAAGCCTTGCCGACATGATCGCCTACTGCACCCACGATCTCGAGGACGCGCTCAACTTCGGGTTTCTGCGGGAAGACGAGCTGGAGCGCTACGTCGCCCTCTGGCGGGAGTTGCCGGCGGTAGACGTGACGCACCCGTACCCGCCGCTGGTGGCCAGCGCGATGCGCCGCAGCTTCCGGGTGAGGAGCCTCATCGACCGGCTCATCCGGGCGGCGGCCCAGGAAACGGTGCGGCGGCTGGCAGCCCACGGGGTAGGCGAGCCGGACGCCGTGCGGGCGTTGCCTGAGCCTGTGGCCGGTTTCCCGGAGGAGATCTACGCGCAGCTGGCGGCGCTAAAGGATTACCTGTACGAGCAGGTTTACTACGATCCCCGGACGCGGCGGATGATGTTCAAGGGGCGCATGATCCTGCGCCGGTTGTTCACGGCCTTTACCGACCACCCCGAACTATTGCCTCGAAATGTGCAGGAACAGTTCGCCTCGGGGGAGAATCGATTTCGAGTTGTTTGCGATTACATAAGTTCCATGACGGACCGGCACGCGATGGACCTCTACGACATGCTTTTCCAGCCGTATGAGCGTTCGCTGCAGGGGCCGAAATAGCGCTGGGACATGCCCGCGAGAAGTGCTATAATTGGGTCGCGTGTGCGGGCGGCCGGACGCGCACAAGACGCGGCGACAGGTCGAGGCCGAACAGGAGGATATCGATGCGCAAAGTGCGAGTGGGTGTGATCGGCGTTGGAAGGATGGGCCGCCACCACGCCCGGGCATACGCCCATTTTAACTATTTGTGCGATTTCGTGGGCGTCTACGATGTGGATCCGCAGGCGAGCGCCGCGGTGGCCGAAAAGTTTGAGGTACAAGCCTTCCACCGCGTGGAGGATCTGCTGGCTCAGGTGGACGCCGTTACCATCGCCACACCCACGTGTTTCCACTACGATTTGGCAGAGCAGGCCCTCGACCGCCACGTGCACGTGCTGGTAGAAAAGCCGGTCTGCCGCACGGTGGAGGAAGCCCGGCGCTTGGCGGAGCTGGCCAGCCGCACCGGCTGCACGGTGCAGGTAGGCCACATCGAGCGGTTTAACCCGGCCGTGCGGGAACTGGCCCGGATCCTGCTCCGGCACCGGGTCGTGGCGGTGGAGGCCAAGCGCATGGGGCCCTTTGACCCGCGCGTGAAAGATTTGGACGTCATCCAGGACATGATGGTGCACGACATCGACATCCTGCGCTATCTCCTGCAGGCCGAGGTCGAA
>CALFSR010000197.1 GCA_937916565.1 uncultured Bacillota bacterium | reverse complement strand
GGATCCGGCGCCGGACAGGACAACCAGCACCGAATCGCTCCCGTGCAGGCCGGCCGTAGCCCCCACCTGGCCGATGGTCAGCGACCCGGCCTGCTGGTAGCGGATCGAGCCGGCGTTGCCCGCCAGGACCGCCACCGCGTTGTCCGGGTGCAAGAGCTGGTAGTCGACGTTCTCGCCCAAGAGCGCCAGACCCCGCGCCTTGATCGCGCCAGCAACGTTCACCGCGCCCTGGCTGGCCAGGACCAGGTCGCCAACGCCCAGGTTCACCGAACCGAGAAGCTGGATCCCACCTGCACCGGATGCCAGTTCTACCGTGGCACTTCGACCGGACGTGGCCATATTGCCCAGGATAATGGCTCCGGTAGTGGTCAGCCGGCTGTCCGCGGCCACCGTGACGGGACCCTGGAGACGGATGCCGCCTGTACCGGACGCGACAATTGCGCCGTCCAGGATAAAGGCAACGGCACTATCCGCCTCGAGCGAAACGTTCTCCCGCAGTCTCACGACTCCAGAACCCACGTCAGCGGTGTAAAGCAGTTGGGGTTTATCGAGCCGACCGATGGCTTGCTGAAGGGCTGATATGGACAGCGGCTCGCTCGCGCCCGGGGAAATCACCCGCACCTGGTCCGGCTGCAGGTACGCCCACAGGTCTTCCGGTGATGTCATTTCCCCTGCCGCGGGCCGGAAGGCCAGGTTGCCGGCTTCGCCGGCGACAAACATCAGCGCCGCCTCGCGGGAATCCAGCAGGGCGTAGTACTGCCCTTGAGCGCTGGGCGTTACTTGAAACGCCCGCCCGCTTCTCCGGCGCCAGGATGACGGTCAGATCGCTGGTGCCGGGCTGCGCCCCCGCCCGCACGGTGGCCCGGGCCTGCACCCCCGGGGTTTCATTGAGAAGGCGGATGGCACGATCGAGCAGCCCCTCTTGGATGAGAGCGCCCGGGCGCACCGGGCCCAACAAGCGCCGGGCAACAGCCTCCCGCAGGCCCGCCCCGTTTTCCAGGGTTACCTCGCCCCAGCGGCCCTCCACCACCGCCAGCTCCACGATCCCGTCCACCACTTCCTGGGGCGGTACGTGGGCGCTGGCGAGGAAATATCCCTGTTCCCGGTAGAAGCGGGTGATGGCGGCGGCGGCTTCCTCGAGCTGGGCCAGGGTGAGCTCGCGGCCGGCGTAACCGGCCAGCAGCCCTGACAGCTCCTCCTGCGAAAAGGCCGTATTTCCCGAGAAACGAAAACCCGCCACGAGAAATGCAGGACCAACGGACTCCTGTCCGTCCCCCGGACGCTCCACGGGGTTAGCCGCGACCGGCCAGGCGGCGGCGGTCCCCGTGGGGCTCTCCGCCGCCGGCCCCTGGCCCGCCTGGGCCAGGGCCGCCGGCAGTCCCATGACGCTGGCTGGACCGAGCCCCAGCATCAGGAGCAGCGCCAGCATGGAGACCCCGTGCCGCAACACCCTGGGGCCGCCGGTCAAACCGCGGCCCTTTCGGCCCACCGCGCGCAATCCCCGGGCCACCAGCCTGTCCCCGGGATCGTCCGTCGGGTACCGGCGGGAGTCGACACTCCCTTTCGGCATGGAACCCCCTCCTTGACCTCAGTCCATGACACAGGGAACCATCGCAGGGAAACTCGTCAAATATATACAACGTCTCGCGTCGGATGTCGCGACGCCGCAGGGGGGACAGCTGTCTCACGGAGTGGGGGAAATTGTCTCACGCCAAATCTCGGAGGATGGCGCGCGTCATCCGCAGGCAAAGCCCGTGGACGACGCGGCCGCCTGAAAGGCCCGATGCCCGGAGCGGCCTGCGTCACGACCGCCGGCAGGTAAGCAGCGGCGCTATAGGACCTGAAAGATGAGGCACTTGAGGTAGGCGGTCTCGGGCACGCCCGCCAGGACAGGATGGTCCTTGGCTTGGCCGCGCGCCTCCACCAGGCGCAAGGGCCGACGGGCGTCCGCGGCCGCCTCCAGCACGAGGCGGTAAAACTCGTCGGCCGGCATGTGGTGCGAGCAGGAGCATGTCACCAGAAACCCGCCGGGGCGGACAAGCTTGATTCCCCGCAAGTTGACCTCCTTGTACCCGCGCCGGGCCGGTTCAAAGTGGGATTTGCTCTTGGCGAACGCCGGCGGGTCCAGAATGACCACGTCAAAGCGCTCGCCGGCGCGTTCGATGTCCCGCAAGTAATCAAACGCGTTGGCCTCGACGAAACCCGCGGCGCCCTCAAAGCCGTTGAGGGCAGCATTGCGGCGGGCCGCCTCAAGGGCAAGGGCGGAACTGTCGACGCCGACGACTTCCGCGGCGCCGTAACCCAAGGCGTGCACGGCAAAAGCGCCGTTGTGGCAAAACACGTCCAACACCCGCGCACCGGGCACAAGCGACGCGAGGCTCCGGCGGTTTTCCTTTTGATCGAGGAAATATCCGGTTTTCTGGCCCTCCGCCACATCAATATGAAAGGCGAGGCCGTTTTCACGGATCACCATCGGCTGCGGCGGGAGCTCTCCCCACAGCAGCCCCGTGCGCGGCTCGAGTCCCTCGTACTTGCGGCTCGACACGTCGCTGCGCTCGTAGATGGCGCGCGGCTTCTCCTCCTCGACCAGGATCTCAACGATGGCTTTCCGGCGCACGTCCATGCCCAGCGTCAGGAACTGCACCACGAGCACGTCTTCGTAGCGGTCGACGATGAGGCCCGGCAGCATGTCGCCCTCCGAGTAGATGAGCCGGAACGACGTGGCGCCGGGCAGAAACCGCTGCCGCCACGCCCTGGCTTGCCGCACGCGCTGGGCGAAGAACGCGTCGTCGATGGTTTCGCCGGACCGGGTAAGCAGCCGGATCGCGATCCGGGACTGGGGGTTGTAGTACCCCCGGCCGAGGAACTCGCCGCCGGCTGCACGCACGTCGACAACGTCACCCGGCGCCGGGCTTCCTTCGACCCGCGCGAGGTTTCCCTGATACACCCAAAGGTGCCCGGCCACGACCCGCTGTTCATGCCTGGGTTTGAGGATGGCGACTGCCACGAAGACCCGTCCTTTGCCGGCTAATATCTACGCCCCGACGTACTTGGCAAGATGCTGCCCCGTCAAGGTCGACGGCGCCTTGACGAGCTCCGCCGGAGGTCCGCTGAAAACGATCCGTCCGCCGTCGTGGCCGGCGCCGGGGCCGAGGTCGATGATCCAGTCGGCGTGGGCCATGACGGCCAGGTGATGTTCGATGACGATGACGGACTTCCCCGCGTCCACCAGACGGTCCAACAATCCCAACAGCTGCTCCACGTCGGCCAAGTGCAGCCCCGTCGTCGGCTCGTCCAGCACATAGATGTCGCCCGGCTGGCCCATTTGAGCGGCTAGCTTGAGCCGCTGGCGCTCGCCGCCGGAAAGCGTCGTCAGAGGCTGTCCCAGCTTCACGTACCCGAGGCCCACGTCGGCCAGCCGCTCGAGGACTGCCAGCGCCGCGGGCGTCCGCGCCTCTCCGTGCCCGAAAAAGGCCTTGGCCTCGTCCACGGACATGGCCATGACCTCGCTGATGTCCCGCCCGCCCAGCTTGTACTCGAGCACCGCGGGCTGGAAACCCTTTCCGCCGCAATCCTCGCACGGGGTGGCCACGGTGGCCATGAGCAGATCCGTGTAGATGACGCCGCTGCCGTTGCACGTCGGGCACGCGCCTTCCGAGTTCGCGCTAAAGAGCGCCGGTTTCACGCCGTTGGCCTTGGCAAAAGCTTTCCGGATTGGGTCCAGCAGGCCCGTGTACGTGGCCGGGCTGCTCCGCCGGGAACCGCGAATGGGGCTCTGATCGATGACCACGACGCCTGCCCGCCCCGCCACCGAGCCGTGGATGAGGGAACTCTTGCCCGAACCGGCGACGCCCGTGACGGCCACCAGCACCCCGAGAGGGATGTCCACGTCGACGTTTTTCAAGTTGTGGAGGTTCGCGCCCCGCACCTCGAGGTAACCCTTGGGCTGGCGTACCGCCGGTTTCAGCGCGGCCCGGTACCCCAGGTGGCGCCCGGTCAAGGTGCCGCTCGCCCGCAAGCCACGAACGGGCCCCTCGTAGCACACATGCCCGCCCGCTTCGCCGGCGCCCGGCCCCAGGTCCACCACGTGATCCGCGATGGCGATGACTTCCGGCTTATGCTCCACCACCAGCACCGTGTTGCCCTTGTCCCGCAGGCGCAAAAGCAGGTTGCACATGCGCTGCACGTCGTGGGGATGGAGGCCCGCAGTGGGTTCGTCAAAGACGTACGTAACGTCGGTCAGCGCCGACCCGAGCTGGCGTATCATCTTGACCCGCTGCGCCTCGCCGCCCGAAAGGGTACTGGAGGCACGATCCAGGCTCAAGTACCCGAGGCCGATCTCGACGAAGGAATCCAGCACCTGCTGCAGCTGCGCCAGCAACGGCGCCACCGACGGCTCATCGAGGCTGCGCACCCACTCGGCCAAGTCGCTCACCTGCATGGCGCACGCTTCGGCGATGTTGATGCCGCGGATGCGGGAGGAGCGGGCCCGCTCGTTGAGGCGGGTGCCGTGGCAGTCCGGGCACGTCATGAACTTGACCGCCCGCTCCACGAAGGCGCGGATGTGGGGCTGCATGGCCTCTACGTCCTTGGTAAGAAACGACTTGCGGATGCGGGGCACGAGCCCTTCGTAGGTGATATTGATGCCGTTGAACTTGATCTTGGTCGGCTCCCGGTAAAGGAGGTCGTGCAGCTCGGTTTCCGTGTACTCCCGGAGCGGCTTGTCCGGGTCAAAGAAACCGGATTCGGCGAAAAGGCGCACGCTCCACCCGCCCGCCGTGTAGCCGGGGACGGTGATGGCGCCTTCGTTGAGCGACTTGTCGGGATCGTAGAGCTGCGTCACGTCGATATCGTTGACCTGTCCCGTTCCTTCGCACCGCGGGCACATGCCGCCGTGAACGGCAAACGTCTTGGTCACGGTTTCCCCGTCGCCCCGGTCAATGGTGACGGCTCCCGCGCCCTTGACCGACGGGACGTTGAACGAGAAAGCGTTGGGCGGGCCGATCTGGGGTTCACCGAGCCGGCTGAAGAGGATGCGCAAGAGCGCGTTCGCGTCCGTCGCGGTGCCCACCGTCGACCGGGTATTGGCCCCCAGCGGCTCCTGGTCCACCACGATGGCGGCGGTGAGGCCGGCCAGCAGGTCGACCTCTGGCCTTGCCACCTGCGGCATGAAACCCTGGATGAAGGCGCTGTACGTCTCGTTGATGAGCCGCTGCGATTCGGCGGCGATGGTGTCAAAGACGAGCGAGCTCTTGCCCGAACCCGACACGCCCGTAAAAACCGTCAAACGCCGTTTGGGGATGTCGACGCTGACGTTCTTGAGGTTGTTCTCCCGTGCCCCGACGACGCGGATGACGTCGTGGCTGTCCAGGGGGCGGCGCTCGGGCGCGGCCGTGTTCGGCGCCATGACTCTCCTCCTCGCAAAATGCGGGATAAGCTGCAACGGCTCGGCACAAGTATTCTCGGCTTGCGGGCCCGATCTGTCAACAGCCGCACCTCCGCGCCCGGGATTTCCCCGGACACTGCGGTACGGGAACAGGATGCTTAACCCAGCCCGTCCCGCAGAAGGGTCAGATACGCGGCGGTCTGGTCGACGATGTGGGGCAACCGGCCCAGCCCTTGATCGGGCTCGTTCGCCAAGTCGGCCATCATCCGGTCGGCCATGGCGTTGACGACGAGGGTCACGAGCTCGACGGCCAGGTCCAACTGAACGCCCGGCCGAAGCGGCGTGGTGTCGATGCCCTCAAGAATGAGCGCCCAGCCCCTATGGGTTCCCTCGGTCATGTAGCGGGCGACGGCTTCCCGGACCGGCGGAGGAGGGTCCGAAAAAGCGCCCAGCACCAGCCGATAGAGGATCGGTTCTTGCTGGAAGATACACATCTTGCGCCGGGTCCACGTGAGGAGCCGCTGGAACAGCTCCGGCTCAGTTGCCGCCTCCTGTTCAAAGAACATCGCCGACACGCGCTCGATGGCGTCTCCGACGGCGGCCAAGTACAGCCCCGGTTTGGAGCCGAAGTGGTGAAACACCAACCCCTTGGCGACGCCGGCCTTGGCTGCGATCGCTTCGATGGAAACCCCGTCGTAGCCGTATTCGACAAACATCTCCTGGGCGCAGCGCAACACCCGGTCCCGCCGCTGGTCCGCCGCCCTTTCCACGGGGGCCAGTTGCCGCGAAAGGGCGATGAAGTCTTCCGGATTAAGCGGCACCGGCTGCGCCTCGACCGTGACCCCCGGCCGGTAGATCCCGCCCCGGAGCAGCTCGACCAGGCCCTGCGCCCGTTGCCGCACGACCTCAGCGCCGGCACCGGCTGGCAGATCTCTATCCCCCGCTCCTGCGGCGCTCAAAGCGCGCAGCGCGTCCAAGAGTTGGCCCTCAAAGGCGTCGGCCACCAGCACCAGCAAATCCAGGGCAAGCCTCGGGTCAACGCCGGACCGGAACACGCTCTTGTCTGCATCCTCCCGCAAGGCCTTGCGCAAGCGCGCGTAGGCCTCATCGATCCGGCGGGCCGGCGCGCTCATGACGGAGTACCGCCGACCCCGGAACTGGGCCACAACCCGGGCATGCCACGGGTGTTGCGCGAGGACGGAAGCCCGGCGGACCAGGAACTCTTCCAGGCGCAGGAAAGGATCCCGGGGCAGCGGCGTCATCTCCGCCGCGCACACGCGCTCGCAGCTATGCGCGAGCGCGGCTTCTAACAACCCTTCCTTGGAGCCGAAGTGGCGAAACACGAGGCCTTTGGAAACGCCCGCGCTGGCGGCGATCCGGTTGGTGGACGCGGCGTCAAAGCCCGAGCGTGCAAACTCCTCGACGGCTGCCGCCACGATGATCTCCCGCCGCCGCCCCCGGGCAACGCGCGGCGGCCGCTCCCCGTGTGACCGCTCCGGAGCTTGCCGTTGCCGCACAGCTATGCTTGATTGCCGGGCGAAAGCCCTCGTCCGTACCAAACGACCATGCCTCCAAGCAAGGTGCCGCCTGACTCCGTCAGAAATAGCGGCGCAGCCCCACGGACACGCTGCTCGCGGCAGGGCCCGGCGGGAGCCCCCAGCGGCGCGCCGCGATCTCAAGGTCAATCTCACCGGGCACAAGCTCATAGGCCGCAGAAACGCCCAGGTAGTGCGCCCGCTCCTGCACCGCGCCCGGCGGATGCCCGCCCGGGCCGCCCTCCAATGCAACGCCGACATCGGCAGCGACGCGCCACTCCGCGGCAGGCACGAGGGCGACTTGTACGGCCACGAGCGGCACCGGCACCCCGGGCGCCCCGGACGTCGCCCCGGATGGGAACGGTGCCCGGGCTAGCTCCGCGGTCCAGAGCAGGTCCCCCGCGTATCCTGTGGCCCCAACACTGTAGCGCAAGCCCGGTTCGCCCGGAACACGCCACGCTTCTCCGTAGAGGACGACCGGTCCGGCGAGGCCGCTCGCGCCGGCGCCGACGACGAGTTCCTGTTCCTGCCAGAGCACGTTGACGAAGGCATCCCAGCCTACAAGGGCCCGCCGCCAGCCAAACAGCGCTTTCCACGTGCCTCCCGACTGAACCGCCGCAAGCTGCAGTTTTCCCGGTCCCGTGTACACGTCGGCCCGGACGCCGTCCACACCGGGCCGACGCCCGGCGGCATCCAAGGGCGCGAGAGTGTACGGGACAACGAGGCGAGCGGTTTCCAGCGGGAGGGCAAAGCGGCCCACGTAGACGTCGGCTGCCCAAAGCCGCGTCGCCGCGTAGGCGCCGGCGACGGCCACCGAGCCGGAAGTCGCCGCACCGTCCCCGGCCAAATCCAGCGGAAACCATGGTTCGACGGAAAGCACGGCCCAATGAGTGGAACCCGGTTCCCAGCGCAGCTCGAGCCGGCCGGTGACTAGGCCCAACGCCTGCGAGGAGCTGCCGTCGACGGCCTGATAGACGAGAGCCCCGGCCAGCTCCCCGGTGACGCCCACGTAAGCGCTTGCCTGCGGCGCGGCCAGAGCCGGAAAGGCCCCGCCGGCTGCGGTGGCTACGGCCAGGAGGACGGCGAACCCGAACCCGCAAGGCAAGCGGCACACCCCGCGCGTCCGGCTGGCGGCCCGCGCCCTCATGCAGCGCCCACCCGCTCGTCGGCCACGACCCGGCCATCCTCAAGGCGGACGATCCGGCCCACATGCTCGAGGAGCCGCGGGTCGTGGGTAGAGAACAGAAACGTGATGCCTCGCTCCTGGTTCAGCTTTTTCATAAGCTCGATGAGGGCCAGACCCGTCTTGGAGTCCAAGTTCGCGGTGGGCTCGTCGGCCAGCACCACCCGGGGTTCCGCGGCCAACGCCCGTGCGACCGCCACCCGCTGCTGCTGGCCGCCCGACAGCTGGTTTGGCCGGCGATGGGCGAGGTCGGCAATTCCCAAAGCTTCCAACGCGGCCATCGCCTTGTCATGCCGAGCCTTCTTGGGCTCGCCCCGCAGCTCGAGAACAAACGCCGCGTTCTCGAGGGCCGTGAGGACGGGAATGAGGTTGTAGGCTTGGAAGACAAAACCAATCTCGTGCAGGCGCAAGGAAGCCCGGGTTACCGGGTCCAGCTGGTCCGTGCGCCGCTCGCCCAGCCACGTTTCGCCCGCCGTGGGATTGTCCAGGCAGCCTAAGAGGTGGAGCAGCGTGCTCTTGCCGGACCCGCTCGGGCCCGCCACCGCTGTAAACTCCCCCGGCATCACCTCAAGGTCCACCCCTTGCAGCGCAGGGGTCCGAACCCCTCCGTTCTCATACACTTTCGCCAGCCGCACGGCGCGCAAGATCGGTTTCATGAAACCGGCTCCCTTCCCGTCAGCCCACCTTGTAACGGCGGACGCTCGCCTAGGCCACATGGCGCATGGCTTCCACGGGCTGCAGGCGTCCGGCCACCCACGCCGGCCAAAGCGCAGCCGCGAGCGCCGTCCCGATGGCGAACGCCACGGTGACGGCCACCTGGCCGGGCGTTACCGACGGATACAGCACTGCCGGCATCCCGTACTCCGCCAGCACTTCATCGAAACCCGGCATGCGAAACCCGTCCGCCCAGCTCGCGACGAGCAAGCCGCCGACAAAAAGACCCGCGGCGGTGCCGAGCAGCACCAGCACCAGGCTCTCCGTGAACACCATGCGCATCACCCGCCACCGGTCAGCGCCGACGGCGATGATGACGCCAAACTCGCGGATGCGCTCCACAAGACCCAGATAGATCGTGTTGACGACCAGCAGGCCGGCCAAGACGAAAATGAAGAAGGAGAAAACCGTCATGACGGGGTCCATCATATCCAGGAGGGCGGCCATGTCGGGCGAGGATTCCCGCCACGTTTCGACGAGCACCTCTGGCCCTAAGACGGCTGCGGCCCGGGCCTTCGTCTCCTCGACCAGTGCGTCCGTGGGCGCGCCCCGCTCGGGCGCCAGGTGGATCTCCAGGCGGGTGACGGCGCCGGGCGCGGCAAGCTCCTGAGCTCCCTCCAGGGAGACGTACGCCGCTTGGATCTCGTGGGACGTCTGGGGAAAATCCAGCAGCCCGACGAGGGTGTAGGCGGCGGCCCCCCACCCTTCCGTTCCGGGGGCGAAAACGTAGACGGGGTCCCCGATCTCCACTTGCAACGCCCGGGCGAGCGCCTCGCCCAAGGCGATCTCGTCCCCGCTGCCAGGGGCCGGAAGGCGACCAACCGCCACGTGTTCCCTGGCGAACCGCTCACCGAGGGCGTCATCTTGGGCAGTTCCGATGACCAGAGCGCCCCGAGACCGGGTTTCGCCGCTGATGAGCGCGGGCACCTCCAGCACACGGCGCAGTCGGACGTCCGGCAATTCCCGCAGGAGCGCCGCTTCCACCCGGGCCGCGTCGCGGATTAGCCGGGCGTCAAAGTCGTGCGCTTGTTTGGCCCGGGCGCTGGTGACGTGCAGGTGGCCGGACTCGCTGGTAAGCACCTCCGCCATCCCCGTCATGGTGGCCGTCACAAAGCCGAAGAAGACGAGCGTAAAGACGACCACCACCGCGACCGCGCCGCTTGCCACGAGGGTCCGGGTCTTGTACCGCCAGACGTTGCGCCACGCGAGGGCCCACACTTACAGGCACCCTCTTTCCAGGGCCTGAATCGTAAAGCAGGCGTCCGGAACCGGGGCGTCCAGCTGCACGTCGGCAAGGCGGATGACGGTCCTGTAGCCTCCCCGCGTCCGGTCATCGACCACCATTTGCCGGGGCAGGCGCCGGTCCCCGGTTTCGAGGTAGTCGGACAAGGCTAGGTGCTTGACCACCTGGTCCCGCTGGTCGTAGTAATCGATCCACCGGGGCGTCAAGCTCGTCGCGTCCACACCGATGAGCACACGCCCGTAAGGCGTCGGCGCGCCCGGCTTCGGGATGAGTTCAAGCACGACGGTAGTCGCCGGGTCCTCAGCGGCTGTTGTGTCCGTGGACGAGAATGCGACGGTGTAGTCGGTTTCAAAGTCCCGCCCGGCGAGATCGCTATAGCTTACGTCCGAGCCGAGAAACGCCCCGCTGCGGCCGCTGGGGGGCAGGCGCAAGGAGCGGCCCAGCCGGGCATTGTACATCCAAAGCTCGCTCCCGTTCATGAGGAAGGCTTGTCCGGCTTCCCTGGGCGGCGCGATGACACGGATAAGACTGCGCTCGTCGCCGTCGGTCACGATCTGCATGACATACTCGGTGACCCGGCCCGGCCGCTCGACCGCAAAGGTATAGGTGCCCACGAACGGGCCGCCGCGCCAGTTGTCCACGACCGCCTCCAGGACGACGGCGGCGTCCCGATCCGGACCCGCCCCTCCCTCGGCCGCGACCGGAACGTAAGCAGCCGAAAGAAACAGGACGGCAATTAGGGCCAACGCCTTCGTGCGGCGCGGTTCCAAGGCCCCTCATCCCCTTCCTGATAACCGGATTCACTCGGCCCGCATGGCGCTAGCGGGGCGCAATCGGGCCGCCCGCCGCCCCGGCACCAGGGCGGCGAAAACGACAGCCGCGGCGACGACCATGCCGGAATATCCGGCATAGGCCGCCCGCACGGCGCCGTACACTTCCTCGCTCAATCCTGCCGCCGGCATGCCGGCGCTGACGGCCCCAAAGAGGGGCCCCAAGATGTTGTAGGCGGCGAGCAGCCGCGCGACCGAATACCCGATGATCAGGCCGCCCAGCCACCCAAGGGAGCATGCAAGAAACGCTTCAAGCGTCACGAGGGCCCCGAGCCGGCCCGGCGGGACGCCGAGGGCGGAGATGACGCCAAGCTCACGCGTCCGCTCCATGACGCTGACGAAGATCGTACTGGCCACGGCGACGGCGGCGAAAACGTAGACGATGAGCGCCAGGATGTAGGCGAAGGCCCGGTTGGCTTCGACGTCGGCCTTGATGGGGCCGACCATATCCCAGACGGCCCGGGCCGTGACGCCGGCCGGCAGCAGCGCTTGGACCCGCTTAGCCGTCCCCTCCTCCGTCCCCCGGGCGACGTCGAGATCGACGGTGGTGGCTGTGGGTACGCCTGTGAGGGTGCGCGCGTCCTCGAGATGGACGACGACCGCCGCTTGATCAACCGCCGCCACCCCGGTGCGGGCGATGCCCACGACCCGCAAGCCCCGGGCTTGCGGTCCTGCCAACGAGCCCGCGCTGACAACTACGCGCTCACCCAGGCGCGCGTCGATGCGCCGAGCGATGTCTTCGCCCAGCACAACTTCGCCGGGCCCCTCGAGCCACCGCCCCTCGGCGACCTTGGCGGGGATGCGGCTCACCTGCGGCTCGGTTGCGGGATCCACCCCGACGACTTCGACCCCTTCGGTGACGTAGGCGGATTGGAGCAGTGCAGGAAAGTGAATCCGCAAGGAGGCCGCCCGGACTCCCGGAAGGCGCAGCAGGGCTTCCACGAACGCCAAATCCCCCAGCTGGTTTTCCGGGTCGGGATCTTGGTACCAGCCGTCCGCGGCGATGCGGACCGGGGCGGCGATATAGCGGGCGTACGATTCGACGACCGAGTCGCCGTACCCGTCGACGAAGCTCCAGTACACGATGGTGAGGAACGTCACGTACGTGACGACGACCAGCAGGAGAAGCGTGCGCTGCCGGTGCCGCCACAGGTTGCGCCAGGCGAGGCGGAGCAGCGGCGCTGCGGGTGCCGGGGCAACGGGAGCGGTGCCTGTCGTCATGGCTTGGCACCACCTTTCCTAAGGCGCCATCCTCTAGAAGCGGCCAACGACGTGACCAGTCCGCTGCGGGACAACGTCCTCGGGTTTTGCTCGCAGCGGACAAGGTGACCACCCGGTCAGCACCTACACCATACCGCGAAAGTGACCACATGGTCAATATTATCCGCTAGGGCCGGTGGGCCGAGCGGACGACCTTCTCGAGCAGCCTGCGCAACTGCGACCGTTCGTCATCGCTTAAGGCCGCGAGAACGGCTTCGTCCGCCCGATCGGCCATGGAACGGGTGCTTTCCGCCAGCATCCTCCCCTTCTCGGTCAAGAAAAACCGCTTGGAGCGGGCGTCCTCCGGGTTGTCTTTGCGGACCACCCAGCCCTTGCGCTCCATCCCCTTGATCAAGCTCGTAACGCTGGGCCGCTCGATGAGAAGAATCGACTCCAGGTCGGAGTTGGTGGCTCCGGGGAAGTGGTACAGGACGCCCAGCGCACTCCATTGCGCTTGCGTCAAGCCCGCCTGCCGCGTCATGCGTTCAAGCTCCCGGCGGAGCATGGTGTACACGATCTTGACCAGCCGGCTCGTGGGGCCCCGCTCCCACTCCCAACGGACCGGCGATTCATGAATCTCCACGCGAACTCCCCCTCGTGCAGGCGCCCAACGGGCTCCGCCACAGGCTACGTCATCGCTTTCGTCGAGTCATCCCTGGCTGCCCGCGCCCGGCTGCGGCGCAGCACCCAAAACACCAGCGCAAATAGAACGACCCACTGAGCCGGAATGAGCGCCCCGAAACGGTGGCCCGCGCGAAACTCCACCCCGACCGCACCCAACATGAGAAGGCCGAGAAACGCGGCCGCCTGGGCAGCCAGCCGCGGGATGAGCAAGCACAGTCCGCCCGCGGTTTCCGCCACGCCGACAGCAATCCTCATCCACGCCGGCAAGCCCAAGTCGTGGAACATGGCGACGGCGTAGTCCGACCCGAGAAGCTTCTGCACCCCGTTGCCCACGAAGAACGCTCCTGCCAGGGCCACCACGATCCAGCCTGCCCATATCGCCAGCTTCCGCACGTCCGCATTCCTCCACTTCGTTAGATATCTAATTAGATGTCTAACCATATGATACGACTTAGCCGCGACATGTCAACTCAAGATGCCGCCCAGGCCTCATCAATCTTTGCGGATAGAGGGGAACCGCCCGTCCTACGCCGATTGCAGGAACTCAAGCCCCCGCCGCAGGCTTGCTGCAAACTCCGCGGGGTAATCGTGGCCGAGACCGTGATGCTCCTCCACCCGGCACATGATCCCGGCTTGCCCAAGAGCACCGGCCAGATCCGTCGACGTGCGGTGCGACCAATCTTCCGTGCCGACCACGATGTAGCCTCGCAAACCCCGAGGGGCGTCATTGATCAAGGGCATTACCTGATCCATCCGGAAGCTCGGTGCGACAACCAGAAACCCCTGCGAGGCCACTGCCCCGCTCAGGCTGGCCCGAATGGCCATCCCGCCGCCCATGGAGAATCCGGCGAGTATGGTCAACCGGGAGGGCCCGAGTTCGTCAAGGTGGCGGCGGAGCTCCTCCGTCGCCCGGGCGGCGTCGAGCCAGTGATACCGGCCGGGTGCAAACACCTGCGAGGACTGAAGAACAGCGACGCGCCAGCCCGCATCCGTCGCGGCCCGCCAGTAGTCGCCCTCGGTCAAGATGCTGCCCCCGGCGCCGTGCATGGCCACGAGGAGGCCCTGTGCACGACCGGCCGGCTCCCACACCTGGCGCTGCGGCCTGGCCGCCTTTTCCGCCTGCTGATGACGCTCCCGAAAGGTCCTCTGGAGCTCTGCCAGTTCCTGTGAGTCCCGGATGAGGTCCAAGTCAGGATCCCGGAGCATGCGCTCGTGGTACCAATGCCCGCGTGCGGCGGCATCCCGCAGTGCCCCGATGGCGCTGCTGCGGTTTCCCAGACGACCGTGCAGGCAGGCTCGCCAAAAGTATAGGTCGCTCTCGAAATCCGGGAATTCGCCGGCCTTCTCATCGATGAGCGCCAACGCCTCGGCGTACTGCTCCCGGTCATAGAGAGCAAACACCCGGCTGCGAAACGCTTTGAACGCGGCTTCCTGCACGGTGCGCCCCTCCTCCACTCCTCGTCCAGGTCGTTCCCGCCGGTAGGGTAGCAAAACGGCCGCCATTTTGGGCGGCCGCGTCATGTTTCGTTCGCTGGAAACCAGGGATACCCTGCGAAAACGGCGGTTCACGGGCCGCCGTTTTCCTCGCACCGGCGAGCCTGCGCCGCGGGTCACCGGTTCTTCGTCACACATTCCAGCCAGTGGAACAAGTACAGCGCGATCAGTACCCTCTTCTTGCACATGTCACACGTGACCGTCATCCACTCGGGAAAGTTGTCGCCGCCGCCGCCGGTTACCGCCGCCAGCTCTTCTTCCGCCAAGGGCGCCAGCGCCGCCAGTTCCCCGACCGTCATTCCCGTCTCGCGGGTCAGAACGGCTTCGGGATCCCGTTCAAACTCCTCTCTCAGGGCCTGGTCCGTCCCTAACCGTTCGTGGAGCCGCTTGAGCAACTCAAGCCCATCCATCGCCGGTCCCCCATTCTCTTGAGATATCCTCGTCGCTTTGTGGGACGCCGCCCGGCGGCCCGCGGAGACTCCGCATGCGGCCGATGGCGTGCGGGCGTCGAACCCCGTCAACGAGTCTGGCTTGATCGTAGCACCGCCGGCGGCGGGCGGCACGGGTGCTGGCACCCTAAGGCCGTCTCAAGAGTGTCTCACCCTACGACCGGCTTAGTCGTCGTCCGGAGGCCGCAACGGCGCCGCGCCGATTGCCAGGCGTCAGTCACGTCCACGGTCGGCTCGTGGCCCTTCAGAGCCGGAGAAAAACGGACCGGCTAGAGGAAAATGCCCTTAAGCTGGCCAATTACGCAGGATAACCATCTACCACATCGTAACGCTCCTCAAAGCCGCGAGAGAAAATTCCCCGGCCAGACCAAAGAGTTAGGGCGGTTATCGGCGACTGTGGAGTTCACAAGACAGAGCCCCTTGGAAATCCGCATGCTGGGGCCGTTTGAGGCTAGACGCTCCGGCGTACCGGTTCCCCGCCAAGCCTGGGGGCGGCAAAAGAGCCTCGCTATCGCTAAGTACCTGCTGGCGCACCGGGGTGAGGCCGTCAGCCTGGGCCGGCTGTCGGAGCTTTTCTACGAAGGCGCTCCCGTCGAGCGCATCTACTCCAACGTGCGCGGGCGCATCAGCGACATCCGCCGCGCCCTTTGGCCAAGCCGCGACGATCCGGATTTCGAGGCCGGCATCCAGTTGGTTTCCGGGTCCGCCTACCGATTTGATCCGCAAGGCGCCTACTGGATCGATGTGGATTGGTTCGAACGCTATCTGGAATCCGCCAACGAGGCGTACCGGCACGAGTTGTGGCAAGTGGCCCTGGAGGACTTCTCCCGCGCCAACGCCTTGTACCGGGGCGACTTCCTCGCGGATGACCTTGACGAGCCCTGGACCTTTGACATCCGGGAGCGCCTGCTCCTGGCGTACCAATCTTCGCTGCTCCGCACCGCCGAGTGCCATCTCCAACTCGGACAGTACCGCCCGGCGGCGGCCGCGGCCCGGCGGGCGCAAGAGCTCGACCCGCTGGACGAGGAAGCGTACCGCCTTCAAATCCAAGCCTTTGGCCGCATCCCGGACAAAGCCGCCGCGCTTCACGTGTATGAAGAACTTAAGGCCGCCCTGGAAGAGCTCGACGAACAGCCCGACCAGCAGATTACCGAGCTCGTACAGCGCATCAAGCGGGGCGCGCTCAGGTCCGGCGCAACCGGTCCCCGGCACAACCTGCGGCAGCCGCTCACGACGTTCTTTGGCCGCGAGCAGGAGTTGGCGCTTCTTAAGGAGCAGCTCGCCGCCGACGACACCCGGATCGTGACGCTGCTCGGCCCCGGCGGCATCGGCAAAACGCGCCTTGCCGTCGAAACCGGACGGCAGCTGGCGGCGCACTTCCGCGACGGGGCCTACTACGTTCCCGTGCCCGAGTACCGCACTGCGCAAGGGCTTGCGGCCGGCATCGCCCAAGCCCTCGGTTTCTCCTCGTCCCGGCCCCGCAGCAGCATCGACGAGCTGGCTGACTTTCTGGCGAACAAGCAGACGCTGCTCATCATCGACGCCGCGGAGCACGCGCAGGACGCCGCATCGCTGCTTGAAACCCTCATTGGCCTGCCCGGGGTGAAGCTGCTGGTAACCTCCCGCGTCCGGCTCCACCTGCCCGGCGAGTACATCCTGGAGATTCAAGGCCTCCCCTATCCGCAGGAGCAGGGGAACGCCCACACACCGGCGTCGGTTGAGCAGACCCCGGCCTACCGGCTGTTTGTCGACCGCTACAGCCGGCTGCAGCCCCGGTTTCGCCCCACGGACGAAGACCGCGCCGCCATCGCCCGGGTTTGCCGCCTGGTGGCAGGCATGCCGCTTGCCATCGAAATGGCCGCTTCGTGGGGCCGGGTGCTGACATGCAGTGAGATCGCGGAGCGCATCGCCTCCTTTGAACCGCTGGCGGAGACTTTGGAAGAACGCGACCAGGGCATGCAGGGCGTGTTCTCCTTCTCCTGGCAGATGCTGACCGGGGCGGAACAACAGGCGGCTCTCCGCTTGTCCACGTTCGCGGGCAGCTTTTCCCGGTCCGCGGCCGAGTACGTCGCCGAATGCCCCGCTTCCACCATCATGGCGCTGGGCGACAAGTCGTTCCTGCAGTGGGACGTCCACGGGCGCTTCCGCATCCACGAAGTCATCCGGGGCTATCTGCGCCGGGAGTTGGCCCGGGATCGCGGGGCCGAAGCGGCCGCCTTCCAAGCCCATGGCGATTTCTTTGCGGGCCGCCTGGACAGCGAACCGACCAAGACCATCGGACAGGAGCGGGTCAAGGAGCTTGTCGACGACTTGCCCAACATCCAGCAGGCGTGGCGCGGCTGGGTCTCCCGAATGGAAACCCGCACGCTGCAACGAACGCTGCGCTCCGTCTTGTACTTGCACGAGCTGCGCGACCAGTGGTCCGCGGTGGTGGACCTGTTGGAAGCTGCCCTGGACGCCGTGAGGTCGCGCCTAGAATCGCAGAACGCCGATGCGCCGGCACCTGCGGATTCGGGCCAGTTTCAACATGCGCAGCTGCTTGTGCTCGCGGCGGCGCTCGTTTCACACCTCGGCTTCGTGGCCATGCGCCTTGGCGATACGATGCGCGCCGAGGCTGAGCTGGCCAAGGGCAAGGATTTCCTGGCGTTGCTGCAAAGCGCCGGACTTGACGGCGAATCGGCGGCACCTGGCTCCGACATGGACCCGGGCGAGCTGGCGCTCGCCTATGCGCACGCCGCCGCGTTTCACCGAATGGTTTCCGGATGGCTTGCCTTCGAGCGGGGCGAGGCGGCAACCGGCCGGGCCCAGTTGACGGCGGCTGCCGAAGAGCTTCTGGCGCTGGGCGACGAGTGGTACTGGGCAGCCGCGACGTCGGTGCTGGCCACGTTGACAAGGGTAAGCGGCGACCTGGAGCGGGCCCGGCAACTGTACGAGAAGTGCCTGGCGGTTCAGCAGAAGCTTGGGGACGCGCGCGCGATCGCCGGCACCTTGCTCAACCTCGGCGGCGTCTACGGAAACCTTCAGCAATACGACGAAGCGGAGCGATACTTCCGCGAAGCCCGGCGCTACACCGAGGAGGGGGGGCATCGACTACTCCAGACTTTTGTCATCGGCAACTCGGCCTTTCTCGCGTACAAGCGCTCTATGCTCGCGGAAGCCGAATCGCTGACCCTGGAGGCTCTCGATCTCGCCATCCACCTCGGGCATAAAAGCGCGCAGGCGCAGTTGTACTACTACCTGGCCCTCATCGCGCTCGACCGGCAGGCGCCCCTGCAGGCCTTGCCCTATCTGAGGCAGGCCTTGGAGCTGTCGCTCAGCGCGAAGGCCGTTAGCCTAACGTATCAGAGCATGCACGGCTACGCGCGGTACCTGCACCTCACGGGCAAAAACGAAGCCGCAGCGGCGCTTTTGTACTTCGTGCTCAACCAGCCGTCCTATCCCAAGGCACCCCGCAGTCGTTCCGAAGAGGTGCTGGCCGCGGTGACCGCGCAGTTGTCCCCGCAGCAGCGCGCCCGGGCAGCGCGCAAGGGAGCGGAGTGGACGCTCGAAGCCTTTGTCAAGGAGCTTCGCGGCCTACGGGCGGACCGTTGAGACCGTTGGCGGCGAGTGACGGCAAAAGGGCACAACAGATAAACATCCAGCGCGCATGAGAAAGCGTCCACAAAAAACGAAGATGGCCCCCGACCCCCATCCGGCAGGCCATCTCCGTGCTTTCCGAATGACAGCGGCCGACCCCCAAGCCCCGCCGTCATCCCTCGCCCCGGCGGACCCCACGCCGGAGCAGTCGCCCAGGGTAACGAACCTGGATCCTCGCCGCTGATGTCACTGTACACCCCGGGCGCTCCACTTTTGCTCCACTTATAACCTGGTCCGACTGTCGGAAAAGAAGCCTACCGCGAGAGGAAAATGCCGTCATGACGGCAAATGTGGCGCCATCGTTCCTGATAGCGCGATACGGCTTCTTTCCGGGCCGAGAAAATTTCTCCTGAACGCAGAAAAAAGGTGCGCCAGGCGGTAAGCGACAGCCGTGGCGTCCCTTAGCCACAGCGCGCACGTCTCCCGCTGGAGCCTTCTCCTGGCAAATGTTGACCAGGCCCGGCGCAAGGCGGCGGAGTGGCCCCTTGAATCCTTCGTCGGCGAGCTCCGCCGGCTCGGCGAAAGCCGCCGAGCACCCCCATACCCGGTCTCCTTTCTAGCGATACCGTCCCCTGGCGGCGACGGAGATCTCTCGCACGACTCGTTCTCCCTGGTACCCGTAGAGGACATCGCTCAAGTTGACGGCCGGGCAAACATGGTTGGGGACGATGTGCAGCCGGTCGCCGACCTGCAGCCGCCGCCCGGCCGCCTCGTCGTCGAGAACCAGGACGCCGTGCTCCTCGCTGAGCCGGGCGAGCCGCACGCCGGGCCAGCCCACCACGAGCCCAAAGGTCCCGTCGCCCCGCACGGACGGGTCGGACGAAAAGACCTTGCTGCCGGCGTCGATAACGGCCCGGTCCGGGGACGGGCGGCTGACCACCGTCGCGAGCACCGTCAGCGCGCAGTCGTTCTCGGCGGCCGCCCACCGGTCCACGGTGTTGCGGTCGTTGAAGACGTACGTGCCCGGGCGGACCTCGGTGACGCCGGGCACCTGCGCCTCAAACCGGGCCGCCGGCGTTGAACCCGGGCTCACGTGCTCGATGGCCAGACCCCGCCGGCGCAAAAGCTCGGCGGTTTCCACCAGGGCCTCGGCCGCCTGCCGCGCCGCCCGCTCCACCGCTTCCGGGCTCTTGCCCGCCGACACGTGCCCTGCATGGGACATAAGGCCGACCACTTCAAGCCCCTGGACGCAGGCAACTTGCTCGGCCAAAGCCGCGGTCGGTTCGCCGGGCAAGAGCCCCATGCGCCGCAGGCCTGTATCGACGTCGATGTAGACCCGTGCGGTCCCCCGCCCGCTGAGGCGCACCGCCCGCGCCATCTCCTCGGCCGCTTCGACGGAGTCGACGGATAGGATGATATCGGCTTCGGTCAAAAGGCGCGCCAGGCGGCGCAGCTTTTGCTCGCCGACGATCGGGTAGGCCAACAGGATGTCCGTGATGCCCGCCTCGACCATCACCTCGGCCTCGCCGAGCTTGGCGACGGTGACGCCCACGGCGCCGGCCCTCAGCTGCTGGTGGGCGATCCAGGGCGACTTGTGGGTCTTGGCATGCGGGCGTAGGGCGACGCCGTTATCCCGCGCCATGGCCGCCATGCCACGGATGTTGCGCTCCATGATGTCCAGGTCAACCACGAGGGCCGGGGTATCCAGCTCTCCCAACAAGGGTCGTACCGGCGGCGTTTCCACCGGCGCCGATGATGGTGCCACCTCGTCCACACCTCCCTCGCGCGCCTACGGCCCGCGATCGTCCACGGCGTTGGTGCCGCCCACGTAAATCGTCTTCACGTTGCCCGAGACGACCACCGCGAGCGTGTACGCCGGGCTCCTCAACATACCTTCCGGGTACACGTACTCGACGCGTCCTTCCACGCTCCTCACCCCCGCCTTGGCGTCAGAACACATATTCGGTCCAGCACCAGCCTTTCCTCCCGTCGCCGAGCCGGAAGGAAGCCCGGAAGGCGCGCAGAAGTCCCTCGACGGCGGCGAGATCGCCGGGCACGAAGATGTAACCGGCAGCCGCACGTTTCACGACGAAGACAAAGGGAGGGTATGGGATGCTGCGACGACTGCTGGCCGTGGGCGTGCTTGTCGCCCTGCTCGCGGCGGCGCCGGTCTGGGCCCAGTCATCCGAGGGGCTGGTGAGCCGGGCCCAAGCCGAGGGACAGGTGGAGTTTTACGCGAACATTACCGCCATCGAACCGATTTTGGAAGCGTTTAAGGCCAAGTACGGCGTGGATGCGCTCTACACCCGCATGTCCACCACCAACTTCGCCCCGACGGTTTTGACCGAGCACCAGACGGGCCGGGTGCGGGGCTCCGTGCTGCAGGGGCCGGTGCCGCTGCTCAAGATTCTCAAGGACGCGGGCGTGCTGGAGCCGTACCGCTCGCCGGCGGCCGCGGCGTACCCCGAGTGGAGCCAAGATCCGGACGGATACATCCAGGTCTTTGGCATCGAATACGTGGCCATCATCTACAACAAGAACCTGGTCGCCCCCGAAGACGTCCCCACGAGCCACATGGACCTGACGGATCCCAAGTGGCGCGGGCGCATCGTCATGCCTGACCCGAGCGGCCACGCCACCACCGTGCAGTGGCTTGTCGGTCTGAAGGAGCACAACGTGTTCGGCTCCGAGGAAGCCTGGTGGAGCTTCGTCCGGGGCCTTGCGGCCAACCAGCCCATCTTCGTCGCCTCCTTTGGCCCGACGCCGGGACCGATCGCCTCGGGTGAGGCGCTCATCGGTATCTCCATGCCCAAGTACATCGTCACCCTCGCACCGGCGCCGCTCGATTGGGCGCGGGTTAAGGAGCCCATGTTCGGCACGACGCGGGGCATCGCCATCGCCGCCGGGGCGCCCCATCCCCATGCGGCCGCGCTCTTCGTCGACTACTGGCTGAGCCGGGAAGCCCAGGAAATTCTGGCCAGCGAGGTGGGCGAGTACGTCCTGCACGAGGGCGTCTACCCGCCCATCGACGGCATTGACCAGGCGCAGGTGCTGCCCTTGCGGGACATGACCGACGAGGAGCTTGAATACTGGGCCCAGGAACTCGGGCGCATCTTCCGCTAAGCCGAAACGCTCCGCCTGGCACTTGGGACCCGCGGCCCGCCCGCGGGTCCCCTTGTGCCTTTGGGAGGCCGTGCCATGGACATTCGCATTCGCAGCGTGCGCAAGACGTTCCGCTCGGCCGACGGCGAAGTGGCGGCCTTGCGGGACGTGAACCTGACGGTGCCGGCGAACCGCGTCACGACGCTGCTCGGCCCAAGCGGCTGCGGCAAAACGACGCTGCTGCGCTGCATCGCGGGACTGGAAACCCCCGACAGCGGTGAGATCGCCTTCGGCGACCGGGTCGTGTGGTCCGGAAACGGCGCCGCCCGCACCTTCGTGCCGCCGGACCAGCGCGGCATCGGCATGGTATTTCAGACGTACGCCATCTGGCCGCACATGACGGTGTTTGAAAACGTGGCGTATCCCCTGGAGGCCCGCCGGGTGCCGCGGGAGGAAATCCAGCGCCGGGTGCTCCGGGCCCTCGAGTTTGTGCAGCTCAAAGGTTTTGAGCGCCGCCCGGCCACGGCCTTAAGCGGCGGCCAGCAGCAACGGGTCGCCTTGGCCCGGGCCCTCGTCTCCGAACCAAAAATCATCTTATTTGATGAGCCCTTGAGCAACCTCGACGCGAAGCTCCGCGAAGAAACCCGCCGCGACCTGCGGCAGCTGCTGACGCAGCTGGGCCTGACGGCGCTGTACGTTACCCACGACCGGCATGAGGCCTTGGCCCTTTCGGATCTGGTGGTCGTGATGGAGGACGGCGCCATCGTCGAGTCCGGCAGCCCCAAGGACATCTACTTCCGGCCCAAGTCCCGGTTCGTCGTAGAGTTTCTCGGCGGCACCAACTTCCTCGAGGGGACGGTGGCCGGCCACGAAGGGGCGTGGACCCGTGTCCGCACACCCGTGGGGGAGCTAAAGTGCGAGGGGCGTACCGACTTGGCGGCAGGCCAAGCGGTCACCGTCTACGTCCGCAACGACGCCATCTCGGCGGGGGCGGGCGGGCCGCAGGCCAACCGGCTGCGGGGGCGCGTCCGGTCGCTGCTCTTTCTCGGTGAGCACTACGACGCGGAAGTCGTCGTGGGGCCTACGGAAACCATCCTCACGGTGCGGCTTTCGGCCGGCGCCGACGTGCACGAAGGCCAGGAACTGGAACTGGCCATCGAGCCGGCCGGATGCCGGCTGCTGGAGTGACGGGCTATGCGCAGCGGCAATTGGCGGACATCTGTATCGGTAGGCGTACTGATCCTCATCGTCGGCGGGCTGACGCTCGGCCCGGCTCTCATGCTTTTGGTCGGCAGCTTCTCCCAAGGACTCGGCGCCGTCGGCGCCTTTACACTGGACAAGTACGCCCGCGTCTACGGCGACCCGCGGCTTACGCAGGTGCTGTCCAACACGGCCATTTTCGCCCTCGGCTCGGCCATCCTCGCGACGGGGCTCGCCTTGACCCTGGCGTACCTCAACTTCCGCACGGACATCCCGTTTCGCAGCATCCTGCACATGCTGCCCATCGTCTCCATGATGATCCCCCACCTGGCGTTTGCCGCGAGCTGGGCGCTTTTGCTCAACCCCAACAACGGCATGCTCAATCTGCTCCTGCGCCAGCTGGGCCTGGGAAGCATCAACGTCTACTCGCTGCCGGGGATGGTGTTCATCGAGGGGCTATTGGACCTGCCCGTGGCGTACTTGGTCATCGTGGCCGCGATGGCGTCCTTTGACGTGTCGCTGGAGGAGGCCTCGTGGGTCAGCGGCCGCTCCCGCAGCGCCACCTGGTGGCGCATCGTCTTGCCCATGCTGCGGCCGGCCATCCTGGCGGCCATCACCCTGGTCATGATCCGCAGCTTGAGCGCCTTTGCCGTCCCTTCCGTGCTCGGGCTTCCCGGGCGGGTGGAAGTGCTGACCACCTTTATCTACCGGCTGATCAGCGTCGGCTTCGTACCCGACTACGGCCGGGCGGCGGCGGTGGGCATCAGCGTGCTGGGCGTCGCCATCGTGCTCGTGTACTTGTACCGTTACCTGACCGCCCGCAGCGAGCAGTTTGTGACCATTTCGGGGAAAGGCTACAGGCCGACCGTCACGAGCCTTGGCCGCTGGCGCTGGCCGCTCGGCTTTGTCGTGCTGCTCCTGGGCATTGTGCTCATCGCCTTGCCGGTGCTGGTGCTGGCTTATACGTCCTTCATCCCCTACATCATGGTCCCGGGCGCGGAGGCTTTCCGCCAACTGACCTTGCGCCACTGGGAGCATGTGCTGAGCGATCCGCTGTCGCTGCGAGCGCTCCGCAACAGCGTGTTGCTGGCCCTGGGCGGCGCCACCGCGGGGATTGTGCTGTCCACCTTCGCTTCCTACGTCATCGTGCGGGTCCGCACCCGGGGCAGCGCCGTCCTGGAAACGCTGACGTTCCTTTCCTACTCGTTCCCGGGGCTCATCATCGGCGTCGGCTTCATGTGGCTGTTCGCCCGGACGGACCTGTACGGGACCCTCTGGTCGCTGCTCATCGGTTACGTGGCCACGTACCTGCCCTATGCGATCCGCCCGCTCACCAGCACCTTCATCCAGTTGAGCAAGGATCTCGAGGACGCGTCGGCGGTAAGCGGGGCCAGCTGGCTGCGCACGTTCCGGCGGGTCGTCTTGCCCCTGACGCTGCCGGGCATTTTGTCGGGCTGGACCTTGATGGTGGTCATGTTCGTCCGGGAGCTGGACGTGTCCACGGTGCTGGCGCGCCCGGGCACCGAGGTGCTGTCGGTTCAGGTGTTCCGGGCGGTCTCGGACGCCCTCTGGGGCCGGGTGGCGGCGCTTGGGATCATCATGATCGCCATCTCAACGACGCTCGTGCTCCTGGGCAACCTGGTCGCCGCCCGGTTCAACCGGCTCGGGCCGGCGCGCCGGTAGCCGGATAACGCACCTCTTGAGATGGAGTCCTTCACCCACGACGCGCGGGTGGTGATCACCATGACTCGCAAGAACGCGAGGGCCCGGCCTCGCCTTGCGTTGGTCTTCGGCTGTACCGTCCTCGTTTTCCTCGGGGTCGCGTTGCGCGGGTGCACTCGGGATGTCTGGTGGCACCGTCATGAACTTGTAACCGAGGAGGAGGCCGGACGGGCGCTGGAGTGGGCGATGACCCAGCTTGACGCCCCATACCTGTGGGGTGGCCGGGAACCGCCGGCTTTCGACTCGTCGGGTATTATCACCTGGTCGTACCGGCAGGCGCTAGGCGAATTGCGCCTGCGCTACGGCAGCCTGGTCGTACACGACTTACCGCACCGTGACATCTACCGCTGGAACTTCGAACGACTTCCCTTGGAAGCGCTTCGCCCGGGCGACCTTGTCTACATTACAAACGGCACCGCCGAGGTAACGCACGGCGCCATGTTCGTGCGCTGGGTGGAACCGTACTCGCTCATGGAGTTCCTCGACGCCTCAACGACCTAACAGAAGGTTGTCATCCAAGCTTAGCCCGTGGATGAGGAGGTTCGTGGACAGCGCTTTGTGGCCGCCGGCCGGTTGAAAGTCGTACGGTGAATCGGGTGGGGTGACAACCGAGCGGGCGCCAGCGTCGGCGGTGGCCCGGCCGTAATCCTCCTCGTCCCACCTGCGGGTGCTGCCTGCGAGGTCCGGGGAGCCTTCAAGCCACCAAGATGAATGACTCGCCTTCCTTGTGACCCCACGCCCGCATCTGGGCCCGTATCTCCTCCTTGGCTCCGGGTGCGGGAATCGCCACGAGGACGAACCGGTCCGTGTCCCGCATGCAGTCGGCGGGACGGACCGGGCGGCCGTGGCGGGTTTGTCCGATGGACCTGGGGACGACATCCACAAATGCTTCGACCGCCACGCCCTCCCGCATGAGCTCTTTGCCAAGCCGGCGGCCGGTCATGCCGGCGCCCCAGATGATCACCGGCCCCTGGCGCACCCTTGGGTCGCGTGCCAGGAAGTGCGCCTTGCACCGGATGAAGCCGCCCAGGGAGCAACGGGGATCCCGGAACGAGAGCCGCTCCGGGTGCATCCGCCAGCCCAGCAGCACCCGCGGGAGCTTGGCAAGCCCAAACCCCGCCTGATGGTAGCGCAGCCACAAATCGTAATCCTCGGGCCACGGCACGTCCCGGTAGCCGCCGAGGCGCAGCACCTCCCCACGCCGGAACATGGCCGACGGGTGCACGATCGGACTTTCCACGTAGATCTCGCGGGCGATGTCCTCGGGCGCCACGAGGCTGTTGGACCACGTTTCGTAGGCGTAAAACGCGGCGCTGACCGCGGCCTTCGGGAACGACCGTACCCGGGTGCCTACCACACCTACCTCCGGATTGCCCAAAAGGAACCGCGCCTGGAGCCTGAGCCGCTCTGGATGCGCCACGTCGTCGGCGTCCATGCGGGCAATGAGAGGGTGCCTGGCGGCCTCCAGGGCCGTGTTGAGCGCGGCGACGATGCCCCGGTGCGGCTGCGCGATGACGCGGATGCCTGGAAACGAGGCCGCCAGTTCCTGCAGGATGGTCGAGCTCCCGTCGGTGGAGCCATCATCGACGCAGACCAGCTCTAAGTCGACGCCACGCTGGCGCAAGATGCTCACGGCCGCCCGCCTGACGGTCGGTGCGGCGTTGAAGACGGGCATGATCACGCTTACAGCCGGGGCCCGGTTCCCCAAATCCACCACCTTCGCTTGCCCTTTGAGCACGCCAGGTGCCGGCGTAGAACACCCGATGGCGAGGGCGGCGCCGCCTGCGCCGCCCTCATAAGGCACGCGCTAACTCAGCAGCGGTTTACCCAGCAGCGCCCGCAAGGTGAAGACCTTGCCGATATGGTAGCCCCGGTGCATGTTCATAAAGGACAAGGCCCCGCCGACGGTCGAGTACTCGATGCCGCCGTCGGCCGGCTGGTTCAAGTCCGCCGTCTCGGCCAGGTGCACGAGCCCCTGGTGAGCCCGCTGGAATTCGGCCCGCACCTCCGCCAAGGCCGGCAGCGGCCCCTCGCCCGTGCTGCCCTGGCGAAAGAGCTGTCCGTACTCGGCCGGAACCAGGAGCTCACCCCCGGCCACCTCTCTCACCAGCCAGGCGTCGTAGTAGGCCACGTGACCCACCTGCCAAACGATGGGGGCAAGGCCTTGGGGGCGGGCCGCGCCGTCCTCTTCGGATAGGTCCGCCAGCGCCTGCCCGAGCCAGGCCGCGGTATACTCGAGCTGCTTCTTCAACTCTTCCCGCATCCGGTTGGTCCTCCCTGAAAAAAGCGCGGTGCCGGTGCGACGTCCCACCGGCACCCTAGTCTGGTATCGTTCTCCGCTCGCCGCTCGGGCGAGCTATCCTTCCTTATTGCTTGATGCGAATCGCGGTGCCGTACACCACCATCTCGGCTGCACCGTCGGTAATGGAGTTGCTCGTCATCCGTATCCCGATGATGGCATTGGCGCCGAGCTTTTCCGCCTCGGCCACCATGGCCCGGATGGCCTCTTCCCGGGTTTCCTCCAGCAGCCTCGCGTACTCGGTGATCTCGCCGCCCACGATCTTGCGCAGCGAGGCTACCAGATCCTGCCCCACGTGGCGAGCCCGCACGCGGCTTCCTTTCACCAGGCCGAGCACCTCATAGTCGGCCCGCAGGTCGTCGGTCGTAGTCAGCAGCATGCCGCTATCCCCTCCCTTATTCTGAGTGACCGGTTCGTCGCTTCCGCCCGGGTCCCTCGTCAAATGTCGCGGCGCTCAAGCCGCCGCACCGCCCCGGCCGCAAACTCCGCCGCCAGCGCCAATATAACGAGGAAAGGCAGCCACGGAAACGCACCCTCCAGAACCAGCGTCCTGCCGGTCATCTGCACATAGACCGAGTAGTCCCGCCAAGCGGGAACAAAGGTGGGGATCGAGCAAACCGCCGCCGCGACGGCGGCCACCACGCCGGCCTTGACGGGGTCGTCGATGCGGGTGGACGCGTACAGCGCCAGGCTGTACACAAAGGCCGCTCCCGCCATTACGGGAACAAGACCTGCGTAAAACGTCCAGGAAACCGCATACCCGTGCGCGACGCGGCTTGTGACGTCCAACGCCACGGTACCGAGCAGCGCAGCTGCGAACATCCACAAAAGGTCCGTCCCGAGTTTCACCAGCACGACGCTCCTGCGCCGGATGGGCCGGGAGAACAAGTATGGGGCCGTGCCGCGGCCAAACTCACCCGCCACCGCGCCGGAGCCAAAGATAATAGCGACGATGACGAGAATCTGGTACAGGTTCTTGCCGTGCCAGTTGGACCAGAGGTAGACGTCCATTTGAAGCAAGTCCGGCGGCAAGAGCTGCTTAAGGATGTCGGGAACCGACGTATCCTCAAGGAGCTCGCCCAGGACGTCGCCCAGCAAATTGTACACGAGCGGCACGCTGACGCCGACGGCGACGAGCACCACCGCCGCGACGGCGAACTTCCAGCGGCCTTCCCGCAGTTCCTTACGCCATAGAGCCCTCACTGCTTGCGTCATCACCGGGAGACCTCCTTTCCGCCGGTTTCAAAGTACAGGTCCTCGAGGTTGTGCTCGATCACCTCGACGACGAACGGGTTGTGCCCCTTAAGGCGGGTGACGACCAGATCCACGTCGCTGACCTTTAGGACGTGCACCTTGCCGTCCACGTCGACCGACTGGACGCCTTCCCACGCCGCCAGGTCCGCGGGCGGCGCCCCCTGAAAGACGACGCGGATGCGCCGGGCGGCCTCCTTTAGGGAATCCAAGTCGCTCTCCCGCACGATGCGCCCATCCCGCATGAAGGCGACCCGGTCCGCCACCCGCTCCACCTCGTGCAACTGGTGCGACGACATGATCACGGTGGCGCCCTCACCGGCCACGGACTTGACGATCACGTTGAGGAAATCCCGCCGGCGCTCAGGGTCGAGACCCGACGTAGGCTCGTCCAAGAGGAGGAGCTCCGGCCGCTGGGCCACGGTCAACGTGAGCGCCAGCTGCCGTCGCATGCCCTTGGACATCTTGGAAACCGGCACCTTGCTCGAAAGGCCAAACAGCTCCAGCGTTTCCCGGGCCAGGCGGTCGCTCCAGGACGGGTACAAAAGGCGCGAAAACGCAAAGGCGTCCTCCGCCGTCATCCAGCGAAAGAGTGCGTCCTCTTCGGGCATGTACCCGGTCCGCTGCCGGATGGCGAGGCTGTCCCGGGTGACGTCGCAGCCGAGCACCCGCGCCCGCCCGCCGGAGGGATGAACAAGACCTACCAGCATCTTCATGGTCGTCGTTTTGCCCGCCCCGTTGGGACCGACGAGCCCCGTCACGCTGCCCCGCGGCACAATCCAGTCGACGCCGGCGACGGCCACCGTATCGCCGTACCGCTTGGTCAAGCCTTCGCAAAGGACCGCGGCCTCATCCGCCGCCCGCCGCCTCGTCTCTACCATCGCTGCCCCCTCCTTTGTCCCGGAAACCCGCCTCATTTTCCGCACCCGTCTTTTCGTCGCCGCCCTCGGGCCTCGGCTCGGGCGTCCGGCCAATCGCCGCCGTCACCGCCGCGAGCACCTGCTCGTCGGCAAACCCAAGCGCCCTCGCCTCGGCCAGCATCACATCCACGACCCCCTCCAGGCGGCGCCGGCGTTCATCCACCGGCATCGGCGGCACCTTGCCCGTCTTGACAAAGGTCCCCCGTCCCGGCGTCGTCTCGATGAAACCGGCCCGCTCCAGCTCCCGGTAGGCCCGCGCGACCGTGTTGGGGTTGATGGTCAGCTCCAGGGCCAGCTCGCGCACGGTCGGCAGCCGGTCACCTTCGGCCAGCACACCCGCGGCGATGGCGGTTTTCACCTGCTGCTCGAGCTGTACGTACAAAGGCACCCCCGAGTGCGGGTTCACATGCCAGCGCACCGCATTCGCCCTTTCCCTCCGGTACCGCGCCGCGGCCCCGGCCGACAAGCCTGGAGCAGCGGCACAAGGCGTCCCGCATACCCGCTGCGCGCAGGCTGCGGCTCGCGATTGTACCGTTGTATTAATACAATATCATCCCTGGCGTGACGGTTCAAGGTGAGGAACACCTGACCGCGGCTGCAAAGAAACGAGCGCGTCCGTTCGGACTCTGCGTCCGTTCGGACTTTGCATCCGATCGGACTTTGCATCCGATCGGACTTTGCATCCGATCGGACTTTGCGCCCGCTCGTTTCGACGTTCGCTTGTTGCCTCAAGAAGGGAAGCGCGGCCCGGTGAAGGAATATGCCCCGGGTAAGCGTGGGGGGCGGCGCCGGGTCCCGTCCCGCACGCCTGCGGGGTGATTGTCCTGGGAATCTCTTTGCTTGGACACGAGCCGCCTGCCGTGGCCGCGGGCGCACGAGCGGCAAGCGGCGACGCTCCCGCGGCTTTGGCCGCGCCCTTAAAGCCGCTTCTAAAGTGGGCCGGCGGCAAGCGCTGGCTCGTTCCGGAGCTGCTCGGCCTTTGGCGAGCGCACCGCCGCCGCCGGCTGGTCGAGCCCATGTGCGGCGGGCTGGCCGTCGTCCTCGGACTCATGCCGGAGCGGGCGCTGCTCAACGACGTCAACCCGCATTTGATCAACTTTTACCGGTGGGTAAAGGCTGGGCTGGCCTTTACCCTGCCCATGGAGAACAGCGCGGACCGGTATTACGAATACCGCCGGCGGTTCAACGAACTCATCCGCACCGGCGACGCCGGCACCAGCGAAGCCGCCCAGCTCTTTTACTACCTCAACCGTACCGGCTACAACGGCCTTTGCCGCTTCAACCGGCGGGGCGAGTTCAACGTCCCCTTTGGCCGGTACAAGCGCATCAACTACGGGCCCGACTTGACGCCCTACCAACGCGCCTTCGCCGGCTGGGAGTTCCGCGCCGGCGACTTTGCCGACGTGCCGCTTGAGCCCGGCGATTTCGTGTACGCGGACCCGCCCTACGACGTGGAGTTCACCCAATATGCCCAGGGCGGTTTCAGCTGGGACGACCAAGTCCGGCTGGCCGAATGGCTTGCACGCCACCCGGGACCCGTGGTGCTGTCCAATCAGGCCACCGAGCGCATCATCGCGCTGTACGAGCGCCTTGGGTTTCACCTAAAGTTCGTGGACGCGCCCCGCATGATCAGCTGCAACGGCGACAGGACGCGCGCCCGGGAAGTGTTGGCCGTCCGGGGCCTGTAAAGGCCTGCGGGTGGGTTGTCGCGCCTTTTGCCCCGGTGGCCGCTGGTCCCCCTCCGAGTCTAAAGAAGAAACGAGCGCGTCCTCGACGCTGCGGCGAGAACGCGCTCGTTTTCCTTCGGGGTATGTGGTGGCGCGGCCCGCGGCGGGCTCACCGCACGCGGAACCGCTCCATCCGGGCGTGCATTTCCGCCGCGCTGTTGCGCAGGCCCTCGGCGCTGGCGGCCAGTTCCTCGGTGACGGCCGCGTTGTTCTGGGCGATCTGGGCGAGGGCCGACACATGGCCGCCGACGTTCTCGAGCACCGAACGCTGTTGCTGCAACACCTGGTTGACTTGATGCAGCATCTCGTCGGCCGACTGGACGCTCCTTTCGACCGCGTCCATGAGCTGGGCGACTTCCTCCGCCCCCACGTCCGCCTGCCGGACCCACGTCAGGGTGTTGTCCACCAGGGTGCGGATCTTTCCCGTCGACTCGGCGGCCCGCACCGCCAAGCGGCGCACTTCCTCGGCCACTACGGCGAAGCCGCGGCCTTCGTCACCGGCGCGGGCGGCTTCGATGGCCGCGTTGAGGGCGAGCAGGTTCGTCTGCTCGGCCACCTCCTCGATGAGCTGGGTGATGCCGGCGATCTCGTGGCTGCTGCGCTCGATGGAGCTTGTCAGCTCCACCATGCTGCGAATCTTGGTCCGGCCGTTTTGCACCAGCCGGACGGCTTCATGGGAACGGCGGGCGGCCTCCAGCGCCCCATCCCCTACGGCGGCAACCTCATGCATCACCGTGTGAATGGACGTCTGCATGCGCTGCACCGCCTCGGTCTGCTCCTGCGCGCCTTTGGCGATCTCTTCGGAGGCCGCTGCGATCTCCCGGGCGCCGCTGGTGACCAGGTCACTGTTCTCCCGCACCGCGGCCATGGCTTCCCGCAGGTTGGCCAGGGCGAGATCCACGTCCTCCTGCAGCGCCCGCAGGTCGCCCACCGCCTGCGCGCGGATGGACCGGGTCAAGTCGCCTTGCGACAAGGCCCGGGCGGTTTCCATGATGGCCTTAAACAGGGACGACAACCGCTCCGCGGCTTCGATGGCCCGTTCCTGGGCCTCGCGGAAGCGCCCGGCGCCGATCACCTCGGCTCCGTTTTGGGCATGGATGCGGCCTTCGGCCAAATCCGACAGGCGGACGCTCAGCTGGTCGATGGTCCGCTCGATCTGCTCGGCCGCGTCGTTGACCGACTCCTTAATCCGGCTGAGCTCCCCGGGCAAGGTGATGAGCACCCGGCGGCTCAAGTCGCCCCGTGCCATGCCGCTGAACACCTGGGACATCTCCGAGAGCAGCAGCTCGACCCCGTCCAAAGCAAAGTCCACTTCCCGCAGCGCCTTGGCCAACTCCGAACGCCCCCGGGCGTTGATGCGAGCCGACAGGTTACCGGCTTCCAGCGCCAGCGCCAGTTCTTTCAGCCTGCGCAACGGCTCGGAAAACTGGGCGAGCACGAGAAGGCCCGCCGCGAGGGTCGTCGCCCCTGCAAAGCCAAACATAGCCCACATGACGGCCGGCGCGGCGCCCGCGTACATGGCGATGAGGGCGGCGGCGAACCAGATCAGCGGCCAGACAAAGGTGACGAGCAGTTGCCGCTGGACGGGCAAGCGCCCGAACAAGAACCGTTCGATCCACGGCTCGTCTTTCTTAAGTTCCGCCAGCGTATCCGGCTTAACCTCGCCCCGGCGGATCTTCTCGTACAGTTCCTCGGCTTCCGCGATCTCCTGCCGGGTCGGTTTCACCCGTACGGAACGGTAACCGACCACCTGCCCGTCCCGTTTCACGGGTGACACGAAGGCCCGGACCCAGTAGTGGTCCCCGTTTTTGCAACGGTTTTTGACGATGCCCGTCCACCGCTGGCCCGCTTGGATAGTGCGCCACAGGTCCGCGAAGATCTCCCGGGGGACGTCCGGGTGGCGGACGATGTTATGCCGCTGGCCGACCAGCTCCGCGTGGGTGTAGCCGGAGACGTGGCAAAAAGAAGCGTTGGCCGTGGTGATAAAGCCCTTTAAGTCGGTTTCGGAGATGAGGCGCTCGTCGGCCGGATAATCCCGCTCTACCTGCGTAACCGGACGGCTGCGGGAATCGATCCTGCGGCGCCCGGTCGCCTGTCCTTCCCGATCTTCCGGACTTGTCGCGGAAGCAGGGGCAAACGCTGTACTCACAGTTCTCAACTCCCTGACTGCAGACTATTGCTACTGCAGGCACATGACACGCAAAGTCCGGAACAAGAGAACCCATTGTCGCACTTTTGTGACGCTATGCTGCACCGAAGAACGATGGGGGGGTCAGGACGGCACAATTTTTGTACCACAAAGCGGACCGGATAGATATGGGCAAATGTCCCAACATTCTCTCGTTAGCGGCCCGCGTCAAAGCGGGCATCTGTCCACGTCGGATCACACATCCTTTCGGCACCGGCAACACGCGGTCCTATTCGCATCCAGTATCCTATAATATGGAAACCCTTTCCGGCAACTCCAGCCGGTAGCGCGCCGCCATGGCCCGCAGCAGCTCGGCGTCCTGGCAATGCTCCCAAAACAGGCGTTCCACGTACGGGTGCGCGGCGCTGGTGGAGCGGATCAAATAGAACCCGCGCTTGATGCTCAGGCCCCGCACCTCCACGGGACGGAAGCCGGCCTCGTGATGACCGGGGCGGTGCAGGCAAAGCTGCGGGATGAAGGCAATGCCCACCCCTTCCGACACCGCCAGCTTCAGGGCCTCGCTGTTGGCCATCTCCATGGCGACGCGGATGTCCGAAAAGCGCACGCCGTGCTGGGCGAGGGCCTGCTCGATTAAGGCATTGGCCCGGCTGCCCCGTTCACGGGTCAGAAACGGATACTTCACAAGCTCCGCCGGGTCCACCGGCTCGTCCTGCGCGAGGGGGTGGCCCTCCGGCACGATGAGCCGGAACTCGTCCCGGGCCAATTCCACCGCCTCAATCCTCGGCTCCGAGGGCGTGTACGGCACGATGGCGAGGCCCGCCTCGTGCTCGACCACTTGGCTTAAGTTGTCGGCCACGGATCCGATGCGGAGCTTGGGCACGACGTCGGGGTGGAGCCGCCGGAAGGAAGCCAAAAGGAGCGGCCCCAGCGTCGTGCCGGAAGCTTCTCCCGCGCAAAGCACGAACGAACCCGACGGCCTCCTGGACTCCTCCTGGATACGCTGCTGCGCCGAGTGAAGCTCCCCCAGGGCCCGCAGGCCGTGCTCGTAAAGGATCATCCCTTCGGGGGTCGGGTACATCCGCCTCGGTTCCCGGATCAAAAGCGTCGTGTTAAGCTCCCGCTCCAGGTAGGCAATGCGCGCGCTCACGGCCGGCTGGGTCAGACCCAGCACCCGCGCGGCGGCCGAAAAGGTCCCTTCTTGCACCACGCGCACAAAAACCTCAAGGTCGGCAAAACGCACGGCATGTCCCCCCTTCTTCTCCTATATATTTGGATTGGCTTGATCGCCCTCAAATGCCATGTTATAGTAAATGCACTGATTATAGCATCACGAAACCGTTGTTTATACCCACCCCGTGGGACCTACCCCACGCAAAGCGAGGCACCCGGTGGATGGCTGACACAACTCTAATTCGGGAAAAGAAGGCACGGGTCCACACCGCCGTCGACGGGCTCGCACCGGCGCTGCGGGACCTGGCACTCAAAATCCATGATAACCCAGAGCTCGCTTTCGCGGAGCACCGGGCTGCCGGTTGGCTGACCGAGCCCCTGCGGGAAGCCGGGTTTGACGTCGAAATCGGCCTCGCCAACTTGCCGACGGCGTTTCGCGCCCTTTGGGAAGGCGCCCCCGGCGGCCCCGCCATTGCGCTGCTGGCCGAATACGACGCCCTTCCCGGCCTTGGTCACGCCTGCGGGCACAATCTCATCGGTCCCGCCTCCGTCGGCGCGGCGCTGGCGCTTAAGGACGCTGTTCCCGACCTGCCCGGCCGCATCGTGGTCATTGGCTGCCCGGCGGAGGAAAAGGGCGGCGGCAAGATCCTCCTGGCGGACGCCGGCGTGTTCGACGGCCTCGACGTCGCCATGATGTTCCATCCGGCCCGCTACACCATGGTCCTGCGGGGAAGCCTTGCGCGGGTGGCGGCCACGTTTAAGTTTTACGGAAAGAGCGCCCACGCGGCCTCGATGCCCGAGCAAGGAATCAGTGCCCTCGAGGCGCTGATCCAGGCCTTCAACGCCATCAACGCCCTCAGGCAGTTCCTGCCGGACACAAGCCGCGTCCACGGCATCATCACAAACGGCGGCACGGCCGCCAACATCGTGCCCGATTACGCCGAGGCGGTCTTTTCCATCCGCGCGGAAAACATGGAGGCGCTCGAGGGCGTGAAAGCCAAGGTGTACCGGGCCGTGCGGGGAGCGGCCGAGGCCATGGGCGCCCGGTGCGAAATCGAAGAAGGCCTCGTCTACCCCGAGCGGCGCAACAACAAGAGCCTGGCCCGGGCTTTCCAAGCCAACCTCGAATCCATGGGCATTCCCGTCAGCCCGCCCCCGGCCCGCATGGGCGTTGGGTCCTCCGACATCGGGCGGGTCAGCCAGCTGACCGCCACCATCCAGCCGTACATCAAGATCTGCGACGACGACGTCAACAACCACACGCCCGAGTTCCTGGAGGCCGCCCGTTCAGAGCGCGGACTTTCGGGCATGATCGCCGCTGCCAAAGCCATCGCCATGACGGTCGTCGACCTGTGTTACGACCGTGGGCTTTTGGCGGAGGTGCGGGAAGAGTTCCAGCGCGAGAAAACACCGAGCCCAAGCCGGCGCGGCGATGCCAGCAGCCCGGCAGCGGCTCAGAACAGGGGGTGACGGCGGCTCGTACGACGAACTGACGCAAGGAGCCGGTTTCAAACGGCACAGGTTACAAGCTCGAGCGCAGCGACGTCAGAAACCAGCGGGCAATTTACCTTGACATGGGAAAGGGGTTCAGCCGTGTTGCGAAGGCTTCTCACCCTGCTCTTGACCGCCGCCGTCGTTTTCGCGGGGGTGGCCGCCGTCCACGCCCAGTCGCTCGACCCGGCGCGCCGGGTGCCGCGCCTCACCTTTTACACCACGACGCCGCAATACGACCCCGGGCGCTACGAGGCCGCCTTGCTCATCCAAGAGGCGTTTCGGCTCCTGGGCGTCGACGTGGACGTCCGGCCCATCGACCAGCCGGTCATCACGTCGATTTCCCGCTCCGAACCGTGGGATTACGATGGCTTCTTCCTCTCTTGGGGCAGCCAGCCCGAGCGCTTGGACCCGCACCATTACGTCTACACGCTGTTCCATTCCAGCAACCTCGGCCACCTGGGCGAAAACCGGCAAGGCTTCAACGACCCGGTGTATGACGCCATCGCCGAAGGCGCCGCGGTCTCGCTCGATCCCGAGCAGCGCCGGGCTTACGTCTTCCAGGCCCAGGAGTACTTGGCGGACAACGTGGTCATCATTCCCCTGTGGTTCAACCACCTGACCCAGGCCTACAACAAAAACCGCCTGGACAACGTCGTCGCCCAGCCGGGCCTTGGCCTGTTTACGTACAACAGCCTGACCCGCCTGCGCATCACCCAGGGCCCCAACGTGCTCCGGGTCGCCCAGCGGCAGGACATTGACCACCTCAACCCGCTGACGGTCGTGCAAAACACCGACCGGCAAATCCTTGACCTCATCTACGACTTCCTCGGCCGCCTCGACGGCGACGAGGTCGTGCCCAGCACCGCCGAGTCCTGGCGGGTCATCGACAACCTGACCGTGGAGGTCAAGATCCGGCAAGGCCTCACCTTCCACGACGGCAAGCCCGTGACCGCCCACGACGTCAAGTTTACGTGGGACTACGGCAAGCAGGTCGGCTTTGGCCGGGCGGACACCCACGTCCAGATCGTGGACCGGGTTGACCTCGTCGACGACTACACCGTCGTCTTCCACCTCAAGGAGCCGTACGGCGCCTTTATCAACGCCGCCTTTATCAGCGTGCCGATCTTGCCCAAGCACATCTGGGAAACCGTGGAGAACCCGACCCAGTGGAACAATCCGAATCCCATCGGGTCTGGTCCCTTCAGCTTCGGCTACTGGCGGCGGGGCGAGGAGCTGCGCCTCAACCGGTTCGCGGGCTACTACGCGCCGGCGAACGTTGACGGCATCCTCCAGATCGTCTACGCCAACCCGGACGCCATCGTGGGCGCGATGGAGCTCGGCGACGTCGACCTGGTCGTCCCCCAGCTGACGCTGGAACAGGAGCAGCTGCTCAAGCAAAACAGCCACGTGGCCATCAGCTACGTCCAGGGCAGCGGCTGGACGTACTTCGCCTACAACCTGCGCCGCCAGCCCTTCGCGGACCTCGCGTTCCGCAAGGGCATGGCCCACGTCATCGACACGGCGTTGATCACGGAAACCATCCTCGAAGATTTGGCGACGCCCGCCGGCCCGGGCCAGGTCGTTCCGCCCTCCGCCGGCTACTGGTACAATCCCGACGTGACCCGCTACGAGTTCGACCCCGACCTTGCCCGCCGGATCTTGGCCGAGGCCGGGTACCAGTGGGACTCGGCGGGGCGGCTGTACTTGCCCGCTCAGTGACAGCCTGACGCCACACCTTAACGGGAGGGGCCCCGGGAAACCCGGGGCCCGCCTCCCCGGGGAGGAGGAACCGCGTTGCTGGCGTTCATGGCTCGCCGGCTGCTGCAGGCAGCTGTGTCGCTCTTTGTGCTGCTCACCATCGTGTTTTTCATGTTTCGGCTTCTCCCGGCCAACCCCGTCGACGCCATGGTGGACGCGGCGCTAGGCCCTGAGGCCATCGCTCGCCTTTACGCGGAGTTTGGCCTCGACCAGCCGCTCTGGCAGCAATACGTGCTTTACCTTAAGAACATCATCACCAAAGGCGACTTCGGCATGTCCTTCTTCTTCCGCCAGCCGGCGGTCGACATCTTGGCCGACAAGATCGTCAACACGCTCATCCTGGCCATTACGGCCCTCGTCGTGGCGTACGCCCTCGGCACGCTCTGGGGGGCGCTTCTAGCGTGGTACCGCGGCTCCGCCTTTGAAACCGCCGGCATCACCGCGGCGCTCACCTTTAAGGCGGCTCCGGAGTTTTGGGTCGGCATGATCTTTGTCATGATCTTCGCGTATGGGCTGGGCTGGCTGCCCCACTCGGGAATGCGGGAGCCGGGCTACGAAGAGACGTCCGTGCTCCTCAAGTACTTGAACCTGGACTTCTTGCGCCACTTGATCCTTCCCGCGACCGTCGCGGCCCTGGGCTCCATCGCCACGCCCACCTTGCTCATGCGCAACACGATGCTGGAGGTCATGCACGAAGACTTCGTCGAGCTGGCCAAGGCCAAGGGTCTTTCGACCTTGCGCATCATCTACCTCCATGCCGCCCGCAACGCCCTCTTGCCGGTGGTCACGTCGCTGGCCACCAACCTCGGCCGGGCCGTCGGCGGCATGGTGCTGGTGGAGTACGTCTTTTCGTGGCCGGGTCTTGGGCGCGAGATCGTTTTGGCCGCCACCCGCTACGACTATCCGGTGGCGCAAGCCGCGTTTCTCATGATCGCCGCGCTGGTGATGTTGATGAACATCGTAGCCGATTTGCTCTACGGCTACCTCGACCCGCGCATCGTGTACAAGTAGGCGGAGGTGCGTCATGTCGGTAGGTCAGGTGCTGCGCGCCCTCGTCCGGGATCGGCTGGCGCTGGCAGGCATCATCATCGTGGGCGGGTTTGTCCTGTTGGCCATCTTCGCGCCCTTGATCGCCCCCTATGACCCGGATGCGATCCACCGGGTGGATGGGCGGGTGGCCCGGCTGCTCCCTCCCTCGAGCCAGTTTTTGTTGGGGACGACCAACCTGGGCCGGGACGTTTTCAGTCAAGTCGTGATGGGCAGCCGCATCGCCCTGCAGGTGGGTCTTTTGGCGGCGTTCATGGTCACCTTCGTCGGCACCAACGTCGGCCTCATCGCGGGCTACTTCGGCGGGCGCATTGACGCGTTTCTCATGCGCATCGTGGACATCTTGTACGGCATCCCGTTCACGCCTTTCGTGATCTTGCTGGTTTCGCTCCTTGAGCCGAGCGTATGGAACATCATCATCGCCGTATCCTTGCTCACATGGCGCACGGTGGCCCGCATTTGCCGCGCGCAAGTGCTGTCGCTGGCCCAGCGCCCCTTTGTCAAGGCGGCCCGGGTGGCCGGGGCAAGCCATCTGCGGATCATGTACCGGCACATCCTGCCCAACATCTTGCCCATCGCGCTGCTGGAGATGAGCTTTGTCGTCGCGTGGGCCGTTATCGCCGAAGCGAGCGTCAGCTTCATCGGCTTCGGCGACCCGCGGGCGGTGTCGTGGGGCAAGATTTTGCACTCCGCCTTTATCGCCGGCGCCGTGCGGACGGCGCCCTGGTGGGTGGCGCCGCCGGGCATCGCCATCGTGCTTCTCGTGCTCGGCGTGCACTTTATCACCCGGGGACTTGAGTCCATCGTCAACCCGCGCCTGAGAGGAGAATAGCCCATGCCGCTGTTGGACGTGGCGGACTTGCGGGTGGAATACCAGTTGCCCGGCGGATCTTTGAGGGCCGTGGAGTCGGTCTCCTTCGGGCTGGAAAAGGGCGGCACGATGGGCATCGTCGGGGAAAGCGGCTGCGGCAAGTCAACCCTCATGAAGGCGCTTTTGCGGCTCTTGCCGGCCAACGCCCGCATCACCGGCGGGTCGATCCGGTTTAAGGGCCAAGACCTGGTCCCGCTGCGGGATGATGAGCTGCGGCGGCTCCGGTGGAAAGAGATCGCCTACGTCCCCCAGAGCGCCCTGAACGCCCTCAACCCCGTCTACCGGGTCGGGGAACAGATCGCCGAAGCCATCATGGTGCACCAGGGCAAGTCCCGCAAAGAGGCGTGGGAGCGGGCTAAGACCTTGTTCAACTGGGTGGGCCTGGAGGCCAAGCGGCTCGATGCATATCCCCACCAGCTCTCCGGCGGCATGCGGCAGCGCACCATGATCGCGATGGCGCTGGCTCTTGAGCCCGAACTGCTCATCGCCGACGAGCCCACGACCGCCCTGGACGTCGTCGTGCAGGACCGGATCTTGCAGCGCCTGATGATGCTCCAAAAGCAGCTCCAGCTTTCCCTGGTGCTGGTGACGCACGACATCTCGGTCGTGGCCAAAGTGTGCGACCGGGCGCTGGTGATGTACGCCGGGCGCGTGGCGGAGCTAGGATCGACGCGGCAGATCTTCAAGTCGCCGTTCCACCCGTACACCATGGGATTGCTCAACGCCTTTCCCAACGTAAAACACCAGGCCCGGGAACTCATCTCGATTCCCGGCTACCCGCCCGACCTCTCAAAGCCGCTGGCGGGCTGCCCGTTCGCCGCCCGTTGCCCCTTTGCGGTGGACGAGTGCCACCGGGCGGCACCGCCTCCCGTGGAGGTCGAACCGGGGCACGTGGCCGCATGCCACCGGCTGGACCAGGCCGAGACATTCCGGGAAGCCGCCCGCCACCGGAGCACGTGGGAGCAGTCCATGGCCGCGGGCGAAGCCCGGGAACAGCAAGTTGCGGCCGCCCAAGCGCCGGGCGCAGCGGCAGGGGGTGCCGGCGGTGAGTGACATCGTTTTGGAAGCCAAAGGGCTCACGAAATACTTCGCCGTGGGCGGTGGGCCGCTTTTTCGCGGCAAGCGTTTCGTCAAGGCCGTCGACGGCATCAACTTCACCCTGCGGCGGGGCGAGATACTGGGCCTCGCGGGCGAGAGCGGCTCGGGCAAGAGCACGACGGGCGAGATGATCGTCCGGCTGCTTGATCCGACCAGCGGCGAGCTCCTCCTGGACGGGGTCAACATCGCCACGTTGAAAGGCAAGGCTTTGCAGCAGTTCCGCCGCCGGGTGCAGATGATCTTTCAAGACCCCTTTGGGACGTTGAATCCCCGTTTCACCATCGGGGCGACGGTGGCCGAGCCCCTCATCATCCACGGCGTCAAGGACCCAAAGGCGAGGGATGCGCTGGTCCGCCGGGCGATGGAGCGGGCGGAGCTGCGACCGGCCAGCAAGTACCTGCACCGCTATCCTTTCGAACTGTCCGGCG
>CALFSR010000196.1 GCA_937916565.1 uncultured Bacillota bacterium | reverse complement strand
GCCGCGTCGGAGGACGACTTGCCGCCGCAGATTGAAGGCAGCCACAAGCTGGAAGTTGTCTGGACGCTTATTCCGTTTGTGCTGCTTTTGATTATGGCCGTCCCCACCGTGCGGCTCTCCTTTGCCCTCGCGGCGGATCCCGGTGAGGACGCGCTCGAGGTGCGGGTCGTGGGCCACCAATGGTGGTGGGAGTTCGAATACCCGGAACTTGGGATCGTGACGGGCAACGAGTTGCGCATCCCGGTCGGCAGGCCCGTCAAGCTCACGATTGTCACCGACGACGTCATCCACAAGTTCTGGGTTCCCAAGCTCGCCGGCAAGATGGACGCCATTCCCGGCCGGACGAACCGGATGTGGCTTCAGGCGGACGAACCCGGCGTCTACTGGGGCCAGTGTGCCGAGATGTGCGGGACGCATCACGCCAACATGCGCCTGCGGGTGGTGGCCTTGCCGGCCGCGGAGTTTGACACGTGGGTGGTCAACTGGGGCCGCGGCCCGGTTGTAGAAAACGAGGCGCAACTCGCGGCTGTGGAGCGGGGACGCCAGGTGTTTGAGACCCGCGCGTGCTTTGCCTGCCACACCGTCGAGGGCACGACGGCCCAGGGCCAGGTCGGTCCCAACTTGACCGACCTGGGCGTGCGACACACCTTGGGGGCCGGCATCATGGAAAACACGCCGGAGAACCTCGCCCGCTGGATTGACGATCCGCAGGCCATCAAGCCCGGCTCGCTCATGCCTCGGGTCGGCCTGACCCCGGATGAGCTCCGGGACGTGGTCGCCTTTTTGAGCGCCCTGCGGTAACGACGCAAGCGGGCGGCGCGGGCGCCGCAAGGCGCCCGGGAAGAGCTAAACACGGGGACAGAGGGGATTTAGGCCATGGCGACGACAACGGTGGAGCGGTCTTTCTGGCAGGCGCTGCCAAAGCCCAAAGCGCAGGCCGGCTGGTGGAGCTGGGTGACGACCGTCGACCACAAGCGGATCGGCATCCTTTATTTCTGGACGTCGATCGTGTTTTTCCTCATCGGCGGCGTTGAGGCGCTGCTCATGCGCCTGCAGCTGGCCGGACCCAACCAACAGATTATTGGTCCGGACCTGTTTAACCAGCTGTTCACGATGCACGCGACGACGATGATCTTCCTTGGGGTCATGCCGCTGACGGCGGCATTCTTCAACTACTTCATCCCGCTCCTCGTCGGGGCTCGGGACGTGGCGTTCCCCAAGCTCAACGCCTTCAGCTATTGGATGTTCCTTCTGGGCGGCATCTTCCTCAACTCGAGCTGGTTTCTGGGCGGGCCGTCTGACGCCGGCTGGTTCGGCTATCCCAACTACAGCCTCAAGCACTACAATCCGGGCTTCGGCGTCGACTTCTGGATCATCGGCCTGCTGCTTACGGGTATCGGAACGCTGGTCTCCGGTTTCAACTTCATCGTGACCATCTTGAACATGCGGGCGCCGGGCATGAGCCTCATGCGCATGCCGATGTTCGCGTGGGCGACGCTGGTCACGTCGTTCCTTATCGTGTTCTCGTTCCCGGTCATTACGGTGGCCCTGCTTTTGAGCCTGTTTGACCGGATGTTCGGGACGCTGCTGTTTGACATCTTCGCCGGCTCCGACCTGACGGTGTACCACCACTTGTTCTGGGTATTCGGACACCCCGAGGTATACATCATCGTTCTGCCGGCGATGGGCATTGTTTCGGAGATACTGCCGGTGTTCTCCCGCAAGCCCCTGTTCGGGTACTCCGTGATGGCGTTTTCCAGCATGCTCATCGGCTTCGTCGGTTTTGGCGTCTGGTCGCACCACCTCTTTACGGTCGGTATGGGGCCGGTGGTGAACACGGTGTTCGCATTGGCGACGATGATCATCGCGGTGCCGACGGGCATCAAGATCTTCAACTGGATCGGCACGCTCTACGGCGGCCGGATCCGGTTCACCGCGCCGATGATGTACGCCCTGGGCTTCCTGGCGTTGTTCCTGATCGGCGGTTTGACGGGGGTCATGCTATCCGCCGCGCCCAGCAACGCCCAGATCCACCATACGTACTTCGTGGTCGGTCATTTCCACTACGTCATGATCGGTGGGGCCTTGTTCTCGCTCATCGCGGCGATCCACTACTGGGGACCTAAGATGTTCGGTCGCATGCTGGATGAGCGGCTGGGGAAGATCGGATTCTGGACGCTGTTCGTCGGTTTCAACCTGACCTTCTTCCCCATGCACATCATGGGCGTGTTCGGCATGCCCCGGCGCATTTACACCTACGACGCCGGGCTCGGCCTTGAGGTCTGGAACGCCATTTCGACCTTCGGCGCCATCACCATGGGCCTGAGCATCTTGATCACGCTGTACAACCTCTTGGTTAGCCTGCGGCGGGGTGAGCCGGCTCCGGCGGACCCGTGGGACGGGCGGACGCTGGAGTGGACCATCCCCTCTCCGGCACCCGAGTACAACTTTGACCGGACGCCGCACGTGACGAGCCGCGACGAGCTTTGGATCCGGAAGCACCCGCAGCTGGCCCCCGGCGGTGCGGCGCAAGCGGCGGCTGCCGCGGAGGACAAGCCGGATGAGGTCATCGTCGTGCCTGGCGGCACCTACATGCCGTTCCTGGTCGCCTTCAGCCTGTTTGTGGCGAGCTACGGGCTGCTGTACTATATGCCCGTCTTCTGGGGCGGCGTCGCCGTCTGCCTGCTGAGCCTTATCGGCTGGGCCCTGGAGGGCGACAACCTCCGCATCATCCGGCTGGGAGGGAGCAAGTGATGAGCCACGCATCGGTGCCTATGGCGGGTGCCGGCCACGCGGAGGGCCATGCCCACCACCATCCGACGTCGCTGGGCATTCCCAACCAGAAGCTGGCCACATGGCTGTTCATCGCGTCGGAGTCGATGTTCTTCGCCGCGCTGATCACCACGTACATGGTGTTCCGGTACCGCAGCGTCGTCGGACCTCACCCCGACGAAGTGGTGAACATCCCGCTGACGACTGTCAGTACCTTCATCTTGCTTATGAGCAGCTTGACCATGGCGCTCGGCGTTTCCGCGGCTCACCGCGGCGAAACGCGAGCCGTTGGGAAGTTCCTAGCGCTGACTATCCTGGGCGGCCTTGGGTTCCTGGTCATCCAGTTCTATGAGTGGTGGCACCTGGCCCACGACTTCGGCCTCACGTGGCACACCAACATCTTCGGCAGCGTGTTCTACATTCTGACCGGCTTCCACAAGGCGCACGTCATCTTCGGCATGCTGTGGCTGAGCGTCATCGCCATAAGCTCCTTCCGCGGCACGCTGCGCAAGGAGCACGCGGTCAATGTGGACGTGGCGGGACTGTACTGGCACTTTGTCGACATCGTCTGGATCGTCATCTTCACCCTCGTCTTCCTGTTGACGGAGGCAGGGGTGTGACGGATGGGGGCGCAAACGATGGAGAAGGCGAACGAATCCCATGCCCAGCCGGCGACCCGGGACTACTTGAAGGTCGGGGTGACGCTGTTCATCCTGACCCTGATTGAGGTCGCGGTCATCTACGTCCAAGCGCTGCGGCCGGTGCTGGCGCCGGTGCTGGTGCTCTTGTCGGCGTGGAAGTTCCTGCTGGTGGCTTCGGTGTTTATGCACCTCAAGTTCGACAGCCGCGTGTACACCGGTTTCTTCGCCTTCGGGGTAATCCTGGCGATCCTGATCACGTTGGCGGTGACGGCCATCATCCTGTAGATGGCTGAGCGGGGCTGGGTTGGCCACGGGCCGGTCCAGCCCCGCAGCGCGAAGCGGAGGTTTTGTGGCGGTGCTGGATATTGGCATGGCGGGCGTGCTCGCCCACGCGCTGCCCGGCGGGGTGCTGCGCTGGTGGTATCCTGAGGTGCTCGCGGTTATCCTGGCATTCGTGACGGTATACCTGTACTTGGTGGGGCCCTACCGGGAGCAGCTTGGCCTGGCGCCGGACCTGGAGCGGCGCCATCTGGGATGCTTCATGGCAGCCATGCTGGTGATGGCGATCTCCGAGGCGACGCCGATCCACTACGTCTCGGAGGAGCACCTGTTCAGCGTCCACATGTTGCAGCACGTGCTCCTGACCATGGTCATGGCACCGCTCATGATCCTCGGAACACCGCCGTGGCTCATTCAGCACGCGCTGGGCAGGCGGTGGGTGGCTCGGCTGGCCCGGGCGCTGACCCGTCCCGTAGTGACGCTGCTTGCGTTCAACATCGTCAATGCCGCGTGGCACCTGCCGTATTTCTACCAGGCGCCGCTCATCAGCCACTGGCTCCATCCCATCCAGCATGTCCTGCTGGTTGTGACGGCGCTGATGATGTGGTGGCCGCTGGTGAGTGAGGTGCCCGAACTGCCGCGGCTGTCCTATGGAGCCCAGGTCGTCTACATCTTCTTGATCCTCGCGGTCCAGTTGCCGGTCTTCGCCGGTATCACGTTCTCGGACTCGGTATTTTACGAGTTTTACGCCGCCGCA
>CALFSR010000195.1 GCA_937916565.1 uncultured Bacillota bacterium | reverse complement strand
GGCTAGAGCGGAGGACTGGCGGGTCAGGTTTCCCTTGTTGCCGCGCCAGGTAGGTGTCTAATACCGCGCCAGGTACGTGTCGATCTCCCACTGGTGCACTTGCGTCCGGTACGCGTCCCACTCGGCCCGCTTAGCCCGCAGGAACGCATCGAGCACGTGCGGCCCCATGGCATCGACGATGACCGGGTCGGCCAGGAAGCACTCGAGGGCCTCCTCTAGGCTCCCGGGCAGGCTGGCGATGCCCCGGGCCTGCCGCTCTTCCGCCGTCATGTGGTAGATATTATCCTGCGTCTCCGGCGGAGGAGTCAGTCCCTTCTTGATCCCGTCGAGGCCCGCGGCCACGATGGCGGCAAAGGCCAGGTACGGGTTGCACGACGGGTCGGGCGAGCGCAGCTCGACGCGGCTGGAGTTGCCGCCGGCGGCCGGCACCCGGATGAGGGCGCTGCGGTTCTTGGCCGACCACGCCACGTAGACCGGCGCTTCGTAGCCGGGGACGAGGCGCTTGTAGGAGTTGACCAAGGGGTTGGTGATGGCCGTAAACCCGCGGGCGTGCTCCAGCAGGCCGGCGATGAACTGGTACGCCACTTGGCTGAGTCCAAGCCCGTCGCTGGGATCGGCAAACGCATTCTTGCCGTCCTTGGCCAGGCTCAGGTGCGTATGCATGCCGGAGCCGTTGATGCCAAAGATCGGTTTCGGCATAAACGTCGCGTGCAGCCCGTGCAAGTCCGCGATAACGCGGGTGACAAACTTGAACGTCACCAGCCGATCGGCCGTCGTCAGCGCGTCGTCGTACTCGAAGTCGATCTCGTGCTGCCCTTCGGCCACCTCGTGGTGGGACGCCTCCACGTTGAAGCCCATCTCGTGCAGCGTGGTGACCACGTCGCGCCGCACGTCTTCGCCCCGCTCGACGGGACCGAGGTCAAAGTAGCCGCCGGCGTCGTGGGTGACGGTCGTGGCCCGGCCTTCGGCGTCCCGCTTAAAGAGGAAGAACTCCGCCTCGGGGCCCGCGTTGACCTTGAAACCGAGCTTGGCCGCTTCGGCCAGCACCTTCTTGAGGACGTAACGGGGATCGCCCTCAAAGGGCTCGCCGTTGGGCCGGTACACGTCGCAGATGAGCCGGGCGGTGGCACCGGCCGGGCCGTTGCGCCACGGAAACACGGCCCACGAGTTGTAGTCGGGGCGCAGGTACATGTCGGACTCCTGGATGCGGGTAAAGCCCTCGATGGACGAGCCGTCAAACATGATGTCGCCGTCCAGCGCCTTCTCCAGCTGCCCGACGGGGATCTCCACGTTCTTGAGGATGCCGAGCACGTCCGTGAACTGCAGGCGGATGAACTTGACGTTGCGTTCTTTCGCCAGTTTCAGGATGTCTTCGCGGGTCAAAGCGGCCATGGTCCTACACTCCTTGCTTGCCGAGAGGTTGTGCCCCGGGGCGCCCGGGGGCTGCCCGGACTGTTGCCCGAGGGCGGTGGTGCGGGCACGCGAGCGCCCGTTCGCCCGTGTGCCGCGGGGACGCTCCACAGCCGGCCGGTCCTGTGGGATCCAGGAATTTTATGGTTCATCATATTTCGGCAGTCGCACCGGGCGCAAGAGGATGGTCGCCAAGTATACGCGATACATTGGTCAGAATTGTTGCGGTCAGGCGTTATACCCTCTAGAATTCTCCCCACAGACTTTTCCAGGGGGACGCGGTGGTTCCGGCGGAGGCCCTCGGGATCGATGTGGGGGCGAGGGCCTGCATTTCCGCCGGCGGGCCGGACGGGGGAGGCACGGTCAGCATGCCGGAGAGAGTGCGCGCACTTGTGTACGATCGGGAACGGGCCGAGCGGGACGCATGCGGCGTCGGTTTCATCGCCACGACGCGGGGCGACACGGAGCGAGTCCTGCCTATGGCCATCGAAGCCTTGAAACGCCTCAACCACCGGGGCGGTATCGCGGCGGACCGGGCCACGGGTGACGGTGCGGGCGTCTTGACGCAGGTGCCGCACGAGTTCTTTGTGCGGGAGCTGGCGCGGCTCGGGTGCGATGTGCCTCTGGCCAAGGGAGAACTCGGCGTCGGCGTCTTTTTCGTGCCGCGGGAAGCGGGCGCGTACTCCCGGCTGCAGCAACTGGTGGCGAGCCTCGCTCCGGCCGAAGGGCTGCAGGTCTTGGCGTGGCGGGATGTGCCGGTCAACCCCGACGCCCTCGGGGAGTATGCGGCCCGGACCCGGCCCCATATCCGCCAGCTTTTCGTGCGCAGGCCCCCGGGCGACGACACCCTGGCCTTTGAACGGCGGCTGTTCCGGTTTCGGAAAAAGCTCGAGCGGGCTTTGGCCGCCGAGCGGGCGGAGGTGTGCGTCGCGTCCCTCTCGGGACGGACGGTCGTCTACAAGGGCCTTCTCATCGCCAGCCAGGTGGCGGCGTTTTTCCCCGACCTCAATGACCCGGATTACCGCACGGCCTTCGCCCTGTTTCACCAGCGCTACAGCACCAACACCGCGCCCACGTGGCGGCGGGTGCAGCCTTTCCGCATGCTGGCCCACAACGGCGAGATCAACACGATTCACGGAAACGCGAACTGGATGGCGGCCCGGGAAGCTTTGCTCGAGTGCCCGGAGCTCGGAGACGTGGACCTGCGGCCCGTGCTGGAGGCGGGCCACAGCGACTCGGGGATGCTGGACAACGCCGCGGAGCTGCTGACTTTGGCCGGGCGAGACGTGCGGCACGTGCTGATGATGCTCATCCCGGAGGCTTGGGAGGGCATCAGCGGCATGGCGCCGGAGCGGCGGGATTTTTACCGGTACCACGCGTGCCTGACCGAGCCGTGGGATGGCCCGGCGGCCATCGCGTTTTCCGACGGGCGGTGGGTCGGGGCGCGCCTTGACCGCAACGGCCTGCGGCCAATGCGCTACATCGTGACCGAAGACGGGCTTGTCGTCGCAGGCTCGGAAGTGGGCATCGCGTCGGTCGCGCCGGAGCACGTCCTGGAGCGGGGCCGGCTGGGGCCGGGTCAGATGATCGCCGTCGATGTGGAAACCGGGCGGTTCCTGCGGGACGCCGACATTAAGGCCGAGATCACGGGCGGCAAGCCCTACGGAGAATGGGTCCGTAGGCACATGGTGTCCATCGGCCGGCACAAGGCCGAGCCCATCCATCCGCGGCACGAGGCCGAGCTCATCCAGCAGCGGCACGAGGCTGAGCTCATCCAGCAGCGGCACGAGGCCGAGCTCACCCAGCAGCAACTGGCGTTTGGCTACACATCCGAAGAGCTCATCGTCATGCTGCGGCCCATGGCCGAAGACGGCAAGGAGCCGGGCGGCTCCATGGGCGACGACACGGCCCTGGCCGTACTCTCGTATCAGCCCAGGCCGCTATTCCACTATTTCAAGCAGCGGTTCGCCGAAGTGACCAACCCGCCCATCGACCACCTGCGGGAGCGGCTCGTGTTCTCCTTGCGGACGCTTTTGGGCGCCCGGGACAACCTACTGGCCGAACGCCCCGAGGCGGCCGCCCTCATCGAGCTCCCGGGGCCGGTGCTGCTCGCCCAGGATATGGCCGCCCTGGAGGAAGTTGCCCGGCGCGACCCCCGGTTTCGCCTGGCGCGCCTTGCGGCGGTCTTTCCCGTCGCGGGCGGCCCGGGGGAGCTGTCAAAAGCGGTGGCCCGGCTCATGCAAGAGGCCGAGGAGGCCGTGGACGGCGGCGCGAGCCTGCTGGTGCTGTCGGACCGCGGCGTCGACAAGGACCATGCCCCGATACCTTCCCTAATGGCCGTCGGGGCCGTGCACCACCATCTCATCCGGCGGGGCAAGCGCATGCGGGCGTCGATCATCGTGGAGAGCGGCGAGCCCCGGGAAGTGCACCACATCGCCGCCCTCCTCGGGTACGGCGCGGCGGCGGTCTACCCGTACCTCGCCCTCGAGACGGTTGCCTCCATGCGTTTCAAGGATGAAACCATTACACCCGCCGCGGCGCAGGAACGGTTTCGCAAGGCGGCGGAGGACGGCCTGCTCAAGGTCATGTCCAAGATGGGCATCTCCACCGTCGACAGCTACATGGGCGCGCAGATCTTCGAAGCCGTGGGCCTCGGCGACGACGTGGTGCAGACGTGCTTCCCGGGCACGCCTTCGGTGGTCAAGGGCAACGGTTTCCAGGAGATCGCCGAGGTCGTCCTCACGTGGCACGCGAAGGCGTTCCCGGAGGCGGGCAAGCTGGACACCTATGGGTATTACAAGCCCCGCAAGGGCGGGGAGCACCACGACTTCACGCCGGAAACCGCCCGCAAGCTGCACGAGGCCGTGGGCCTAAAGGGCGCGGGCGGCGGCGAGCCGTCCAGAGAGGCCTACCGCGAGTGGGTCCGGATGGTCGACGCGCAGCCGAGCCAGTTGCGGTCGGCGCTCGCGTTTCGCAGCGACCGCAGGCCCATCCCCATCGAGCAGGTGGAGCCCGTCGAGGCCATCGTGAAGCGCTTTTCGACCGCGCAGATGTCGCTTGGGTCGCTGTCGCAGGAAGCCCATGAGGTGCTGGCCATCGCCATGAACCGGCTGGGCGGGCGTTCGGGCTCGGGCGAAGGCGGGGAAGACCCGGCAAGATTTGGCACGGAGCGCAACAGCGCGGTCAAGCAGGTGGCTTCGGGGCGCTTTGGCGTGACGCCGGCGTACCTGGCCTCGGCGGCGGAGATCCAGATCAAGATCGCCCAAGGGTCGAAACCGGGCGAGGGCGGGCAGATCCCGGGCGACAAGGTGACGCCGCTCATCGCCCGCCTGCGCAAGACGACGCCGGGCGTCGCCCTCATCTCGCCGCCGCCGCACCATGACATCTACTCTATCGAGGACCTCGCGCAGCTCATTTACGACCTCAAGGCGGCCAACCCGGACGCGGAAATTTCGGTAAAGCTCGTGGCCCAGACGGGAGTGGGCACCATCGCCGCCGGCGTGGCCAAGGGCGGGGCGGACATCATCGTCATCAGCGGCCATTCGGGCGGCACGGGTTCGTCCCCGCTCAACTCCATCAAGAACGCCGGGCTGCCGTGGGAGATCGGCCTTGCCGAAACGCAGCAGGCGCTTTTGGATAACGGCCTGCGCCACCGGGTGGGCGTCCGGGTGGACGGGGGGCTAAAGTTCGGGCGCGATGTGGTCATCGCTGCGCTGCTCGGCGCCGACGAGTTTTCGTTTGGGACCGCGGCCATGATCGCCGAAGGCTGCGTCATGGCCCGGGTGTGCCATAACAACACGTGTCCCGCGGGCGTGGCCACGCAGCGGCCGGACCTGCGGGCCAAGTTCGTCGGGCGACCGGAGAACGTTATGGCCTTTATGCGGCACGTGGCGGAGGACGTGCGGGAGATCTTGGCGGAACTCGGGTACAGGAGCCTGGATGAGATCATCGGCCGCACGGACCTGCTGGAACAGGTGCGCACGGGCCACCCGGCCTTTGCCCGGCTGGACCTCTCGCCCCTCCTGGGCGTGCCCGAGGGGGCCGAGGCGAGTCCCCGGCACCGGGAGTTTCGCCGCAACGACCTGCTCAGGCCGCGCCGCTCCGTGGGCATGCTGCGGGCCGATGCGGCGTTGCTCATCCACGCGGCGCCGGCGCTGGCCCTTGGCCGGGACGTGGAGGTGCAGCTGCCCATCGAAAACACCGACCGCACGGTGGGGGCGACGCTCGCCTTTACCATCGCCCGCCGGTTCGGCGACGCAGGGTTGCCGATGGGCAGCATCCACGCCGTTTTCCGCGGCTCGGCCGGGCAGTCCTTTGGCGCCTTTTTGCCGCCCGGCGTGCGCTTTACCCTCATCGGCGAAGCCAACGACTACGTGGGCAAGGGTTTGGCCGGCGGCGAGATCGTGGTCATGCCGTTTGAAGGCACGCGCTACGCTCCCCACGAGCACGTGATCATGGGCAACACGGTGCTGTACGGCGCGACCGGAGGGAAGCTGTTTGCCTCCGGCCGGGCGGGCGAGCGCTTTGCCGTACGCAACAGCGGCTGCCTGGCCGTCGTCGAAGGCACCGGCGACCACGCGTGCGAGTACATGACGGGCGGGACGGTGGTCATCCTCGGCCCGACGGGTTACAACCTGGCCGCCGGCATGACCGGCGGGGAGCTCTTTGTGCTCGATGAAACCGGCCGGCTGCCCGAGCGTCTCAACCATGAACTCGTAAGCCTGGAACCCGCCAGCGAGCACGACGGCCAGCGGCTGCTGGCCATCGTGCAGCAGCACTACCAGCGCACCGGCAGCCCCAAAGCCCGGGCCTTGCTGGCCGATTGGCCTAGTGCGCTGCGGGGCTTTCTTACCATCCGGCCGAAGGATTCTAAGACGGCACCGGTTGGCGTACATGGCTTACCTGAGGTGAGTAGGGCGAGCTAAATAGATGGCTTAGGAGAACGTCGATCGGGACTATGTCAACGGCGATTTCAACCTGATCCACTTGGTGGCGATTGGAAACTAACCCACCCCAAGGAACTTAATCTCCCGATCCGGTTGCCGGCTTCATCACCTCCTGTGGCGGAAGCAGCCCTCCGAACAGCCCGGCGCGCTTCTTCTCCCGCAGGCGGTAGCTTTCGCCCCGGATGTTGAGGACGTGGCTGTGGTGCAGCAGCCGGTCCAGAATGGCCGTCGCCACCACCGCGTCGCCCAGCACTTCGCCCCATTCGGCAAAGGGCTTGTTGGACGTCAGGATGACCGAGGCGCCCTTTTCGTATCGGGCCGAGACCAGCGCAAACAGCGCCGTCGCCGCAGTCCGTTCGTACGGCCACACGCCGAACTCGTCGATGATCAAGACCTTTGGAGCCAGATAAACCCGCATGCGACGCTCCAGACGGTGCTCCGCCTGGGCTTGCCGGAGGTCCTCCAGCAACTGGTGCGCCCGCACGAAGTAGACGCCAAACCCCGCCTCAATCGCCTTCACCCCCAGCGCCACCGCCAGGTGGGTTTTCCCCACGCCGGGCGGACCGAGGAGAATCACGTTGGCGCCGTCGCTCACGAAGCTGAGCGTGGCCAGCTCGTGGACCAGCCGTTCATCCACCGATGGCTGGAAAGAGAAATCAAACTGCTCCAGCGTCCGGTGAAAAGGGAAGTGGGCCAACCGCGTGCCTTGAGGTATCGCTCACGACGTGCGGCCACCTCCACGCGTAGCAGATCCACCAGGAACTCGACGTACGGCAGCTCCTTCTGCGTCGCATGTTGCAGCCGGCTGTCCAGCATGGCCGCCGATTGGGTCAGTCCCAACTGCTCCAGATGCAGCCGAGCTTGCTCCAGCGCGATCATCGGGACGTCACCCCCGCCACCAGGTCGTA
>CALFSR010000194.1 GCA_937916565.1 uncultured Bacillota bacterium | reverse complement strand
GCAAGCGTGCCGTCGTAGTGTGTAGGGAGGAGAGCCGTTGACAACCCTCTTGGAACGGTTTCAAGCAGCCCAGACCCGCATGAGCCGCAATCAAAGGGCGATTGCGGACTACATTCTCCAGCGGCCCGAGGACTGCGCGTTTCTGACAGCGCGCGAGCTCGGGCAGCGGGTGGGCGTCAGCGAGTCGACGGTCGTGCGGTTTGCCGCCGCGGTCGGTTTCCCGGGCTATCCGGACATGCAGCGGGCCCTTCAGGACAGCCTCAAGCAGCGGCTGTCCACCGTGGAACGCATGCAGGCCGGCAAGGAGGCGGTTCGGGAGCTCAGCGACACGCTGCAGGCCGTATGGCGCAACGATGTGGCCAACATCAACCGGACGTTTCAGAACTTGCCCAAGGAAGACTTTGACCGGGCCGTGCAGATGTTGGCGAAAGCCCGCCGCACCTACGTCATCGGCCTGCGTACGTCCGCCTGCGTGGCGGTGCTCCTCACCACGGCCCTCCATTACTTGGGCAAGGACGCGATCCGGGTGGAGCTGGGCATCGGCGACTTCTTGGAGCAGTTGGACCCGGCCGGCCCTGACGACGTGGTGGTCGGCGTCAGCGTCCCCCGTTATACCCGCTGGACCGCGGAGATGCTGCGCCACGTGCGCCGGCGGCAGGTGCCGACCATCGTGCTGACCGACAGCCCGCTGTCGCCGCTGGCGCTTTTGGCTGACGTGACTTTGCCGGCGGCGACCGACTTCAACGCGTTCATCGAGTCGTTCGCAGCGCCCATCAGCGTCGTCAACGCGCTGATCTTGGGGGTTGCGCTCTACGACGAGGCCCACACGATGAGGGTCCTGCGGGAGCGGGAGGAGCTCTGGCGTGAGCAGCGGCTCTACGACGACTTCGATCACTCGCCAAGGGGGGATGCCGTAGGAGACGACGGGCCATGGGAACGCCGGCTGATGCCTTGGACGGAGGACGCAGCTAGAAAGGGAGGGTGATCACGTGCGGACATTGGGAGTTCGCAGCTTCAAGCTGTGGTTGGTCGCGGCGTTGGCCGTTGCGCTTCTGGCGACGGCGGCCGGTGCCCAAAATCGGTTTCTCAGCTTGTCTACCGGAGGGCCGGGCGGCGTGTACTTCCCGCTGGGCGGCGCGATGGCGGACCTGCTGACGAGGCAGCTCCCCGGGTTCATCGTGACCGCCGAGTCGACGGCGGCGTCCGTCGAGAACGTGCGCCTGGTCGGCAGCGGCCTGTCCGACATGGGCATGGTGCTGGGCAGCGTCGCCTACAACGCCCGGCACGGGAATCCACCCTTTGATCAGGCTTACGACATCGTTGCACTGTTCCAGATGTACCCGGCGCCGCAGCATATCGTGGCCCTAAAGGGGTCAGGCTTGACCTCGGTGGCCGACTTCCGGGGCCGCCGCGTGTCCACGGAGGCGCCCGGCAGCGGGGCCGAGACGATTGCCCTGGCCATCTTGGACGTCTTTGGCATTGACCCGGATCGGGACATGACCCGGGCCCGTCTGTCTCAAAACGAATCCGCCGAGGCCTTGGTCGACGGCGTCGTGGACGCGGTCTTTCTCAACTTTGCCTACCCCGGCGCGGCCGTCGAACAGATCGCCACGGTGCGGGACATCGATCTTATCTCCATCGAGCCCGAGATGCTCGACAAGATCATCGAGAAGTACCCCTACTTCGTGCGCTCGGTGATCCCGGCCGGCACCTACCGCGGCGTCGACTACGATGTGCTGGCGTTGGGCGATTCCAACGTCGTCGTGGCCCATGCGTCCATGCCTGAGGATGTGGCTTATCAGATCGTCAAGACCATCTTTGAGAACGCCCAGGCGCTCCATCCGGTCCACCCGGTCGCCCAGCAGCTGGTGCCGGCGAACGCGATCCATTCGCCGATCCCGCTGCACCCGGGCGCGGAGCGGTACTTCCGGGAAGTCGGGGCGCTGGAGTGAGCCCGGCATGACGACGGCAGGGAGCGGGCGCCGTCCGGGCGTCCGCTCCTTAGGCGTCCCGCGGTGGGCGGCGGCCCTTATCCTGGCCATGGGCATCATGGTCTCCGCCCGGGCCAGCGGGGACGAGCAAGACGGGTACCCGGCGCCGGAGCGCCCATGGCGCCTGGCCATCGTTGACGTGGAAACCGGGGACGAACTCTGGGCGACGGAGGTACAGGCAGGCGACGCGGTCTGGTATTCTTACGTTCACTCCGCCGACAAGACGCCGGTAGAGAGCCTCCTGCGGGTAGTGCCGCCGCCGGAGGGACTCGTGCTGGAGCTTGAGCGGTACTTATGGTACGGGGCGGGTCTTGAGTTTCGCCGCGACCGGGGCGTCGTCCTCGACGGAGAATGGGTGGTCGTCCACGCGGAGCGGGCCCTCGGGCGGCTCGTCCTGCGGGTGGCGGGCACCGTGGCGCAGACCGTCACGGTGGGCGGTGAGGCGGTTGTGCTGGCGGATCTGGCGTCCTACGGCCGGCGTGTGGCGCTGGAGGTGAGGCCATGAAAGCGGAAACCCAAGAATCGGTCCGGCGCGTCGCATCAGGAATCGTGACGGTGCTGGCCATCGGCGCGTCGGTGTACCACCTGTACGCGGCTTACTGGTACCCGCTGTTCGCACTGCAGCACCGGGCGCTCCACTTGCTGTTCATGGGCACCATTCTGTTCCTCGTCCACACGGTGATCAAGGAGCAACGGCTCACGTGGGCCAAGCTCGCCTACACGGCCGTTTTCGTCGGTCTGACCATAGCGGCCACGAGCTATGTCCTGCTCAATTACGCGAGCGTCGCCACCCGGGCCGGCGCCTACAACCGCTGGGACATCGCGTTCGGCATCATGATGCTGCTTGTGGTGTTCGAAGGCGCGCGGCGAGGCACCGGCTGGCCCATCGTCATCGTGGCCGGTGCGTTCTTCGTTTTTGCGTTCGTCGGGCCGTACTTGCCTGCCATTCTTGCCCACCGGGGCTTCCCGCTGGCCCGCACGGTGCCTTTCTTGTACCTCACTACCGAGGGCATCTTCGGCATTCCCTTGGGCGTGTCGGCCAAGTTCGTGCTGCTTTTCATCCTGTACGGCGCCATCCTCGAGCGGACGGGAGCGGGCAAGTTTTTCCTTGACTTGGCCATGGCGGTCGCCGGCGGCACCCGCGGGGGACCGGCCAAGGCCGCCGTTCTATCGAGCGCGGTCATGGGCACAATGTCGGGCAGCTCCGTGGCCAACGTGACCACCACGGGGACGTTTACCATCCCCTTGATGAAGCGCATCGGCATCAAGCCCGAGGTTGCCGGCGGTATCGAGGCGTCCGCGTCGTCCATGGGGCAGATCACACCGCCGGTCATGGGCGCGGCCGCGTTTCTTATGGCCGAATACATCGGCACTCCCTACATCAACGTGGTCGTCGCGGCGATTATCCCGTCCTTGCTCGCGTACTACTCGATGTTCGTGCAGGTGGACTTTCTTTCGGCGATGACGGGACTCAAGGGGCTGCCGCGCCCGGATTTGCCGCGGCTTGGCCAGGTGCTCCGGGAGGGCGGCCATTTTCTCTTGCCGCTCGTCGCCTTGTTCTACTTCCTCCTGCGCGGGTACTCGCCGGAACGGGCGGTCTTTTGGACAATCATCCTGACCATCGCCATCGTGCTGTTTGTCGGCTGGCGCCGCGGCCAGGCCAAGGAGACGCTGCGCCAGGTGGTGGGCGCGCTGCGGGACGGCGGCGTCAACACGGTGGAAGTGGCCATCATCTGCGCAGCGGCGGGCATCATCATCGGCGTCACGACCATGACCGGCCTTGGCCTGCGGCTGAGCGGCATCGTGGTGGACGTCGCCGGTGGCCAGCTTTGGCTTGCGGCGCCCCTCGCGGCCGTCGCCTCGCTAGTTTTGGGTATGGGTATTCCCACCACGGCCAACTACGTCATCCAAGCGACCTTGGTGGCGCCTGCGTTCGTCACGATGGGCGTCCCCATCTTGGCAGCCCACCTTTTTGTGTTCTACTTCGGCGTCATCGCCGACATGACGCCGCCGGTAGCCCTTGCAGCGTTTGCCGCGTCGGGCATCGCCCAGTCCAATCCGTTTCGCACCGGGATCGAGGCGTTTCGCTTCGGGATGGCCAAGTATGCGGTGCCGTTTTTGTTCCTGATGAATCCGGCGCTGCTTCTCCGGGGCAGCGTGGGGGACGTCATCGTCGCGCTCGCGGCGGCGCTTCTTGGCATCACCGCCCTGGCGGCCGTGCTGCAGCGTTATTTCTTCGGTCCTTTGCGGTCGTGGCAGATGGTGGCGCTGGCCGTGGCGTGCGTGGCCATGTTCTCCATGCAGACTCGGTTCTGGCTGGTGGGACTGCCGCTGCTGGTAGTCGTTTCCGTGAGCCAGTGGCGGGCCGCCCAGAGCGCGCGGACAAGCGCATTGGCCGGGTAGGCACGGCGCGTCAAGTGCAAGGGGTCGAGAACCAGGGGTCAAGTACAAGGGGTTAAGTACAAGCAGCCTGGGAGTGAAAGATGTGCGAGATCTGCGGGTCATCGAGGCGATTCCCGTAGCCCACCGGATCGTGCGCCGGCATTTGGCGGTCAAGCCCGGCGAGCAGGTGCTGCTCGTGGCCGACCCCCAGACGGACATGGCCATGGCGTGGGCATTGGCAGGCGCCGTCGAGGAGGCAGGGGGCGAGTTTACCTTGGCCGTCATGCCGGCCCGGCAGGAGGCGCGGGCGACGGAGCTGACGGCGATCTTGGACGCGGGATTGGAGCGGGCGGACGTCATCATCGGGCTCACGGCCTCCTCGGGTGCACCCACCTACTCCCGCAAAGTCGCGGAACTGCTGGGGCAGAAGCGGCTGCGGGCCATGTCCATGGTGATGCGCTCCATGGACAACTGGATCCGGGGTGCGGCCCTCGCGGACTACGAGGAGCTGGACCGTCTCGGCCACCGCTTGGCGGACGTGTGGGCGGCCGCATCAAAGGTGAGCGTGAGCGCCGCCGCAGGCACGGCGTTCACTGCGGGTGTGACCAAGGAGCCCGTCATGGGCCATCCGGTCATCGTCGAGTGCGGCATCGCCCGGGAGCCGGGCCGGGAGGCGGCCTTTTCCGACGGCGAGATTTCCCAGCGGCCGCTCAAGGACACCTTTGAAGGCACGCTGGTCGTAGACGGCCCTGTGGCGAAGATCGGGGCAGGCGATGACCCGATTCGCATCGAAGTGCGCCGGGGGAAAGTCGTGGCCGTGGAAGGCGGCCGGCGGGCGCGCAGGCTGCAGCAGATCTTGGAGACGGTGCCCGGCGCGGACCACATCGCCGAGATCGGCCTGGGCCTCAATCCCATGTCGCTGCGCAACGGCGACTTTGAGGAAGAAAAGAAGGCGCTGGGCAACGTGCACGTCGCCCTGGGAAGCGATCTCTTCTACGGCGGTACCCACGCCTGTGCGGTCCACCTGGACATGGTCATCCGCGACGCGACGTTTCTCCTGGACGGCAAGCCCTTGGTGCAAGACGGGCGCGTGGTGGGGTGATCCGCGTGCAAAACGAACGGGGCCGGCAGGCAGGCCCGGTAAGCGCCGAGCCGCGGGCTTTGGCCGGCGTGCGGGTGCTGGACATGTCCCGCGTGCTGGCGGGGCCTTTTGCCACCCAGATCTTGGCGGACCTGGGCGCGGATGTGATCAAAATCGAGGATCCGTCCCGGGGTGACGAAACCCGCCAGTGGGGGCCACCCTTTGCCGGCACGGAGAGCGCCTATTTTCTCTCGGTCAACCGTGGCAAGCGCAGCGTGGCGGTGAACCTGAAGACCGAGGCCGGTCAGCGCATCGTCCGCGAGCTCGCAGTTCGAAGCGACGTTCTCATCGAGAACTTGAAACCGGGCGACATGGCCCGCTACGGTCTTGACTACGAACGCCTCGCGGCGGAAAACCCGCGGCTCATCTACTGCTCCATTAGCGGTTTCGGGCAGACGGGTCCCATGCGGGACGTCCCGGGCTACGACTTTGCCGTGCAAGGAATGTGCGGCATCATGTCCGTGACGGGCGCGCCCGACGGTCCGCCCACGAAGGTCGGCGTCGCGTGGGTGGACATTTTGTGCGGGCTGTATGCCACCGTGGCCATCCAGGCGGCGTTGCGGGCCCGGGAAACCACCGGCCGCGGGCAATACATCGACATCTCGCTTTGGGATGCGGCGGTGGCCGCCATGGTCAACTTGGCCCAGGCGTACCTCGTCTCGGGTCGGGAGCCTGGGCGCCTGGGCAATGCCCACGCGCAGATCGTGCCGTATCAGATGTTTCCAACGGCCGATGGGTATATGGTCCTCGCGGTGGGCAACGACGCCCAGTTTGAGCGGTTTTGCCACGTCATCGGGCGGCCGGAGCTCGCAGCCGATGAGCGGTTTGCCACCAATCCGGCGCGCGTCAAAAACAGGGATGTCCTGATCCCGCTCCTTGAAGCCGCCCTCAAGGAGCGGACGACGGGCGAGTGGCTTGGGCCGCTGGCGGCGGCCAAGGTGCCGGCGGCGCCCGTGTGGGGCTTGGCGCAGGTGCTCGAATCGGATCTCGCCCGCCAGCGGGGCATGCGCTGGCCGGTTGACCACCCGGCCGCGGGCGCCGTGGACCTGGTCGGCAGCCCCCTGCAGCACATGAGCCTGACGCCCGCACGCCTTGCGGGGCCGCCGCCGACCTTAGGGCAGCATACGGGCGAAGTCCTGTCCGAGCTGCTCGGTTTCTCCGCCGAAGATGTCAGGCGCTTGGCGGAGGACGGTGTCGTTCGCTGACGACGGCGCAGGACGCGGGTTGCCCTTAGATTAGATCGCTTGGGAGGCGGCCGGCGCCGGTTCGGCCATGAGCCGGGCGAGGGCCCGCTGGCGCTCCTCGACCTGCTGTTGCTGCTGCCAGCGGGTGGGCGGAGCGGCGCGCTCGCTGCACTCTTCCGGGAGCAGCGGGCAACGCTCGCACGTCTCGTTGAGGAGCCCCTCGGGGATGTTGGGGTCGCCGGCGAAGCGCACGACCTGGTACAGCTCGTCGTCGATGCGCATGCCGAGGATGACGCTGGTGTGCAAAAACGGCGGCAAGTTGTCCCGGCGGGCGAATCCAAGGCACAAAAACTGCTTTTGCGATTCGAGGAACCGGGAACGCTGGATGCCCGCATGCGGCTCGGGGCTGCCGGCGGCGAGCTCCCGCAGGAGCCGGATGGTCAGCCAGCGGCGACAGTAGTGTTCCCGCAGGTCAAAGCCGGTGGGCAGCGACAGTTGGCTCATGTTGAGCTGCTTGTACAGCCGGTAGCTGCCGTTGACTTCGTTGAAGCGCAGGAAGTGCACCTTGAGGCCGAAGTGGCGGGGCACAAGCTCGCTGAAACGGTAAAGGAGCGTCTCCGGCGTCACGTCGTAGGCGTCCAGCATGCGCACGAGCTGCTGCGGCTGCCACGTCTCCAGGGCAAAAAGCGCCGCGAGGTCGTCTTTTACCTGGCCCTCGGGCATGAGCAAGGCGCCGGCGAAGTAGGCGGCCTTGAAGTCGTTGAGCACCTGCGTGAACGAGTCCACCCGGTCGGGCGAGTTGGTCAGCGCCCGCTCCTCGATCCCGAGTACGCGGTAGCCGATTTCTCTCGCTAGCACAAACTTGCGCTGCGACGTGAGCAACCCGGTGTTTAGAAGCAACCGGGGCGGCCGGCCGGGCAAGTACACCGCGCGGTAGGCGGCCAGGCTCGGGTGCTCGCCGACGGGGATGGGCCCGATCTGATAGCCGAACCGCTCCGTGAGGACCTGCGCCAGAGCCTCCTCGGCGATGGGCCCCGCTTGTGCGAGGCCGGCCCGGGCGGCGTAGTCCCGGGCGGCTTGCTCGAGCTCGGGAAAGTAGTTGTGGTGGTACTCCTGGTATGACCGCAGCGCCGCAAGGTAGAAGTGCTCCTCACGGATCGCGTACCCCCGGGCGATGTCCTGCAGCGCCTTGACGAGCGCGCTCATCTCGGCCGGCGAGCGGGTCAGCACCTCGATGACGGTGCTTGGGTCGACGCCAAACAGCTCCAGGGGAAAGTCCTGCAGCAGCTGCGAGCTGAGCGGCGTTTCCAAAAACGACAGCGGGGGCTCAAGGCGCAGGGAAACCAGTTCGTCGTAGTCGTACCCGAGGGCTGATGCGAGGCGCATGATCTTGTCGGCCTTGGGGTACTTGCGCCCTTTTTCGATCTCGGTGATGTAGGACGGGGAGAGCTGAGAGCGCTCGGCGAGCTCGGTGACGGACAGCCCCTTGGCGAGGCGGGCTTGGCGGAGCTTGAGGCCAAAGATGATGTGAATCGGGTTGAACGCCATGCCTGACCCCTGCTCCCGTCCTGCCTAAGCTCTTCGTGCCATACTTACCACAACCCGCCCGCGAGCGTCAAGGGAGCTGCGGCCTCCGCTCGCGAGATGCCGCCAGCAGCGAAAATTCGCTTGACAAGAGATTTCGCCGCCCCGTATACTGATAGCCAACAGAGGAAGAAGGCGCCAGGCCGCCAGCGGGGTGAGCACCGTGTCTACCCGGACGCTTCGGGTTGACCAGAGGTTGCACCAGCCAGCGGGGGGGAGCGAAACCGGGACCCCGTCGCTTGGGACCGCCGCGGACCTGGCGTTTGAGATCGTCGGCGATACGACCGCCGCCGGCGTCGACGTCGCCACCGTCTTTGCCCAGGTGGCGGCCCGCATGGGCCAAAGCGTGTGGATGGGCTACGTGGGCGACGGGCGCCGCTCCGGCTGCCGCGTGCGGGTTGGCCGGGGTCCGGTCTACAGCGGGGGCGATGGGGCGAGTCTCGGACTCGTCTTTGACGCCGCGCTGCTGCGCAGCCGCCTGGCCGCCGGAGCGTTCCAGCCTGGTGGCTTGTTGCTCCTGGACGCCCCCGGTGAGGGGGCTTCAGCTTCGGAAGCTTGCAACCCCTCCCACTGGGGGAGCCTCCCCGTACGCCTCGTGCCCCTACGGGCGCTGGCGAGCCGCGTGCCCGCCTTTCCCCAGGGTGAGCGCATCGTGGCGCTCGGCCTGCTTGCCCGCTTGTTTGACCATGATCCGGCCGAGGTGCGCCGGGCGCTCGAAAACCGTTTCGCGCCCGGGGGCCGGCGCACCGTCAGCGCCGCCTTGCGCCTCTTTGAGCTTGGCTGGCGCGACGCCGCGCTGTTTCTCCCGCTCCCGCTGGCGGCAGCCGCGCCTGGTACCGTCCTCGCGGACCGCATCGAGGTGATGAGCGGGCGCGAAGCGCTGGCCATGGGCGCTTTGACCGCGGGCTTCACCTGCTGTGTGGCGAACACCGAACACCCCGCCCTGGACCGCTGGGCGGAGACGTACCGCGCCCTGGGCGGCCGCGTGTTTTCCCGGTGGGAAGCCCGCATGGCCCGCGCCCGGGCGGTGGCGTGCGACCGGCGCACATGTCCCGTGCGGGAGGGCGGTGCGGCTCGCCCGGGCCGGGGTTATGCCGCATCGGGGCCGGTCCTGATGGTGGACGTGGCCGGGGGACCGGCCAACCTCGAGGAGCGCGCCCTTGATCCGGAGGCCGTGGCGTGCCCTGTGGCGGCGTCCGACGGGCCGCGGGTCATCGTGCGGATCGAGCGGGCACCCCGGGCCGACGCGCTGCTGTTCCCCTTTGGGAGTGACCCGCTATCGGCCGCTGCCGGTTGCCCGGGTGGGCCGCGGCCGGTGGTGCTGGCGCCGACGACGGTAGAAGAGTGCTACCACTTTGTAGGCTTGGCCCGGCAGCTGGCCGATCAGTACCGGTGCGACTGCTTCGTCTTGGTGGACGCCGCGCTGCTTGGGGCGGTGCAGGCGTGGCCGCGCCGGAGCGGGGCGGACGTGTGGGGCGGGTGGCTCAGCACCGCCGCGCTCGCGCCCCGGGCCGCCGGGGCCGGCTGGGACCGGGCAACGGATTCTGGTTCAGATGGAGTCCCCGGCGAGGCGTGCGTCGACCGGCTGCTCGCGCAGCTTGGCATCGCTGCGGCGCCGGTGGATCGGTTCGTGCAGGCTCCCCGGCCCGTAGGCGGCGACGCGGGCGAACTGCTGCTGGTTGGTTGGGGGATGACCCGCGGACCCGTGGAGGAGGCCGCATTGCGGCTAAGGGCGCAAGGCGTCGCGGTTTCGGCCCTCCACTTGCGATGCCTGTCGCCTTTGCCGCCGGGACTTGGCCGGGTGCTGGCAGCTTTCCGGCGGGTCGTGGCGGTCGACGTCCAGGAGGACCAGCAGGCGTCGAGCCGGAGGCTTGGGCAATTGGTCCACCTGTTGCGGGCCGCGCTTGCGGATATCGCGCCCAAGGAAGGGGCGGCCGGAAAGCCTCAGCTGGGCGCCCATCGCTTTGCCCGCGGCCAGTTCCTTGGCCCCGCGGCCGTACAAGCGTGGGCGGCCGCCCAACTGCATGAGCGGCCGCCCATGAGCACGTTCTCTTCGCCCTCGGATCTACCCGCCTGATGAACGGCTACTGTCCGGCGATCCGGAAGACGACCACGACTTCCGCCCGTACCGTCAGTTCGTCGGGCGGGAACTCAGGGGCGAGCGCTTCGTCCATGGCCATCGCGGCCCGCATGACCGGGTACGGCGTCGGCTGGGCGGTGCCCCGGGATTGATCATAGACCTCCACGATCCCCGTGATGCGCTGGCCAAGCGCCGCGGCCAACGCTTCCGCGCGCCAGCGGGCGTCGGCGGCCGCCTGCCGCAGCGCTGCCTCCTGCACGGACCGGACGTCCTGCAGGCCGTAGCGGATCTGGCTCACTTCCGTCACGCCGGCATTCACCAGGGTCTGCACCAGCGTCCCCAGGCGGTCGAGCTCATCGAGCTGCACTTCAAGCTGCGTGCGGGCTTCGTAGCCCACGATGAACGACTGGCCGTCCTCGTAGCGCCAGCGGGGGTTGAGGCTGAACTGCTGGGTCCGGACGGCCGAATCGGGCAGCCCGAACTCGTCGAGCGCCCGGAGCACGGCCGCAAGCTGTCCGTTCATCGCCTGCTGGGCCGCGGGCGCGGTTTCATCCCGGCCTACGACCGAGAAACCAACCGTCGCCCTGTCGGGAGCCGTGGTCACCTCGCCGTAGCCCGTCACCCGCAGCTGGCCTCCGGCGTCGGCGGCCTCGGCCGCGCCAGCGCTCCCGCCGCTCCCGGTCTCGGCAACCCGCGTCAGCCGCTGCTGGGCGAGCACGTTGCCCTGCCCGTCGACGAACCGCACGGTGAAGGTGCCGGCGGGCAGTTTGGCCGTGGGAACGGGCACGATGTCCACGGGGTATGTGACCGCCATCGTCACAAACTCACCCGGAGCAGGGCTGCGGCGGTCGACGACCACCGTCACGACTTGGCGCGCCCCCGCGCCGTCCACCCGCAACTGGCGGACGCTGATGCCATAGCCCCCCGTCGGTGCCTCGCCGAGGTAGGCAACAACGGCGGCCGTTCCTTCATCCTCCGCCCAGCGCGTGAGCTCGGCCCCGTGCTCCGACCACACCTTTTGGGGCAGCGCAAGGCGCGCAAGTTCAAGGTCGGATGGGTCCAGGAGCAGGGCGAAATACTGGTCCGGCAGGTCGGTCTGGCCGTGCCACCGCCAGGAGCGCAGCGTCTCGCCCTCGTAGATCACGCTGCCGTCGCTTTGGGCCAGCGCGAGGATTGCCCCGGCCGCCACGATCGTTAAAGCCAACGCCACAAGGCGTGCCTTCCGCCTGCGTCTCATCATCCACGTTCCACCCTTCCCGCCCGGGCCGCCGCCGGCTCCGGCCCATCCCCCGCGTCGGACGGCCTCGCGACGGCTTGTACCCGGTGGTAGCTTGCGCAGGTGCTGCCCGCGCCTACAGCGAACTTCGACCGAGCCGGCGGCCGTTCCTCGTCACCTGACCGGGCAGGGGGCTGGCGGGTTTTGGGCCGGCCGGCTTTGCCCGGAAACGGCGAACGCGGCCCGGGTTGCCCGGGCAGGGCGCCGGCGCAAGAGGCGCGGCTTTGCCAGAGTTCTACGATGAATGGAGGGAATCGCCTTGCAGGCGGTAGTGGTCAAGCAGCCCGGGGTCGTGGCCGTCGAGGAGCGGCCGCTCCCGCAGCGGCCGCCGGGGTGCGCGTTGATCCGGGTTTCCATGGCCGGCGTGTGCCGGACCGACATGGAGCTCGTCCGGGGGTACATGGGCTTCACTGGCGTTTTGGGCCACGAGTTCGTCGGCACGGTGGTCGAGGCGGACGATCAGAAGTGGGTCGGCAGGCGGGTGGTGGGGGAGATCACCATCGCTTGCGGCGAGTGCGACATGTGCCGGCGCGGTCTTGGGCGCCACTGCCGCCACAGTCGCGTGCTCGGCATTGACCGGTGGGACGGGGCCTTCGCGGAGTGGATGGTGTTGCCCGAGGCAAACTTGCACCTCGTGCCCGATGAGGTTCCCGACCGGCGGGCGGTCTTTGTCGAACCCCTCGCGGCGGCGCTCGAGATCCTGGAACAGGTGCACATCGGCCCGGCCGACCGGGTGGCGGTGGTCGGCGACGGCAGGCTGGGGATATTGTGCGCCCAGGTGCTGGCGCTGGCCGGCTGCCCGGTGCTGCTCATCGGCCGGCACCGGCATAAGCTTGCCATCGCCGAGCAGGCGGGCGTGCGAACTTTGACCGCGGACGAGGTGGCTGCCGCGGGCGTCCTGGGTCAGATGGACGTGGTGGTGGAGTGCACGGGGCGGCCGGGCGGTTTCCAGCAGGCGGCAGCCTTGGTGCGTCCCCGGGGAATCTTGGTCCTGAAGACGACCATCGAGCGGCCCATCACCATCGACCTCGCGCCCCTCGTGGTGCGGGAAGTCACCGTGGTCGGCTCCCGCTGCGGCCCGTTCGCACCGGCCGTGTGTCTACTGGCCCAGGGCAAGATCGTCACGGAGCCGATGGTGGAGGCGGAATTTCCCTTGAGGGAAGGTGACCGGGCGCTGGCCCGGGCGGCCGAGCCCGGCGTGCTCAAGGTGCTCCTGCGCTGTGGTCCGGAGGGTAGTGGCGGCCAAGGGCAGCCGGCGGCCGGCTCCGCTTGACGGCGCCGGACAAAACCAAGACGGTGAGCAGGTAAGGGAGCATTTGGACGAGCTCCGTCGGCCACGGGTTGGGCAACGTCTGGATGCGCATCTGCACCGCGTCCGTCAGGGCGAAGAGCAGCGCCGCCAGCAGGCTGCCGATGGGGTTCCACTGGCCAAAGACGTTGGCGGCCAAGGCCATGTAGCCCCGGCCCGCGGACATGTTCTGGCTAAACCAGGCCAGGTCCCCCAGGGCCAGCTGCGCTCCGCCCAGGGCGGCCAAAGCGCCGGCGGCCAGCAGGGTGAGGTACTGGGTCCGGTGCACCGGGATGCCGACAGTGTCGGCGGCCTCCGGGTGCTCGCCGATCATGCGCAGGCGCAGGCCAGCAGGCGTGCGAAAGAGCACGACCCAAAGCAGCGGTGCCGCCAGGAGGGTGAAGTACACCAGCGGAGCGTGGCTGCCGACAAGCTCTTCGAGGACCGGGATGTCCCGCACGATAGGGATGGACCAGCGGGGAAGGGGCGTCACGGTGGGCGACGTGCCCCGGCTGCCCCAGATCACTTGCATCAGCCAGGTGGTCAGGCCTAGGAGCAGGATGTTGATGCCAACGCCGGCCACCACGTGGTCGGCCCGCAGCCGGATGGCAAACAGGCCCAGCAGGAGCCCGACCAGCATGCCCGCCGCCACCGCGGCCAGCACCCCAAGCCACGGGTTGCCGGTCACGTACGTCACGTAGACGGCCGCCCACGCGCCGGCCAGAAGCTTGCCTTCCAGGCCGATGTTGACGATCCCGGCCCGTTCGCTCAAGGTGCCCGCCATGGCGGCCAGTGCGATGGGCGTGGCCAGGCGCAGCGCTGCGGTAAGGGTGTTGATTTGAAAGATGACGTCCCAGGCGTCGCTCACCGGGTTCCCTCCCGCTCAAGGGCCATCCCCGTCTTGCCCGCCCGGCGCCGGAACAGGGTGACGAGCCCGGGCGCCGCGACAAACAGAATGACGAGGCCCTGCACGACGGTCATCAGGTCCGATGGGATGCGGGCGAAAAGCTGCATCGAAAGCCCGCCCGCCTGCAGCGCGCCAAAGAGCACCGCCGCGGGGACGATGCCCCACGGCCGGGTGCGGGCGACGAGGGCCACCGCGATGCCGGTGAAACCGTATCCGGGCGAGAAATTGGTAATGAACCGGTGCAGGACGCCCAGCACCAGCGTGCTTCCGGCCAAGCCCGCGATGGCGCCGCTCACGGCCATAATCATCGCGACGCGGGCCTGTACCGGGACGCCCGCGTAGGCCGCGGCCTCCGGGTTTTGGCCGAGCAGCTCCACGTCCATGCCCCACGCGCTGCGGCGCAGCACCCAGTCCACCAGCGCGATGAGCGCGATGGCGATGACGATGGCCCATGTGAGGCGCGTCGTGGCGATGAGTTCGGGCAGCCGCGCAGCGGCCGGGATGAGGGCGGTCTGGTCCACCGGCCCCGGCGCCTTAAACTGCGTCTTGACCAGGTGCGTCGTGAGCAGGATCGCGACGTAGTTCAGCATGATGGTCGTAATGACTTCATGGGCGCCGGTGCGCGCTTTGAGGAAACCGGGCACGAAGCCCCACGCCGCGCCGGCAGCCGCTCCGGCCAGCAGCGCCGCGGTGATGACCAGTACGGACGGCCAACCCGGCAGGGCAAGGGCCACGAGGGCGGTCGCGAGCGCGGCGACATACAGCTGTCCCTCTGTGCCGATGTTGAAAAGCCCGCCCCGGAAGGCGAACGCGACCGCAAGGCCCGTGAACAGCAGTGGGATCGCGTTGAGCAGCGTGTCGGCCAGGCTGTAGATGTTGCCAAAGGAGCCCTGATACAGGCTCACGTACGCATCGGCGACGTTGTAGCCGGCCAGCGCCAGGAGCCCGGCCCCGACCAGCAGCGCCAGCGCCACGGCTCCCAGGGAAACCAGAAGCTCCCGCAGCCACGCCCAGGCGGCGGGCGCCTTTCCGTCAGACATTCCGGGCCCCCTCCGCACCCGCCGCAGCCGGCCGCTGTCCTGCCATCCACAGCCCAAGCTCGGGTTTGGTAAAGCGCTCGGCCGGTCCTTCCACCAAGATCCGGCCTTCGTACAACACCGCCAGCCGGTCGCTCAAGGCCATGAGCTCATCGAGGTCGGCGGAGATGAGCAGGATCGCGGCCCCGGCGGACCGCATCTTGAGAAGCTGCGCATGGATTTGCTCGATGGCTCCCACGTCGACGCCCCGGGTCGGCTGGCAGGCGAGGATGACCTTGGGCCCATGGGCAAGCTCCCGGGCGACGACGAGCTTTTGCTGGTTGCCCCCGGACAGGGTGCCCGCCGGCGCCTCGAGGCGGCCGCGTATTTGAAAGCGTTCCAGAAGCTGGCTGACGTGACTGCGGATGGGCGGCTCCCGCAACACGCCCCGCAGGGCAAAAGGCGCCCGCCAGTGCCGGCCGAGGATGCCGTTGCGGGTCAGCCGGAGAGGGGCCGCCAATCCCCGTCGCAGCCGGTCGGAGGGGATGTGGGCCAGGCCAAGGTCCCGGCGCCCCTGGGGACCCGCACGAAGGGGCTCCTGGCCGCCGATCCGGACTTTCCCGCCCGCCAACGGCCTCAAGCCGGCAACGGCTTCTTCCAGCTCGAGTTGTCCGTTGCCCTCGACGCCGGCAATGCCCAGGATTTCCCCGCTGCGCACGGTGAGCGACACGCCTCGCAGCCGGGCGTGTCCCCGGCCGTCGGTGACCGACACCCCCTCAAGCTCCAGCAGGACGTCGCCGGGTGTTTGCGGCGGGCGGCTGACCCGCAGCGAGACGTGCCGGCCCACCATCATCTCGGCCAACTCCTGGGGGTTGGTCGCGGCCGTCTGCACTGTGCCGGCATTGCGGCCGGCGCGCAGCACGGTGACGCGGTCGGAAAACGCCATAGTTTCCCGCAGCTTGTGGGTGATGAAGATCAAAGTCTTGCCGTCCGCCTTGAGCTGCTGCATGACGTGGAACAGTTCGTCCACCTCCTGCGGCGTCAGGACGGCGGTCGGCTCGTCGAGGATGAGGACGTCGGCGTTGCGCATGAGCGCCTTGAGGATCTCGACCCGCTGTTGCTCGCCGACGGAGAGGTCGTGAACGCGAGCGTCGGGATCGACCCGCAGCCCGTAGCGGTCGGCTATTGCCCGCACCTGCTCTCGCGCCCGGGCAAGGTCGATAAGGCCATGGCGCACCGGCTCGATCCCGGCGATCAGGTTTTCCGCCACCGTCATCCGGTCGACGAGCATGAAGTGCTGGTGCACCATGCCGATGCCGAGTGCCATCGCGTCCCTGGGACCCCGCATGCGCACCTGCCGGCCCCGGACGCGGATCTCGCCGCCGTCGGGCTGGTAGAGGCCGTAGAGAATCTTCATCAGGGTGCTCTTGCCGGCCCCGTTTTCTCCCAGCAGGCAATGGATCTCGCCGGGCGCGACCGCCAGGTCCACGCCGTCGTTGGCGACGACGGGGCCGAAACGCTTGTGCACGCCCCGCATCTCTACGATCCAGGGTGATGCATCCGGGGAAGGCATCGTTGTCGTCTGGGTGATGGCGCTCTCCATGGGCGTAGCGAGAAACCCCGCAGCAAACCGCATTCCCCGGTGCGGGGATGCTCGCCCCGGGGAATGCGGTGCATGCACTAGCAGCCGGCGTCAGCGGTTGGCCGCAAGCCAGGCGTCGACTTCTTCGATGGTTTCCGGCGGCACGATCTCGCCGCTGGCGATCCGGGCGGCGAGCCCGTCCACGATGGCCCGCACATCGGCCGGGACGAGGCTTGGGCTGTAGCCCAGCACGTTTTCAGCGACGCCCAGCACGTGCGTGCCCGCCTGGAAGCGACCTTCCTGCACGCTCTGCACGGCCAGGAAGACGGTGTTGTTGACCAGCTTCATGCCGTTGGTCAACACGTGCTCCGGCGCCAGGTGGCCCTGATCGGAGTCGGCGCCGATGACGTAGTGGTTGGCCTCCTGAGCCGCCTGGATGACGCCCAGGCCGGACAAGCCCGCCGCGCCCCAGATGACGTCCACGCCCTGGTCAAACTGGGCAAGGGCGAGCTCCTTGCCGCGGGCCGGGTCGGCCCAATGGCCGACGTAGGCGTACCGCACGTCGGCCTGCGGGTTCACCAGCTTCGCGCCGGCGATGAAACCGGCGATGTTGGCATTGATCAGCGGAATGTCCATGCCGCCGACGACGCCGACGACGTGATTGCTCGGGTTGACCTTGGGATCGCCCTGCCGCTGGGTCATGAGGCCCGCAATGGCACCCACGAGGAAGCCGCGCTCGGCCTCACGGTAGGCGTAGGAAGCGACGTTGGGCCTTTCGACGACCGTGTCCACGATGGCGAACTTCTGGTTCGGGAACCGGTCCGCGACCGCGGCCACCGCGTCCGCCTGGTCGAAGCCGATGGAAATGATCAGGTCATAGCGGCGGCTCTGGGCAAACAGCGTCAGCAGCCGCTCGTACTCGGCGATAGCCGTCGGCTCGGCGTAATCGAACTCAATGCCGAGCTCCCGGGCGGCCCGCTGGATGCCCTCGTACGCGGAATCGTTGAAGGACTGGTCGCCCAGCCCACCCGTAGCAAACACGATGGCGTAGCGCCCCGTCTGCGCCGCCGCGGGCTCAAAGCCTGCCGCGGCCAGCAGGGCGACACCCAACGCCAGGACCAAGACGCTGGAAAACAGTGCACGCCGTCGGACCGTCATTCACTACCTTCCTCCTTTTCGTCGTCCCCATTGCGCATCGATGCGCGAACGCATGCGGCCGGCGGCGGGCAGCTCGGCCCGGAGCGGTGCCTTCGCCCGTGCGGCGCCGTCCCCCGGCCCCCGTGCGCGCTTAACTTCGGTGTATTCGGAATCCGAATCGGGATTCCTGTTGACGCTCACCGCGTTTCTTCGGACCGCGCGTTGTTTTAAGCCTGCACCCGGCGATTGGCACGTCGCAATCTTGTCTCATGAATTCCGGCGTTTCTTCCGGCCTTGCGGCGGAGCGTCTTATAATGAAAGACGACTCCGCATGGCGGCGCGCTCTGTAGGACGGCGCCGCAGGGGAGGGAGCTTTGGTGACGAGCCGCGTGAAACGCAAGGGACAAGGGAGCGGAGGAGCACGGAGGGCGGTCGTGGGGCTTGTGCTTTTTATGCCGCTGCTCTTGGTCTTCGCCCCGGCCGCGGGAGCGCTGCCCACGGGCGGCGTCATCAAGGCGGGCCAAGGCGGTGTCGGCCCGCCCCTCGACGACACGTTGACCGTCACCCAAGCCAGCGACAAGCTGATCATCGACTGGGACTCCTTTTCCATCACCGCCGGAGAGCGGGTTGTTTTCGTCCAGCCGGGCGTTGACTCGGTCGCCCTCAACCGGGTGGTGGGTCCGGATCCCAGCAGCATTTACGGGCAACTGCAGGCCAACGGCCAGATCTTCCTGGTGAATCCTAGCGGCGTCGTCTTTGGGGCCGGAGCGCGCGTCGACGTCGGTGCCCTCGTCGTTTCCACCCTCGACATCTCGGACGACGATTTCTGGAGCGGTAGTCTCAGCTTTTCCGGCGGAGGGGCCGGCGCCGTCACCGTGGCTGGGCCGAGTGGGGACTCGCCGGCCGCGGTGCTGTCTGCCCGTGAAGGCGGCCATATCGTCCTTGTCGCCCCCCAGGTCATGGCGGGCGGCGTGGTAGAGGCAGATCGGGTGGAGATACAAGGCGGGCGCGTGGTGCTTTCCGGCGCGGTGCAAGCCGCGGAAGCCATCGACGTGCACGGGGCGTCCGTGGAACTGCAAGGCGCTCGCCTGAGCGGAACGGGACACGCTGCTTTCCGCTCCGACGGAGACGTGGAGGTTTCCGGCGACGTCGAGCACGACTTGTCCGGCAGTCTCATGCTTCGCGCGGACGCCCAGGGCAGCGGAACCGGCACGGTGCGTTTCGCCGAGGGGGCATCGATTGTCGTACACCGGGCGGAAGCGGGCGTCCAGATCCTCTACAATCCGGAGCCGCAGGGGCCCGGACACAAGTACAACCACGCCACCGACTATTCCGCTTACGTGTCGGGGGCGGTGCCGACCGCGTACATGCTGGTCAACGATGTCCACGACCTGCAGGCCATGCGGGAAAACTTGGACGGGACGTACGCTCTGGGCCGGGACATCGACGCCTCGGAGACCCGCTATTGGCATGAGGTGGGACCAGGCACCTATGCGGGCTTTGAGCCGGTGGGGAGCCCGGGACTGCCCTTTGCAGGCCGGCTGGACGGTTTCGGCCACATCGTTCGCGGGCTCTACATCAACCGCTACGGCCATGACCACGTGGGACTGTTTGGCTACCTGGGCGAGCTGAGCACGGTGAGACGGCTTGGGCTCGTCGACGTGCACGTCCAGGGAGGATGGGACGACGACGGGCGGATCGGCGGGCTTGCGGGCGTGAACTTGGGAAGCATCGAGTACACGCACGTAAGCGGCAGGCTCGAGGGTACGGTCCACGTCGGGGGGCTTGTGGGCGAGAACTACGGTTACATCGAGAGGTCGTACGCCGAGGCTGACGTCAAGGGCGACATGGGGGTCGGGGGCCTTGCCGGCAGCAACATGGGGACGATTCTCCAGTCCTACGCGACCGGTGCGGTTACAGCCGCCTTATACGGTGCCGGCGGGCTGGCCGCGTGGAACGAGGGCTTCATCGCCCAGTCGTACGCTACCGGTTCGGTGACCGCTGCCGGCGAGGACGGGATTGCCGGTGGACTCGTGGGGACGCTGTACGAAAACGGGGTCATCCAGGAATCGTATGCCACTGGGCGTGTTCAGGCTCCAAGGCTTGTGGGCGGCCTCGTGGGGTCCACTCTCTTTGACCCGACGGTCACGGATTCCTACTGGGATCGCGAGACGACGGGCCAAGATGCCAGCGAGGGCGGGGAGGGCAAAAACACCGGCGAGCTCATGGGCGGGTTGCCGCCCGGATTTGATCCGGACGTCTGGGGCATCGAGCCGGGCGGCTCCTACCCCTACCTGCGCTGGCGGTACCCCGGCGGCGTCCAGGTGGTGTCCGGTTCGGTGTCCACAAGCTTTGCACCCGGGACGGAAGTCGCACTGGCGGTCAACGGGCAGATCCGGGCCCGTATGGTTGCCGCCGCGAACAACACTTTCTACACCGTCTTTGAAAAGGGAGCTCTTACCGAGGCCGACGCGGCCTTGCTGCTCGCATCCGGGAATGGCCTCTTGGGTAACACCGTGTTTGTAGCCGGCGGGGGCCATCGCACGGACCTGCTGATTGTGCCCGGGACGGTGCTGGTGCTGGCGGGATCGGACGCGGCGTCGTCGAGCACGGGACTCGTGCAAGCGCGCGGCCAGCTGCAAGACGGCGCCCTGTACACGGGGGATAAGAGCCGGATCCTCCTCGCTGAAGGCGTGGGCTTGACCGTGCTCAACCCTACGTTTCGGCTCGACGGGGACATCGTGGCCCAAGGCGCCGACATCGCCTTCGCCGGCAGCGTCACCGTCGCCGGCGACGCCACGGTGGCGACCAGCGGCAGCGGCGTCTTGAGCATGGGCTCCGTGACGGGCGACGGGCAGCATGTTCTGCGCCTGTCGGCCGGTGCAGGCGGCATGTTGCTCGGCGGAGAGATCCGCCTGCCTGCCGGACGGGTTGTCCTCGAGAGCCTCGCCCCGGTTACCCTCAGCCACGCGGTCGTCGCCCGGGAACTCGCCCTCGTCGGCGAGCAGTCCGAGTTTGTGCTCACCCATCCGGACAACGCCGTCGACGTTTTGGCCGCGGACGCCAGGGCCGTCCATTACGAGCAGGCGGGTTCCCTTACCATCGGCCCGGTCAGCCTGCCGGGCGCGGGGCAGGCCGCCCGGGTAGTCCAGGGCGTAAAGGCCGCAGAGAGGGTGTTCGTCCGGGCTTACGATCCCGGGGCCGTCCTAACCCTTAATCAGCCTGTGGAGGCCCACGGCGACGGCTACGCGCTGGTGCTCCAGGCGGGAGGCAGCTTTCGCAACGAGGCCGGCGACCAGCCTCTGCGGGTGACCCAAGGCTTGTACCTCGTCTATTCCGACAACCCGGCCGCCAACGATTTGGGGGCGTTCCGGTCGCCCGGAAACCTGTTTGATTCCAGCTTCGCCGCGTGGCCGCCGGAGCGGCTTGTGGCCGAGTACGGGCGGTCGCTGGGAAGCCGTATGGTGTACGCGTGGCGGCCGGAACTCGTGGTGCGGCCCGTGACGGTGGAGGTCGTGTACGGCTCGAGCGTCCCCGCGACCTTTGGGTACACGGTCCAAGGCCTGGTCGACGGGGACCGGTTGTCCGACGTCATCTCGGGCGCCTACGTGACCGACGCCACCACGGGTTCCCCGGTTGGCCGCTATGATATCAAGGAGGATCCCGCTAACCCGTTCGTCGCCCGGTTTGGCTACGCCCTGCGGGTGGAGGCGGGCACTCTCATCATCACGCCGCGGCCTCTCGTCGTCATCGCCGACTCCTTTGAAAAAGTCTACGGGGAGCCCGATCCCGCCGAGTGGACGTACCGGGTGGCGCCAGGCGGCCTGGTGGGCGATGACCGGCTTACGGGAGCGCTGTCGCGGGCGGCGGGCGAGGACGCCGGCACGTACGCCATCGGGCGTGGGACGCTCGACAACCCCAACTACGAGATTTACGTCGTCGAAGGGACGCTCACCATCCGCCCGCGCCCGATCACGGTAACCGCGGACTCCGCCGGAAAGCTCTTCGGCGAGCTAGATCCTATCCTTACCTACACGATCACGTCCGGGAACCTCGTCGGCGACGACCAGCTGCAAGGTCAACTTACCCGGGATCCGGGGGAGACGGCCGGCGTCTACCTGATCCGGCAAGGCACCTTGGGGCACAGGAACTATGCCATCCAGTTCGTGCCCGGCCTGTTCGTCATCTCCCCCGGGGCCGCAGGCGTGGACGCGATCTTGGACGACGTACCGGACATTAGCCCCGCTGGGCCATTCCCGGCCCCGGCGGCTGGGTTCCCTGGTGACGGTCCGACGGGAACTGCGTTGGATGGCACCGGATTCCCCTTCTTGATCGAGACGCTTCCGGCGCCCGGCGACCGCCTCCTGCCGGACGCGGCGAGTTCCACCGGCGGTCCTGTTGCCGAGGGCAACGGTTCCGACGACGGGGCCGGCGACGCGGCTCGTGAGTACGGCGACGCGGAGAGCGACGGGGAGCGCGGCGAAGAGAGGGCCAACGAGCGCGAGGGCCAAGGCGGCGACCAAGAGGGCGAGGACGAGCGCAAGGACGAAACGGACTAGAGCCGACGCGCGATGAATGAACTGGTCCGCTATGCGCCGACGGCCGGCCGGCGGGCGATTTCCGACGGGGCGAAGAGGGACAGCTGCGTCGGTGTCCGGGCCGGGGCAGGCGCCAGGGTCGCCGCTGGCCGGTTAAACCCGTAGCGGGCCTTTAATTGCTTGACTTTCCGCATGATGCGGTCCTGGTACCCCTGGCGCGCATATGCGGCGGGGTAAAGTTGCTCGTACAGAGGCGCAAGCCACGGCACCTCCTGGCGGAGAAAGTCCTCGTAAACGTCTTTCACGCTGCCTTGCAGCCGCAAGACGGCCGCGCTCACGAACGCAGCGCCGTGGTCCCGGGCGGCGCGCATGACCTCGCTTAGAGAGCGGGTGTCGTCGGTCAGCCCAGGCAAAATGGGTGCCAGGAGCACACCCGCCTTGATGCCGGCGTTCACCAGATGCTGCATGACCCGCAGGCGCTGGAGCGGCGGTGGCGTGTCGGGCTCGATGCGCTTGACGAGAGCGTTATTGAGCGTCGTGACGCTGAAAGCGACGGTTACGCCGGGGCCGCGGGCCAGCCGCTGCAGGACGTCGACGTCCCGCAGGATCATCGAGTTTTTGGTCACGATGGAGCAGGGCGTATGGTAGTCCGCCAGCGCTTCGAGGATGCCGCGGGTTAGGCGGTAGCGCCCTTCGGCGGGCTGGTACGGATCGACCGCGGTGCCGACCGCGACGGAGTCCCGGGTCCAGCTCTTTCGGGCGAGCTCCCGGCGCAGAACCTCGACCGCGTTGACCTTAACAAAGATCTGCTGCTCGAAGTCTTTGCCCGGCCCCAGGTCCAGGTACTCATGGTAACGCCTCGCATAGCAATAGACGCACGCGTGGGCGCAGCCCCTGTACGGGTTCACCGACCAACCGAAGGACATGTACGGCGTCTCCACTCGGTTCAGCAGCGACTTGCACTCCATCTCGATCAGTCTTGGACTCGCCACTGGACCTCCAACCCCCTTTGCCTGCGGGTTGTCGCACGTCGGGACCGAACGTACGTCTCGGCGTATGTATGTTCGGTGCCTGTATCGTATCACAGCCGGGCGCTCCCGGCAACCGAACGCGCGCGACAATACCCGCCGGGCTGGCCGAGACGCCGCTTGCCCCCGGGGGAGAACCGCCAGAGGGCTATAGAGGGCTATGCGCTTGAGGGAGAATCCACGTCGAGGCCGACGAGGGGGCGGGCGATGTCAAGTGGGCTTTGCGCTTGTGGGCGGGTCACAAGGATAGCGGATGAAGGGCGGTTCCACGGCTAGCCGTCCGGGTCCGGGGCCTGCCATCGTCGGGCGACATATGGGCTGTGGGGCGACAACGGCGTCGCGCAGCCCACGGGCAACCCTCCTTGATGGTGCTGAAGGCACTGAGGTTAACGAGCCAGCCCCGCCTGGTAATCCAAGAACCAGGAACGGATCGCCTGCAGGCACGAGGCGTTGACTTCGTGGTCCATGGGGAACTCCTCGTAGCGAACGTCGGCGTTGTACCCGCGCAGCCGCTCCGCCGCGGCGCGGCCCCAGGCAACCGGCAGGATGCTGTCGTAGGTGCCGTGTGTGACCAGGACGGGCATGCCGCCCAGGTCGGTATGGGGGGGCGTCCAGACCTCCGGGCGGGGCAAGTAGCCGCTCAAGGCGACGACGCCGCCCACGAGGTCGGGAACGGTAAGGGCGGTGAGCATGGACATGAGGGCCCCCTGGCTAAAGCCAAGGAGCACCAGTTGTTCCTTGGTCAGGTGGTATCGTTCGTGTACGTGGTGCACGAGGCCGACGAGGCGCTCCAGGCTGCGCTGCAGGCCCTCAGGCTCCGGGTCGCCGACGCTGGCAAACTCATACCATGCATAGCCTACCGCCCAGCCAAGGGACAGGGTGAGCGGCCCGCGAGGCGCGACGAAGCGGAGCGGCAGCCCGAGGGGCGGCGCAAGTCCGATCAGATCGTTCTCGTTGCTGCCCCGCCCGTGGATGGCGATGACGGTCAGCTGCGGCGCGGCGTCCTGCGGTTCCCAGACCCGAACGACGAGCGGCGGGGCACCGGCATCCTTGCTACGGAGTTCATCGTTCGGGGGTTCACCGGCCCGGCGCGCTTCCATGCTTCGTCACTCCTTGCCGCTGGCGACCTGCATCTCGAGGCGGCGGAGCTCCCGGGTGCACGCCTGGAGCTCTTCCTGGGCCATGCGCTGAAAGGCGGCCAGCTCCGCTTGGCGCTCGGGCGCGCCGTCCTCCATCATGCGGCGGCATTCGTTGTAAATGTCCAATGCCCGGTCGATGCGGGCCCGCAGCTCCGCCATGCGGTCCTCGGCCTGCTGCACGCCAGCCGTGCGGCCCGCGGCCACGTCGGCGTAGCTGTCGACCAGGGACTGCTGGAAATCCTCGTGGTCGTGGCTCCCGTCAAACATGAGCTTGACGCATATCGGGTCGTCCCGCTGGGCCAGCGCCGATGCCAAGGTCAACGGGTCGGGGATCGTCATGCCGCCGACGGTCGCCTGCCACGGCGGCGTCGGCCATACCCGGGATCGCCCCATGGCAATCTGCACGGCGATGGGGGCGCCCTCCAAGTCCCGGACGAAATGCACCCGGTGCACGGCGCCCATCAGCATGCCGCACAAATAGACCAGCATGGCGTCCGGATAAGCCGCGATGGACAGTTGCTGCAGAACCCGCACCTTGCGGCGGATCTCGTCGTTCATCGCTGGGTGGTTCATCTCCCGTACAACGCATGGTGGCAGCGTTTACGTCCAGCGTATCAAGGGCCGGCCCGGAATGTCAATGAACGGCAAGTGGCGTCCCGTGCCAGGCCTGGGAACCCCTTTCGTTGACACTCTTTGAAACCGGGCATTACAATGATCGTGACTCTGGTCAGGCCGCGTTTGTTCGGCTCCGGCCGCATTTGCTCGGCTCAGGCCGCTTTGCCGGGTGCCGGCGCCCCGCAGGCCGGCGGCGCCGGCCCGTGTCAGGGGGATGCCCGTGCACCGCTTGCGGGTTCTTGGACAATGGTTGAAACCATACCGCGGCCGCCTGGCCCTTTCCTTGTTTTTCGTCGTCCTGCAGGCCGGCATCGCCTTGGCGATCCCCTTGCTGTTTGGCAAGGGGATCATTGACTATGTGCTGTTGCAGGCGCAAGATCCGCGGCTGCTGGGCTACGTCGCCGCCGGGGCGGTCGGCGTTATCCTGCTGAAAGGCCTCGTCACCTACGCCCAGGAGTATTCCATGAACTACGTCGGCCAGCGGATCATCACCGACCTGCGGAGCCGGCTGTACGACCACCTGCTGGAGCTTCCCCTCGGCTTTTATGCCCGGCGCAAGAGCGGCGAGCTCATCTCCCGCATGACCAACGACATGGCCGCGGTGCAGCAGGCGGTGACGCTCAGCATCGGCGAGGTGCTGCACTACACCCTCCTGCTCCTCGGGGTCCTGACGGCGATCTTTTGGCTGCACTGGCAGCTCGCTCTTATCTCCCTGGTCGTGCTGCCCCTCGCGGCATGGGCCGTCAACCGCTACGGCAGCCGCATCCGCAGCTTCAGCGCCCGGATGCATGAGCGCATCGGCGACATGGCGGCGGTGCTGGGTGAAACCATCGGCGCGATCCGCGTCGTCAAGGCGTTCACCATGGAGGGGCTCTCCCGCAGCCGGTTTCGGGAAGCCAACGAGCGCAGCTTTGCCGTCAGCATGAAGTCCGTCCAGGCCCAGGCGACGCTGCGGCCTGTGGTCGAGCTGATCCTTGTCACCGGCATGGTGCTGGTGCTCTGGGCCGGCGGGCGGGAGGTGCTGGCCGGCCGCCTGACCGTGGGCGAGCTCATGTCGTTCCTCGCGTACCTGGGCATGCTGTCGCAGCCGGTAAGCGCCTTGACCCACCATTTCTCGCTGGTGCAGCAGGCCGCGGCAGCCGGGGAGCGCATCGGAAACCTGCTGTCGGAGGAGCCCGAACCCCAGGCTTCCCCGGCGCTCGCGGCGCTCCCGCGGGTCTGCGGCCGCGTCGAGTTTGACCGGGTTTCCTTCGCGTACGAGAAGGGCACGCCCGTCCTGGAGGACGTCAGCTTTGTCATCGAGCCCGGGGAAACCGTGGCGCTGGTCGGCCCGAGCGGCGCCGGCAAGAGCACCCTCGTCAACCTCATCGCCCGCTTCTACGATCCGACGAAAGGCAGCGTGCGGGTGGACGGCTACGATCTGCACGAGGTCGACCCGCGCTCGCTGCGGCGGCAAATCGGGCTTGTTCCGCAGGATCCGGTGCTGTTTGGCGTGAGCATCGCCGAAAACATCGCCGTCAGCCGGCCCGACGCGGGGATGCCCGACATCCAGCGGGCCGCGGAGCTCGCGCACGCCCACGACTTTATTACCCGCCTGCCGGCGGGCTACGACACCGTCGCCGGGGAGCGGGGCGCCAGCCTTTCGGGCGGGCAGCGGCAGCGCATCGCCATCGCCCGGGCGATCTTGCGCGACCCCCGCATTCTCATCCTGGACGAGGCCACGTCGGCGCTGGACAGCGAATCCGAGGCCGCGATCCACGCCGCGCTCCAGCGCATCCGGCAGGGCCGGACCGTCATCCTCATCGCCCACCGCGCGTCCACCGTCATGCTGGCCGACCGCATCATCGTGCTGGACCGTGGCCGCGTTGTGCAGCAGGGGACCCACCAAGAGCTGAGCCAGCGTCCGGGCCTGTACCGGCGGCTCTACCATGAGTTGCTCGGCGGCTTGGAAGCCGGGGCGTGACTTAGGCAGGGTGAAGTGCGTCCAGGAGTCGCAGTCTTCCATACTTTGGAATTACTTCCTAAATTAGTTTAGAAGACCTGCGTCGAATCTAGACAGAAATCCCCGCGTTTGCTGAAATCCCACAGGAGATTTCACCCTTGCGCCCGAACAACATCTAATAGCGAAGTTTCGCTGCACGATTCGGGACCGGCGCCTCCTTGGCCGTTGGGGGGTGGGTGTGGCGCGGGACCGAGTCAACCATGAGAAGGAAGGTGGTCGTGCTGTCCCCGCCCACCCAAGCCCTGGTCTTGTCCATTTCATCCCGGGCGGAGCTTGTTTACGCTGCCCTGCGGGCCGACATTCTCAACAACAGGTACCGGCCCGGGCAGCGCTTGTCCGAGGAGCGCATCGCCCAGGAGTTGGAGGTCAGCCGGACGCCTGTTCGGGAGGCTCTCAAGCGCCTGCATGCCGAAGGGCTGGTGGAGATTACTCCCCATCGCGGGGCGGTCGTGCGGGATCCCAGCGGTGAGGAGCTGGCGGAGCTGAGCACGGTTCGGGAAGTCTTGGAGGGACTGGCTTGCCGGTTGGCTGCCCGGTCCATTTCCAACATCGAGCTGTACACGCTGGAGCGGCTCATGGCGGAGATGGAGCAGGCGGCGGCTGCGGACCGCCTAGGCGACTTGGTCGAGTTCAACCACCAGTTCCACGAAACGATTTGGATCGCGAGCCGCAACCGCTACCTGGCCCAGCAGCTGCGGCAGCTGCGCCAGTTCATCCACCGGCTCCAGGAAAGCACCCTCAGCTTCCCCGGTCGCAAGGACGAAGCCCACCGTGAACACCAAGCCATTTTCGACGCCATCGCAGCCGGCAATCCCGAGGAAGCCGAACGGCTGGCCCGCGAGCACCTGCGCCGCGCCGAGGGCATCCGCATGATGCTCTGGCGCAAGCGCCGATTAGCCTGAGGAAAGCGGCCCGGGGCCGCCCGCCGCCTGTCACGCCGTTCTCGACGGCGGTGGCGCGACGGTGAAGGGCAGATTCACCAACTCGTGGCCGTCCACCACCATGCTGACGGCATAGGCTCCGTAGCGCGGGTACTTGACGCCGTTGTACTGCATGAGCAGCCCTGTCCCCCAACGGTTGCCGGCGTTGGGCTTGGCGACGTTCAGCTCGCACTGCATGGGCGGTACCAGCTCGTTCCCGTCAGCGTCGATGAGGTGGACGGCCGCCTTCTTCGTCCCCACCTCGGTGGACGAGCCCGCCAGGTGGCAGACGAACACAAAAGGCGGCCCGGGCTGGTCCAGGTCGGCGATGTAGAAGTTTTGAATGCCGATGCCGAGCGCGGAAATTTTGCCGTGTTGCCCCAGTTCGGCCGCGTCACATAGGAATGCGAAGTTGACGTCCACGTCCGATTGCCCTCCGTCAAGCCCGGATGGAGCCCCGTTCGCCGCGGCGGGCGGCGACCCCTGCCCGCGCGGGCTCAAGGCAGCGCGGCTGCCTGCGCCCGGTGAGTTCCCGGCGGCGCCGCGTTCGCGGGCTCCATATCCCGCACGTGCCGGGCGAGCCCGCTCGACGCGGGATGAGACAGGTAATGGGGAAAACCTCGGCCAATGTGATCATGGACGGACCATAGGCCGGGCGCACGACGCGATCCACCGGCCGAGAGGAGCGGCGGGATGCAAGCCATTGGCAGGTTGCTCGAGTTCGCGTGGGATGAGCGGACGCTCGCGCTGCGCGCCGCGGGCGCCGACCTTTACATCACCGTCCTGGCCGGCGACCTGGTGCGGGTGGAGCTGGTTCCCCAGGGCGCGGGGCGCGCAACGGATTCGTATGCGGTCGTCAAGCAAGTTTGGCCGGCGTGCCCGGTGACGCTGGCCGACGAGCCGGCGCGGCTTGTTCTTCGGGCCGCGGTGGAGGGCGGCGTGGCGGGCCATGCGCCAGGGGGTGCTGCGGAAAGCGCCCAGGGCGCTTCCGGCGGTGCGGCAGGCTTGGGCGTCGTCGTGGAGGTCTTCAAGGATCCCGTTCGCATCGCCATCCGCCGGGCCGACGGCAGCCTCGTGGCGGCGTGCGCGCCGGACGGCGGTTTCCGGTGGGACGCCGAAAAGACCGAATGGCGCATGGCGGCGCCCCCGGGATGGTGCTACTACGGCTTTGGCCAAAAGCCGGGTTTCCTCGAGAAACGCGGGCGGCGCATGGAGCAGTGGGCGACCGATGAAGTGCTGCACATCATGGCCCACGATCAGCTGTACCAGGCGATCCCGTTCTTTGTCACCCTGGAGCCTGCCGGGGGCCGCAGCACCGGCGTGTTCGTCGACTGCACGGCGCGGGTCGTGCACGATGTGGCCAAGGCGGAGCCGGATGTCTGCTCGGTAACGGCCTACAGCAGCCCGCTGGACGCGTACGTGTTCGCCGGTCCCGGGCCCAAGGACGTTGTCGCCCGCTACACCGAGCTCACGGGCCGCATGGAGCTGCCGCCCTTGTGGGCCCTCGGGTACCATCAATCCCGCTACAGCTACGAAAGCGCCGAGCGGGTGCGGGAGATCGCCCGGGAAATGCGGGCGCGGGATATCCCCTGCGACGTCATCCACCTGGACATCGACTACATGGACGGGTACCGGGTGTTCACATGGAACCGGGAGCGGTTTCCCGATCCCAAGGGGCTCGCGGAGGAGCTGGCAGGGCAGGGGATCCGGCTTGTGCCCATCGTCGACCCCGGCGTGAAGCTCGACGGCCAGTACGAGGTGTTCCGCGACGGCGTGGCCAAGGGGTGCTTTATCTGCCGTCCCGACGGGGAGCTGTTCGTCGGCACGGTGTGGCCGGGGCCGACGGTGTTTCCCGACTTTACCCGCGCCCACGTGCGAAAGTGGTGGGGCGACTGGCATCGGGCCCTGGTGCAGGACGTCGGTGTGGCCGGCATCTGGAACGACATGAACGAGCCGTCGCTTTTTGCCCGCAACACGTTGCCGGACGACGCGGTGCAGGGCGAGGACGGGCGCCGGGTGCCCCATGCCAAGGTGCACAACGCCTACGGGATGACGATGGACATGGCCACGCACGCGGCGTTGCGGCGGCTTGCGCCTGATCGCCGGCCGTTCGTTTTGAGCCGGTCGGGCTACGCCGGCGTGCAGCGGTACGCGGCGGTGTGGATGGGCGACAACCACAGCTGGTGGGAGCACCTCCTTTGGGCCATGCCCATGTGCCTTGGCATGGGACTGTGCGGGGTGCCGTTCGTGGGGACGGACATCGGCGGGTTTTCGGGCGACGCCAACGGTGAACTATTGGCCCGCTGGACCCAGATGGGCGCGTTGATGCCGTTTTGCCGCAACCACAGCTGCGTGGGGACGGCGGCGCAGGAACCGTGGGCGTTTGGCCCGGAGGTCGAGGCCATCTGCCGGGAGTACCTCAAGCTCCGGTACCAGCTGCTTCCCTTCCTCTACAACGAGTTTTACAAGAGCAGCAGGACGGGGCTCCCGATCATGCGGCCGCTGTTTTTGGAGTACCCCTCCGATCCGGCGACACACCACGTATCCGATCAGTTCCTGGTGGGCGAGGACGTGCTCGTCTGCCCGGTCTACCAGCCCGGGGCGACCCACCGGATGGTGTACCTGCCCCACGGGGCGTGGGTCGACTTTTGGACGGGCCGGCGCCATGCGGGGCCGGTGCACATCGTTGCCGAGGCGCCCCTTGAACGCATGCCCATCTTTGTGCGGGACGGGGCCATCGTGCCCATGGAGCCCCCGGTGAGGCATACGGGCGAGCGGGACGGTCGCGAGCTTATCCTGCGCGCGTACGCGG
>CALFSR010000193.1 GCA_937916565.1 uncultured Bacillota bacterium | reverse complement strand
CTTGTTTGCCTTGCGGTTTGCGTTGCTGGAGGGGTGAGGCCGGACGTTCCGGCCGGGCACCAAGCAAAGGCGATAGAAAAAGGAGCCGGGCGCGTGCGTCCCGGCTCCTTTGGCTTTGGGATTTGTGGGGCGGGCTTACAGCCCCAGCAGGCTCAAGGGCCCGCGCACGGCTTCCACGGACCGCTTGAACATGGCCTTCTCTTCTTCGGTGAACTCGATTTCGATGACCTTTTCGACGCCGCCCGCACCGAGGATGACCGGGACGCCGACATAGATGTCCTTCTCGCCGTACTCGCCGTCCAGGTACGCGATGACGGGGATGAGGCGCTTCTTGTCCTTAAGGATTGCCTCCACCATCTGCACGACGGACGCTCCAGGGGCGTAGTAGGCGCTGCCGGTCTTGAGCAGGCTGACGATCTCGCCGCCGCCCTTGCGCGTGCGTTCCACGATGCGGTCGATGGTTTCCTTGGGCAGCAGCTTTTCGATGGGGATGCCGCCGGCGTAGGAGTAGCGGACCAGCGGCACCATTTCATCTCCGTGACCGCCCATGACGAACGCGCTAATGTCCTCGACGGAGACGCCCAGCTCCATGGCGAGGAACGTGCGGAACCGGGTGGAGTCCAAGACGCCCGCCATGCCCATGACGCGGTTCGTCGGCAGCCCGCTCACCTTCCAGGCCGCATAGGTCATAACGTCCACCGGGTTGCTGACGATAATGAAATAGGCGTCCGGCGAATACTTGACGCATTGCTCCACGACGCCCTTCACGATCTCGTAGTTGGTCTTGAGCAGGTCGTCCCGGGACATGCCGGGCTTGCGGGGAAGGCCGGCGGTAATGACGACGACGTCGGACCCGGCGGTTTCCTCGTAGCCGTTGGTGCCGGTGATCTTAACGTCGAACCCTTCGACGGGGCCGGCCTCAAGCAGGTCGAGCGCCTTGCCCTGGGGCACTCCCTCCACGATGTCTACCAACACAATGTCGCCCAGCTCTTTCGCAGCCGCCCAATGGGCCGCCGTTGCGCCGACGTTGCCCGCGCCGACGATGGTGATTTTCGGCCGAGGCCTGCGCGTCATGGTGAATCCCTCCGTGAGAAGTTGTGCGGGACGGTGGCCCGGCGATTGCCCGGCACCCCTGCCAGTGTAGCACTCACGAAGGACCGGTGGCAATATTCGCACCCGGGCATAGACTGCTCCGGGCGCCAGGTTGTGACAGTTGTCCCGTTCCGGCCCATCCCGACTCGTATCCCGACGTGGCCGGGATTTTCGCCCGGCCGGGCCAGGCGCCCGCTTGAGCCAGGCGACGGAGGAGGACCTTCTATGGAAACCGTGCCGGCGGCCGGGGAAGGGGCGAACCCCTTGCGGGCGGTGATCGCGGACCCAATCCCAGCGCGCGCCGCCAAACCCCGGTGCGCCGCGTTGACGATGGTCATCGACAAAGGCCTCGGGCCGGCCGCCACCGCCGACCTGCTGGCCGTCGCGGCCGACAGTATCGACTTTGTAAAGCTGGCTTTCGGCACGGCGGTCTTGTACCCGCCGGACGTGCTTGCCCGAAAGATCCGCGACATTCGCGCTGCGGGCGTGGAGGTGTATCCCGGCGGGACGCTCCTGGAGGCGGCTGTGTATCAGGGCGCGGCGCGGGAGTTTCTATCCTGCGCCCGGCAGCTTGGGTTCACGTACATCGAGGTGTCGTCGGGCACCATCGACCTTGCTCCGACGACGCGGCGGGACCTCATCCGGCGGGCGCGGGACATGGGCTTTGGCGTTTTGACGGAGGTCGGCAGAAAAGACCCCGCGCGTCCTCTTGTGCCGCAGGAGCTTGCCGAGCAGGCGGAGGCGGACCGGGAGGACGGCGCCTTTAAGGTGATCGTCGAGGGCCGCGACGCGGGGCGCAGCGTCGGCATCTATGACGACGCCGGCCGCATTCGCGACGAGGTGCTGGAGGCAATCGTCGCCGCGCTGCCGGATCCGGACGCCATCATCTGGGAGGCGCCCCAGCCGCAGCAGCAAGCCGCTCTCCTGGTCCGCTTGGGGTCGGCCGCCAGCTTTGGAAACGTCCAGCCCGGCGACGTGGTGACGCTGGAGGCAATGCGCCGCGGTCTGCGGGGGGATACTTTGCGCCGGTGCCTCACGGGGCCGGCCTCGCAAGGGTAGACGGGCGGCCGGTGGTGCAAGAAAGCGCAAAAGCTGCTGCCACTACAAAGGAATATCTCGGATCGTGTGGAAAGGCTAAGCGTCACGGTCGGTTCACGTAGGAAATCTGCGGCGCGGGGGTGTTCCCCATGGGCACGGTGACGGTGGCTGGCCGGCTCGAGCTGGACGAGGCCCAGCTGGAGCAGTTCAAGGAAAAGTTCATGGAGCTCCTGGCGATGGACCGGTCGGCGCCCGAGTTCCTGTCGCTGTACCGGGAAATCGATGCCGTCCTGGGCGAGCTGGCCGAGGAACGGGGCGACAGGTAGCGAGGCACGCACCTGCGGCCAGTGTCGCAAGGCGGCTCTGGGACGGAGCGCGAGGCTTGGCGCGCCGTTGACAAGCAGGGCGTTGATGTAGTAATAGTGCTGTATACAGGGATCTTGCCACAGCGTTTCACGTGAGGTGGACGGCTTTGCCCGCGAGAAAGCACTGTCCGGCGTGCGGGGCACGCATGGAGGCGGAGCGGACGACCCACCGGGGCGTCAACGCCCAAGGTCGCCCGGTGCTCTATTACAACGTCTGGCGGTATGAATGCCCCAACGGGTGTTCCACGGCCACCCTGGACTTCAGCGAGGCTTCTCTGGATCCTGAAGGGCGGCACCGGGGCTACCGGGTCAAGGTGCAGACGACGTCCCAGGGACAGGCGGTGCTCGCCGCCGAGTTCAGCCCGTCGTTCCTGGACAGGCTGGATCTCTCGTTTGTGTTGACCGTCCTCGGGCTTGTGTTTGGTTACGGTATCTTTGCGTGGGCGCTGGTCGTAATTCCGGCGTCGCCGATGGGCAAGATCGTGTGTGCCGCTGCCCTGACCATCGGCGCCTTGTACGTCGTCGCCCACTTGACGTCGGCTCCGGGCCGCAACGGCAAGGGCGATGTTGTCGCGGTAAGCGACTTGGGCGCGTCTGACGCGGCGGATGCCGGCGAAGAGACGCCGTCTGAGTAAGACCAGTTTCCGAACGAAGTGAACCTCGGGCGATGACGGGGAGAGTAGGCGGGGCCGGACGCCCAAGCGAGCCGGGGACGGTGGGAGCCCGGCGGCAGGCCGCCCGCTGAAGATCACCCCGGAGCTGCCCACCGAAAGCCTAAAGGCGAGTAGACTGGGCCGGCAGCCGCCGTTACCGGCATGACGAGGGGAACGCTGGGTTTGTCCCGGCGTTCAACAAGGGTGGTACCGCGGGAGATTTGCCCGTCCCTTTTGGGGCGGGCTTTTTTTACTCGCTTGGCCGCCGGCCGTGGGGATCGGGACGGCGGATGGCAGGAGGTGTCTCTCGATGGCTGCGGACAAGCAGGCTGACTACCAACATACGCTGCAGCTGCCGCGCACCGAGTTCCCCATGCGCGCGCAGCTCAGCCAGCGGGAGCCCGAGTTTCTCAAGCGCTGGGAGGAGCAGCGGCTCTACGAGCGCCTGCAGGAACTCGGGAAAAAGCAAGACCGGCCGGTGTGGATTCTCCATGACGGGCCGCCGTACGCCAACGGCGACATCCATATCGGCACGGCGTTCAACAAGATCCTCAAGGACATCGTCATCCGATCCCACAGCATGGACGGGTACCACTGCCCGTACGTGCCGGGCTGGGACACGCACGGCTTGCCTATCGAGCACGCCATCATTACAGCGCACAAGATCGACCGGCACGCGATCGATCCGGTCGAGTTCCGCCGCCGGTGCAAGGAGTACGCGCTGCACTTCGTCAGCGTCCACCGGGAGCAGTTCCGGCGGCTGGGCGTGTGGGGGGATTGGGCCAATCCGTACCTCACGCTGACGCCCGAGTACGAGGCGCGGCAGGTGGAAGTCTTTGGTGAGATGGCCCGCCGCGGCTACATCTACAAGGGGCAGAAGCCGGTCTACTGGTGCCCGCACTGCGAAACCGCCCTGGCGGAGGCCGAGATCGAGTACCGGGACCACCGTTCCCCTTCGGTGTACTTCACGTTTCCGGTCGTCGACGGAAAGGGCCTGTTGCCCGCGGGCAGCGCCGTCGCGGTGTGGACGACGACGCCGTGGACGATCCCGGCCAACATGGCGGTTGCCGTTCATCCTGACTTCGCCTACGTCCTTGTGGACACCGACCGGGGGCTCCTGCTCATGGCCGAAGGCTTGCTGGAGCAGGTGGCCAAGGCGACGGGCCTAAAGGTGAACGCCGTCCAAGCACGGCTTCAGGGCAAGGACCTCGAGGGCGTCGTCGCCCGGCACCCGCTGGTTGAGCGGGAGAGCCCCATAATCCTCGGCGAACACGTGACGCTGGAACAAGGTACCGGCTGCGTGCACACCGCGCCCGGCCACGGCCTCGAGGACTACGTCGTCGGCCAGCGTTACGGCTTGCCCGTCTTTGCCCCGGTGGACGCCAGCGGGCGCTTTACCGACGAGGGCGGGCCCTACGCGGGGCAGCGGGTGGCGGACGCCAACCGGCCCATCATCGCCGATCTGGATGCGGCCGGGCGGCTGCTCGCGCAGGCGGACGTGGATCACCAGTACCCGCATTGCTGGCGGTGCCGCAATCCCGTCATTTTCCGGGCGACGGAGCAGTGGTTTGCCTCCGTGGAAGGTTTCCGGCAAGCGGCGTTGGACGCCATCGACCGCGTGCAGTGGGTCCCGCCTTGGGGCGAAGAGCGGATCAGGAACATGGTGGCCATGCGGGCGGATTGGTGCATCTCCCGCCAGCGGGTTTGGGGCGTCCCGATCCCCATCTTTACGTGCCGGACGTGCGGTCACCACCTGATCGACGAGGAGACCATCGCCGCGGTCGCCGCCGTGTTCCGCCGGGAGGGGTCGGACGCGTGGTTCAAGCGGGAGGCCCACGAAATCTTGCCGGAGGGCAAGGCTTGCCCGAGCTGCGGCGGGACCGATTTTGCCAAAGAAACCGACATCATGGACGTCTGGTTCGACTCCGGTTCGTCCCACGCGGCGGTCCTGGAGGAGCGGCCCGAACTGCGCTGGCCGGCGGACATGTACCTGGAAGGGAGCGACCAGCACCGGGGCTGGTTCCAATCGTCCCTCCTGACCGCGGTGGCGACCCGCGGCGTGGCGCCGTACCGTTCCGTGCTGACCCACGGTTTCGTCATGGACGAGGAAGGCCGCAAGATGTCCAAGTCGCTCGGCAACGTCGTAGAGCCCCAGGCGGTGGTGGGCAAGTTCGGCGCCGACATCTTGCGCCTGTGGGCCGCCTCCGTTGACTACCGGGGCGACGTGCGCATCTCGGAGAATATCCTCAACCAGTTGGCGGAAGTGTACCGGCGCATCCGCAACACCGCCCGGTTTCTCCTGGGCAACACCGCGGGATTTGATCCCGCCAAGGACGCCGTGCCCTTGGCGGACATGGCCGAGATCGACCGCTGGGCCGTCCTGCGCCTTAGGCGCCTCGCCCGGCGGGCCATCAAGGCTTACCGCGAGTACGAGTACCACGTGGTGTTCCACCAGGTGCACCACTTCTGCGCGGTGGACATGGGCGGGTTTTACCTGGATGCGCTCAAGGACCGCCTCTACTGCGAGGGGCCTGCCTCCCGCGAGCGCCGGTCGGTGCAGACGGCGCTCTATGAGATCTTGGTCACGCTGACCAAGCTCATCGCGCCCGTCCTCGCCTACACGGCGGATGAGATCTGGCAGCACTTGCCGGAGCACGCGCGGGAGCAGGAGAGCGTTCACCTGACCACGTGGACGGAGCCGGCCGCGGAAACCGAGGCCGAGCAGGAGTTCATGGAGCGGTGGGAGCGGTTGCTGGCTGTCCGGCGTACGGTCACAAAAGCCCTGGAGGCCGCGCGAAACGAAAAGCGCATCGGCGCGTCGACGGAGGCGGCAGTGGAGCTGTATCCCACGGCTTCGGCCGCGGAGCTCCTGGCCGGGTTCACCGCCGATCAGCTGGCGGAGGCGTTTATCGTCTCGGGCGTGTACATCCACCCGGCTGGAACGGCTGCGCCTGCCGGCGCCGTCGATGAGGGGGCCGGAGCCGCGGTGCTGGTTCGGCCCGCGGATGGCCA
>CALFSR010000192.1 GCA_937916565.1 uncultured Bacillota bacterium | reverse complement strand
GCCGATGGTGCAGCTCGACGGCGGCCGCTTCGCGACGAGCGACCTCAACGACCTGTACCGCCGGGTCATCAACCGCAACAACCGGCTGAAGCGCCTCCTGGAGCTGGGCGCGCCTGACATCATCGTCCGCAACGAGAAGCGGATGCTGCAGGAAGCCGTGGACGCACTGATTGACAACGGCCGGCGCGGCCGTCCCGTCACGGGGCCCGGCAACCGCCCGCTCAAGTCCTTGAGTGACATGCTCAAGGGCAAGCAGGGGCGTTTCCGCCAAAACCTCCTGGGCAAGCGCGTCGATTACTCGGGCCGTTCGGTCATCGTCGTCGGGCCGGAGCTTAAGCTTCACCAGTGCGGTCTTCCCAAGGAGATGGCCCTCGAGCTCTTCAAGCCCTTTGTCATGAAGCGGCTCGTGGACAAAGGTTTCGCCCACAACATCAAGAGCGCCAAGCGCATGGTGGAGCGGGTGCGGCCTGAGGTGTGGGATGTGCTGGAGGAAGTAATCAAGGAGCATCCCGTGCTGCTCAACCGCGCTCCGACGCTCCACCGGCTCGGCATCCAGGCGTTTGAACCGGTCCTCGTTGAAGGCAAGGCCATCAAGATCCACCCGCTCGTCTGCTCCGCCTACAACGCCGACTTCGACGGCGACCAGATGGCGGTGCACGTGCCGTTGTCCGCGGAAGCGCAGGCCGAGGCGCGGCTGCTCATGCTGTCGTCCCACAACCTGCTCTTGCCGGCATCGGGTCGTCCGGTGGCGACGCCGACTCAGGATATGGTCATCGGCTGCTACTACCTGACGCTCGAGAAACCGGGCGCCAAGGGCGAGGGCAAGATGTTCGTCAGCCCCGAAGAGGTCGCCATGGCCTACGAGGAGGGCAGCGTCGCCCTGCACGCCCGGGTCAAGGTGCGCATGCGGGGGCAGCTCATCGAGACGACGCCTGGCCGGGTGTTCTTCAACGAAGTGCTCCCGGAGGAGCTCGGGTTTTACAACCGGCCCATCGACCGCAAGGAACTGGGGCGCCTTGTAGACCGGCTCTACCGCCGGTTCGGCAGCACCCGCACCGCCGAGGTGCTTGACGCCATCAAGTCCCTCGGTTTCAAGTACGCGACCCGGTCGGCGACAACGGTGGCCGTGGGCGACCTCGTCATTCCGGAGGAGAAGACCGCGCTCATCGCCGAGGCCGAACGCCAGGTGGAGCTTGTGGAGCAGCAGCATGCCCGGGGCCTCGTCACCGCCGAGGAGCGGTACCAGCGTATCGTTGACATCTGGACGGAGACCAAGGAAAAGGTCACCGAGAAGATGCTCGACAACTTCAAGAAGAACCCGTTCAACTCGGTGTACATGATGGCGATTTCGGGCGCCCGAGGTAACGTGGCCCAGCTGTCGCAGCTCGCGGGCATGCGGGGGCTGGTGGCCGATCCGACGGGCCGGACCATCGAAATTCCCATCAAGGCCAGCTTCCGGGAAGGTCTGACGGTTCTGGAGTACTTCATTTCCACGCACGGCACCCGGAAAGGCTTGGCCGACACGGCCTTGCGGACGGCGGACTCGGGTTACCTGACCCGGCGCCTGGTGGACGTGGCGCAGGACGTCATCGTCCGTGAAGAGGACTGCGGCACGACGGAGGGTATCCGCGTCAGCGCCATCAAGGAAGTCACGGGCGAGGCCGAAGAAGTGGTCGAGCCGCTGCGGGATCGAGTCGTCGGCCGCATCTCCGCGGAGCAGGTGGTTGACCCGCGCACCGGCGAGATCATCATCGAAGAAAACCAGCTCATCGACGAGGAAATCGCGACCCGCATCGAGGAGGCGGGCGTCGAGTCGGTGGCCATCCGCTCGGTGCTCACGTGCCGGTCCCGCTACGGCGTGTGCGTCCGCTGCTACGGCCGCGACTTGGCCACGGGGCAGCTGGTGGAGGTGGGCGAGGCGGTAGGCATTATCGCCGCGCAGTCCATCGGCGAGCCCGGCACGCAGCTGACGATGCGCACGTTCCACACGGGCGGTGTCGCCGGCGACGACATTACGCAAGGTCTGCCCCGGGTCGAGGAGCTGTTTGAGGCCCGCAAGCCCAAAGGCCAAGCCATCATCACCGAGGTGTCCGGTACCGTGCGGGTGGTGGAGACCCGGCAGATGCGCAAAGTCGTCGTCACCGCCGATGACGGGACGGAGTACACCTACGGCATCCCCTTCGGGGCGCGCCTTAAGGTGCGGGACGGCCAGGCGGTGGAAGCCGGCGACAGCATCACCGAAGGCCCGGTGAACCCCCACGATATCCTGCGGGTCAAGGGCGTGCGCGGCGTCCAGACGTACCTGGTGCAGCAGGTGCAGGACGTGTACCGTTCCCAGGGCGTCGACATCAACGATAAGCACATCGAGGTCATCGTCCGGCAAATGCTGCGCAAGGTGAAGGTGGAGGATCCGGGCGACACGGAGCTGTTGCCGGGCGGCCTTGTGGATCAGTTCGAGTTTGAGGAGGAAAACCGCAAGACGGAAGCGGCGGGCGGCCAGCCGGCGACGGCCAAGCCGGTCCTGCTCGGCATTACCAAGGCGTCGCTGGCGACGGAGAGCTTCTTGTCCGCCGCGTCGTTCCAGGAGACGACCCGGGTGCTTACGGAAGCTGCCATCAAGGGCAAGGAGGATCCGCTCGTCGGCCTTAAGGAGAACGTCATCATCGGCAAGCTCATCCCGGCCGGCACCGGCATGGCCCGCTACCGCCATGTCCGGGTCAAGGCGGCCGATGGGGTCGAGCCCATTGTTGTCGACGAGGACGAGGAGCTGCTCAACGACGAGCTTGGTCTTGGGCTCGACGCCGAGGAGTCCGAACTGCTCGCCGATGATGCGGAGCCGGCGGCCGGCCTGACGGACTGACCGTTGACATGCCCCGGGGCCGATGCTAGAATACGAAAGTGTGCGTAGCCCGGGAAAGGGTGAATGCTGTCATGCCTGAACGGCTGGCGACGGCCAAGGCCCGGGCTGTGGGCACGCGCCAAACGATACGGGCCTTGGAGAGAGGCGTCGCTGAGCTCGTCTTCGTGGCGCAGGACGCGGAGGAGCGGGTCGTGCGGCCGGTGCTGGACCTCGCCCGGCGCCGCGGCGTTCCGTGCGTTCATGTGCCAAGCATGAGTGAACTTGGCAAACATTGCATGATCAACGTCGGGGCAGCTGCGGCCGCCATCGTGCGGGCCGAG
>CALFSR010000191.1 GCA_937916565.1 uncultured Bacillota bacterium | reverse complement strand
CCGCGCCGGGGCGGCGGAACGCGAGACGTTGTTTGTAGGCGCTTGAAGCAAAGTAGCCGGGCCAATTGCGGTGCTCGCACCCATGTGGCCCAAAGCCCGGCGTTGTACAATCGGCCCCGACAATACGATGGGCTACGCCCGGGCGTGCACGAGGGAACGGATGGCCGGCGGTTCCCGCGGCGGGAAGTTGAGCCGCCGCGTCTACCACGCGCGCCGGGCGGCAACCAAGGAGGAAGGTGACGGACATGCGCAGGAGTCGAGTCGTTGCGGCTTTGTTGCTCGCTTTCCTCGCGATAAGCGCCTCGCCCCCCGGCGCCCAGGGCGGGGCGGTGCGGATCGGCGTGCTCCTCCCGCTCTCCGGCGACCAGGGGCCAACACCATCGAGAATGGCAACGGCGAGGCCGCCGCGGAACCCCGCGGCGGCCTTGCCTTGAGCGGCCCGTAAGGCTTTCACCCTCCGAACTCCGGCACTGAACGGGGCGGACCTAAACTTTCTTCTCGCCACGGAGCAACACTAGAGCATGCATGCAAGTCAATACGCCAAGCGGAGCTGCGGGAACTTCAGCAATGACTTCTCGTCCACTTCCGCCAACTCGAGGGTCGCGTTCCACAGCCGCTGAAATACCGCCTCCGCCACGGGCTGAAAGCCGTGGGCCAGAATGGACGCGTTGCGTGCCCCCAAAGCGCCGTCATTGTCGGGGTCGTCCAAAAAGATCGCCTGAAACCGCACACCCAGATCATCGCCGAGGGCAGCCAGTAGCTGGTACGCTTGCCGCAGGCCGATTTTGAGGGGCTCCGCATCGTCCGCCGTCCACCATTCCGCCGCGAGTTCATCCGGCACGTGGTGCCTTTCGACGTTGTTGGTCTTGATGCCATACCGGCTCTGCAATCGGTACTGCGCCAGCGCCTCGATGGCCCGGTACAGCCGCGCGACGGCGTCGTCATACCGACCTTCCGAGCTGCGCCGCTGGGCATTGCTGAGCAAGTCGAGGAACAGCTCCCTCGTCGCCTCGTTGGCTTGCAGCGACTGCAGGAGCTTCATATGTTCCCGCAGCGTGCGCTCGAGTTCGTCCCCCTCGGCCTGCCCGAAGAGTTGACGCAGGTCATTCACGTGCTCCAGAACCTCGCGAAGGAGCTTCGCTGCTCGGCTATGCTGAAACCTGTCCCAGGCGGAATACGCCTCGGCCAAGCGGGCCAGTGTCAGCGTTTCGCGCCTCGTCGAGCTTCCGATCCTGCCGTGGGTCAAGCTGCGCATCAGCAACTCGTTGGCCGCAGCGTAGTTGTGGCCGTTGAACAAGAGCACGGCGTCGTCATGCACTTGATAGCCCAGCTCATCCCACGGATTGGCGAAAAAGAAGGGTCTTCCCTCGCCCGGCAGCACGTTGCCGAGCCCGTCTTTATCCCGCTTTTCCCCTCCTACGTATACGAAGCGGCAAGGCCAGCGGTGGGCCACCAGGCCCAAAGCGGCCGAAGCGCTTTTCGTTCCGCCCGTAATGTCAACGTAGACCTCGTAATCGGACCCACGCTGGGCCCACTGCATCACCGTCGGGGTCAAGCGGCGAATGGTGCGGACGCACAATCCGAAATCCTGGGGGTCCGGAAGCACGTGATGGTCCTCGTAATTCGCCGGTCCGAAAGCGGGCCACTCCGCCTTCAGGGTTTTCACGATGGTGTCCACGACCGGCCTCGAGGTCTGGGACGAAATGAAGATAACTTTGTCGGGCTTCAGTGCTCGGCAGGTGATGAGGATAGGATCGGGCGTTCCTCCGACGGTGGCGACGAGCAGCTTGGCCAAGGGTCGGTCTCCTTTCGCCCATGCGGCAATGAGTTGGTCAAGCTGAATAAGTCGTTGCATAATTCAGCACACATCGAAGCGAAACCTGCCGCCCAAGGACTTCGGCGCTGCCTGCGGCCGCGGCCGTTCCGGGTTAGGTCAGCCCTACTGGCCGAGAAGGAAACGCGAGGGATACTACGAAATGGGTGGCAAAGATTGCTGAACTGACAACATTCGACAGGAGTAGCAGTATCGGCGGTGCGCGGACGAGGTTTGGCGTGGCTCAGCGCCCGGTTGCAGTACTGGGGAATTCGGGCCGTCGGCTGGATCTTCGCGATTCTTGTTACCTTCGTCGTCATAAGCGCCTTGATGCCGGTGGTCGGCACGGTTGTGGCCATGTCCGAGAGTTGGCCCGAAGAGATCGCCGACCGGCTGCAGCCCCTCGTCTCAGTCTTAGCGGCCATTCACGACGGGTGGGTAGGCGGCGTGCAATCTTCCTTCGCCGGCTTCGCATCCCCGGTGAACCCCGTCTCAAGCGGAAATCCATCTCTCGCTGCGCACGCCGCGGCGGCTTCTCAGGCCGTAAGCTACGGATTGACGCCCTACAGATTGTTGGTTTCCGCCGGGGCCTATGTGACCTTTGCGTTCCTCCGCAGATCGTACTACAGCCTTCGCTACGGCTTCGCCGACGAGTTGCTTCGTATGCGCATGCTGATCGTGGTGGACCCGCAAATGGCGCTGGTCCGCCAGCGGCTCATGCTGGAGAAGGCCGTTTCGGAACTGACCGAGCCGATGCACGCGACTCAGGGAGTGAACTTGTTCAGCGGGATTCAGGCGTTGTCGATGCTTGGGAAGCTGCCCGAGCGCGAGAAAGAGCTGGCCCACGCGGTGCGCAAAGTAGGCAACGCCGCCGTCCACCCGCGCCATGAAGACCAGCGGGTGCTCATGCAGCCCGGGAACGCCGTGGCCGTCGCCTTGGCCAGCGAGCGCAACCTCAAGCGATTCCTGGCCTGGTACCGTCGCCACCGCCGGCGAGGAGCGATGACTTCGGCGGAGTGGGAGCGGATAAGGCACCACTTCGAGCAGTACGGGCCGCCTATGGATGAGCCCGGCGCGGACGAATGGGATTACGACCCGCCGCAACAGCGCCCCGCCCAAGGACTCACTCAGAACTGATCCGCTCCGGACCGCCCCGGGCTGAGATTATCCCCCGTTTCGGCTACCCGGCGAACCGCTTGGGAAACTGCGCGATGATGCCTGCAGATAGTAGGTCCGCCAACCCCATCATGTGGTCAAAGGCCCTGTCGTAATCCCTGACCGCCGCATTGTAGTCACGGTTCAAGACGTCGAGCGAGTAGGTAGTAGTCTGGTCGATGTGCACTCGCCAGATCTCTTGCATCTCGGACCTGGGCCAGGCGTCCGGGTTGAGCGAAGACAGGAAGTTGGCGATATCGTTGGCGTTTGCGTACCAGTCGGCGAGGGCCCGGTTGAGCGCCGGCTGGTCCCCGGCCTGCGCCGCCGCGAGGACGGGGACAGCTTGTTGGATGTGGATAGTGAGAAGCTCAGCCAGTCGCTGGCCGGTCTCCTGGCCGTAAAACGGAACGAACGCAGCGCCGATTTCCCGCTGGTTTTGCAAGAGCCGGTCGAGGTATGCCTGCACGGCATCAGGGTTGTGAAAAAACGCGTTGACCGTCAAGAACGTCCACTGCATGTGATCCGTCCACAGCTCACGCATCGTCTTTTGAAAAGCCACGGGATCTATGGCGCCGCTCTCATTGCCCCGGAGGAGCGGCCAACCAAACGCCGTGAGAAGCCCCAGGCCAGCCGCTGCGGCCAGCAATGCAAGAAGCCGCTTGTCAACCGCTACAATCCTCACCTGGCAGCCCCCTTTAGCGCGTCGCTGCGGCGACACGCCACGTGCACCCGGATCGAGGCTACCGCGCACCTGCTTGGGCGCCTGATCCTACGGACCGGCCCGGGCCGGCGCGGCCGTACCTAGCCGCTGTATCCTATTCCACCGCCGCCCGGGTCATGATGGTCCCCGTGACCTCCGGCGCCGTCCAATGGGTTTTGACAGCCTCATGACGGTTGCGGGGAGGTGGCGGGCTGCTTGAACCGCCCGGCACCGCCCGGCGGCGCCCGGCGGTGCCCGAAGGCGCCCGGCGAAGGCGCCCGGCGGCGCCCGGAGGTGCCCGGAGGTTTTCCCCGGGCCTTAGGTATCGGAAGTATATTGCGTTGACAGGCGGGTCATCTCATTTTGGTTCTGCACATATCTTTTCATAGACAAACGCGAAACTTTGAACCTTTGGTGCGCGACCGGCAGGAGTTGTCTGCGGCGCGGCGAACGACTTGAGTAAATTAGTTGCTACAACAAACTAATCAACCGGGATGTTTCTGCTCGGCGCCGCCGTTGATCCGCGGCTCCCGGCGATTTCCTTGCGGGACTAGTGGGCGGGAGCCGGCCAAGGCTTGGGGCGCCTCCGGCGGCCCCGTCGGCACGGGCCGCGGGCCCTCCGGCTGGGCTCGGGCCGGACCGGGAGACGGAGCGTGGCCAGGCCCCGGCACTGACCGGGTAACGAACCAGGATACGAACCCGGGCACGAGCCGGGACACGGACTAGACACCGACCCAGACACGGACCTAGATACCGACCCAGACACGGATCTAGACACCGACCGGGACACCGAGCAGCCGGACCGTTAGTTGCCGGAACAAAGAAACTGGTGCGGAGAGAAGCGGACTTGAACGAACCCAAAGACGCAGCCCCCCTGAACGCAGACGACGCCATCGCAGCGGACGGACGCCAAGCCGCAAACACCGTCCGGCCTCGCGCTCCCGGCCGTCGCCCGTACCAAACCGGGACGCCGGAGTACGTCAAGGCGCTCAACCGGCGCTTGATCCTGGATTTGACCCGCCGGTGGCAGCCGGTGAGCCGGGCGCGGCTTTCGGACTTGTCGGGCCTCAACAAGAGCACGGTCACCTCCATCGTGCGGGATCTGCTGGACGAAGGGCTCGTGCAGGAAGCGGGCACCGATCCGTCCACGGGCGGCCGGCCGGGCATCCAGCTCGTGCTCAATCCCCGCCGGTTTCAGGTGGTGGCCGTGGAGATCGGCGTCACCACTTCGCACTTGCTGTTGACGGACATCAACGGCGCCGCGTGGTTACGGGAGTCCATGCCGACGCCCGCCGCGCCGGCGGACATGATCGCGGCGGTGCGGGCCTTTGTCAGGCGGGCGGCCGCCGCCGCGGGGGGTCTGCAGGCCATCGTCCTCAGCGTACCCGGGCTGGTGGACGGCGAAGCCGGCACGCTCCTCATGGCTCCCAACCTGGGCTGGCGGGAGGTGCCCCTGGCCAAGGCCCTAGAGGACCTGGGCCCGCGGGTGCTGGTGGAAAACGAAGCCAAGCTGGCGGCGCTGGCGGAGATGTGGTACGGGCGGCTGCGGGACGAGGACAGCCCGGACTTTGGCTACGTGTCCGTCACCGAAGGTCTCGGCGTCGGGCTTGTGTTTCACGGCACGCTGTACCGCGGCGCAGGGGGCCATGCCGGGGAATACGGCCACACGACCCTAAACGACAACGGGCATTTGTGCGCGTGCGGAAACCGGGGCTGCTGGGAGACGTACGCCTCCGAGCGGGCGGCCGTCCAGGCGTACCAGGCGCTGGTGGGCGGCCCGGCGGTGCAGCCGGTTTCCTTTGAAACGCTGGTGTCCCGGGGGCTGGAGGGCGACCCGCTGGCCTGCCGGGTGCTGGAGGAAGTCGGCCGTTATCTCGGCATCGGCATCGCCAACCTGGTCAACGGGTTGAGCCTGCCCCACGTCATCGTCGGCGGGCGGGTGCGGCGGGCATGGCCCGTCCTTGCGCCCCGCCTCGAAAAGGAGCTTCAGCGCCGCACGCTGAGCCCCAACCGGGTGACGGTGATGCCGTCCGAGCTGGAGCAGGCGTCTCTGGCCGGCTGCATCGTGCTCGCGGTGCAGCCCGAGTTTGCCACGCAGGTGGTGGCGTGACCGCGCCGACGCAGCGTGAGCGGGCAGGTCGTGCCCCGACGGCGCGGGCGGCGCGAGGACGCTGGCGGCAAAGCCCGGAGCGTGCAGGCGGCAGCGGGCGGATGCCGGCGATAACGTGGCGGGGCAAGCGGCGGCGGGAGGACGCGGCCGCCGGGCGGACGACCCGCCCAGGGCCGGGAGACCTTGTCGAAAGGAGTGGAGCCTGTGGAGCTGGGAGTGGCGCTGGTCGGGTACAAGTTTATGGGCAAGGCCCACAGCCACGCGTACAAGGACGTCGGCATGTTCTTTGACCTGCCGGCCAAGCCCGTCATGCGGGTGCTGTGCGGGCGCAACGGGGCCGCGGTGGCCGAGGCCGCCCGGGCGTGGGGGTGGCAGGAGGCCGAAACCGACTTCCGGCGGGCCGTGAGCCGGGACGACGTGCACATCGTGGACATCTCTTCGCCGGGCGACACCCATAAGGAGGTGGCCCTGGCCGCGGCCGCGGCGGGCAAGCACATCATCTGCGAAAAGCCGCTGGCCAACACGCTGGCCGAGGCCGAGGAAATGGTCGAGGCCGTGGAGCGGGCCGGCGTCAAGAACATGGTGGCCTTCAACTACCGGCGGGTGCCCGCGGTGCAGCTGGCCAAGCGCATGATCGAGGACGGCGCCCTGGGCGAGATCTATCATTTCCGCGCCGTCTATCTGCAGGACTGGATCATCGACCCCGACTTCCCGCTGGTGTGGCGGCTGCGCAAAGAGGTGGCGGGCTCGGGGCCCTTGGGAGACCTGGGCGCCCACATCGTGGACTTGGCCCGGTTTCTGGTGGGAGAGATCACCGAGGTGGCGGGCGCGACCAAGACCTTTATCAAGGAACGGCCGCTGCCCGCGGAGGACCAGGGGGCGTGGGGCTCCACGGCCGGCGAGTCCAGGGCCAAGGTCGAGGTGACGGTGGAGGACGCGTCCGTATTTCTGGCCCACTTTGCCAACGGCGCGCTCGGCACCTTTGAGGCGACCCGGTTTGCCGCCGGCCGCAAGAACTACAACCGCTTCGAGATCAACGGCAGCAAGGGCAGCCTCGTGTTTAACCTGGAGCGCTTCAACGAGCTGCAGTACTTTAACCGCGAAGACCCGGACTACGCGCAAGGCTTCCGCACCATCATCGTCACCGAAGCGACCCATCCCTACCTGGCCGCGTGGTGGCCGCCGGGCCATATCATCGGCTGGGAGCACACCTTTATCCACGAGGTCAAAGACTTCATCGAGGCCGTCGCCAACGACACGCCGGCGGCGCCTTCGTTCCGGGACGGCCTGCAGACCCAGTCGGTGCTGGAGAGCGTGCTGGAGTCGGCCGCCCGGCGGGCGTGGACGCCGGTGCGCAACTTTTTGGATTAGCAGCCTGGACTAGCAGCAAGGAGGGACGCGCCGATGCCAAGGCCTGTGACGTTGTTTACCGGACAGTTTGCCGACCTGCCCCTGACGACGCTGGCCGCCAAGGCCAAGGAATGGGGATTTGACGGCCTCGAGCTCGCCTGCTGGGGCGACCACGTCAACCCGAGCCGGGGCGCCGATGATCCCGCCTACTGCGCGGAGCGCAAAGGGGTGCTGGAGAAGCACGGCCTCAGCGTGTGGGCCATCGGCAACCACCTGGCCGGACAGATGGTGCTGGATCCCCTGGACCACCGCAGCGACGCGTGGGCGCCCGCGGAGCTGGCCGGCGACCCCGAGGCCAAGCGGCAGTGGGCCATCGAGGAGATGAAGCGCACGGCCCGCACGGCCAAAAACTTGGGCGTGTCGGTGGTGACCGGTTTTACCGGTTCGCCCATCTGGCATATGGTGTACCCCTTCCCGCCGGTGTCCGCGGAGGACGTCAAGCGGGGGTTTGACCGGTTTGCGGAGGTCTGGGGGCCCATCCTGGACGTGTACCGGGAATGCGGCGTGAAGTTTGGCCTGGAGGTGCACCCGTGCGAGATCGCCTTTGACCTGTACTCGGCGGAGATGGCCCTCAAGGCCATCGGAAACCATCCCGCGTTCGGCTTCAACTTTGACCCGAGCCACCTCTTTTGGCAGGGCGTGGACCCGGTGGAGTTCCTGTACGCGTTCCCCGACCGGATTTTCCATGTCCACGTCAAGGACGCGGAGGTGCGCCTCAACGGCCGCACGGGGATTCTCGCCTCGCACTTGCCCTTCGGTGATCCCCGCCGCGGATGGGATTTCCGCTCGCCGGGCCGGGGCGGCATCAACTTCAAGGCGATCATCCGGGCCCTCAACAACATCGGCTACACGGGCCCCTTGTCCGTGGAGTGGGAGGATAACACCATGGACCGGGAGTTTGGCGCCCGGGAGGCGTGCGCCTTTGTCAAGTCGCTGGATGCGCCGGCGGCTGCCGGCGGCAGCTTTGAGGACGCGTTTAAGCGGTAAGGCGGCCCGGGCACGGGCCGCCCTCGACCTGGAACAGGCGGCAGGGGGGCGGCATGGCCGGTGACGGAACCCATCCTGCAGGTGCAGGGGATCTGCAAGGACTTTGGCCCCGTACGGGTGCTGCATGACGTGGACCTTGACCTGGCCGGCGGCGAGGTGCACGCCGTCATCGGCGAAAACGGGGCCGGCAAGTCCACCCTCATGAAGATTCTCTCCGGCTACGAGCAGTCGGCGGAGGGCGTCATCCGGTTTCAAGGGCAGCCGGTGGCGCTGGCCGGGCCCGGGGCGGCGGAGCGGCTGGGCATCGTGATGATCCACCAGGAGTTTAACCTGGCGGAAGATCTGACGGTGGAGGAAAACATCTTCCTCGGCCGCGAGATCGTGCGGGGACCCTTTGTGCAGCGGCGCGAGATGGTGGAGGCGGCCCGGCGGGTCTTGGGGGAGCTTGAGTGCCGCGTCGATCCCCGGGAGCGGGTGCGGTACTTGACGGTTTCCGAAAAGCAGATGGTGGAGATCGCCAAGGCCGTCTCCCGGGACGCCCGGGTGCTCATCATGGACGAGCCCACGGCGGTGCTTACCCGGCACGAAACCGACGTCCTGCTTCGCCTCATCCGCCGCCTGCAGGCCGCCGGCGTCGCCATCGTCTACATCTCCCACAAGCTGGACGAGGTCAAAGAGATTGCGGACCGGGTGACGGTGCTGCGGGACGGGCGGCGGGTGGTCACCCGGCCCGCCTCCGAGCTGACGCAGGAGCAGATGGCGTCCCTCATGGTGGGCCGGGACCTGGAGGACATGTACCCGCCCAAGCAGCCCATCGGCGAAGCGGACGTGGTGCTGGCGGTGGAGGGCGTGGACGTGCCCGGCTGGGTGCGGGGCGCGTCCTTTGAGCTGCGCCGCGGGGAAATCCTGGGCTTCGCGGGGCTGGTGGGAGCCGGCCGCACGGAGCTTATGGAGGGCATCCTGGGCCTGAGGCCCCGCACCGCCGGCCGCATCTACCGCAACGGTCGGCCCCTCGGGCTCCGCAGCCTTCGCGACGCCCGGCAAGCCGGCATCGTGTATCTCACCGAAGACCGCAAGGGCAAGGGGCTGCTTCTGGACAAGCCGCTCCGGCCCAACCTCACCCTGTTGTCCCTGGAGCGCTATTGCCGGCCGTTCGTCGACGTGCGGATGGAAACCGCCGCCCTGCAGCAGGCGGTGGACGAGTTCGGCATCCGGGCGCCCCACCTGGAGACTACGGTCAACACCTTGAGCGGGGGAAACCAGCAAAAGCTGGCCCTGGCCAAGATCATGCAGGTGGAGCCCGAGATCATCATCCTGGACGAGCCGACCCGCGGCATCGACGTGGGCACCAAGCGGGAGATCTACCACTTCATCCACCAGCTGGCCGGGCAGGGCCGGGCGGTTATCCTCATCTCCTCCGAGCTGCAGGAGATCATCGGCCTCGCCCACCGGGTGGTGGTGATGCGCTCCGGTGAAATCACGGGGGTGCTCTCGGGGGCGGACATCAACGAGGAAGAGATCATGCAGTACGCCACGGGCGTGAAAGGAGCGGGGCGCCATGCAGCGGGAGCTTGAGACGGTGCCGCCGGCCAGGGCGGTCGCGACGCGCTTCGACTGGAAAAAGTGGGGACCTTTATGGGCGCTCCTGCTCCTGATCGCGCTGGGCGCTTGGGTCAATCCCAATTTCCTGTCGGCGGCCAACGTCACCAACGTCCTGGCCCGCAGCGCCTTTACGGGCATCATCGCCGTGGGGGCCACCTTTGTCATCATTGCGGGCGGCATCGACTTGTCGGTGGGCTCCATGGCCGCGTTTATCTCCGGGGTCATGATCATCGCGATGAACAAGGCCGTGAGCACCATGGGCACCGGCTGGAACGTGATCCTTTTGGGCATGGGCCTGTCGGTGGCGGTGGGGCTGCTGGCGGGGCTCTTGAACGGGCTGGTGACTACCAAGGGCAAGATCGAGCCGTTTATCGTGACCTTGGGCACCATGGGCATCTACCGGTCCCTGGTCACCTACCTGGCCGACGGCGGCACCCTGTCGTTGAACTTCGGCCTTCGCGGCACGTACCGCCCCGTCTACTACGACTCCCTGTGGTTTATCCCGTATCCCGTCCTGATCTTTATCATCGTGGCCCTGCTGGGCGGGCTGCTGCTCAACAAGACCCGCTTCGGCCGCTATTGCCTGGCCACGGGCTCCAACGAAAACGTGGCCCGCTACTCGGCCATCAACGTGGATCGCATCCGCACCTGGACGTACGTGCTCCAGGGACTGTGCGTTTCGATTGCGACCATCATCTACGTCCCGCGGCTCGGCTCCGCCTCGGGCCAGACGGGCATCTTGTGGGAGCTTGAAGCCATCGCGGCCGTCATCATCGGCGGAACGGCCCTCAAAGGGGGCTACGGCCGCATCTGGGGCACCGTGGCCGGCGCCGTCATGCTGAGCCTCATCGGCAACATCCTCAACCTGACCGACGTCGTCAGCCAGTACCTCAACGGCGCCATCCAGGGGCTCATCATCATGCTGGCGGTGCTGCTGCAGCGGGGAGTGCGCCGCTAGCGGCTGCTGCGAAACCGGCATGTAAGGGGGTGAGGCCCGGCAGGCCGAGGACGGGCTGCACCGACACGTTGGGCGGAGGCTGCGGCCTCAGCGGAAATGGAGCCTTGGGAGCCACGGCGTCCCCGAGGGGCACGGGAGACGGCGGGTCCGGTGGACGGGCCCTCTAGGCACCGGCCTTTCGGGGGGCCGCGGCCCCCGCAAGTCACGGAAGCAAAAATGAGCAGGGGAGGCACGGAGGGTATGAAAACCAGGCTTGCGCTTTTGCTTGTCGTCGCG
>CALFSR010000190.1 GCA_937916565.1 uncultured Bacillota bacterium | reverse complement strand
CGTGTGGGTCACCGCCAAGGCGGCCTCGTCGATGAGACGCACCCCGTCCAGCACCCCAGCGCTCAGGTGCAGCCGCATCCAGCGGGCCATGTCGACGACGTTGGACGCGACGCCGCCCGCGGGCGATTCCGGGTCGGGCTTTTGCTGAAAGTCGGGCGCCCACGTGCCGTCGGGCCGGCGCACGTGCGGCACGGCGCGGTTGGGCGAGGCCATGTACTCGGCGAAGCGGGACGTGGTAGACGTCATGCCGGCCGGGATGTAGAGGAGGTCCCGGGAGGCGTCTTCCCACGACATGCCGATGGCGTCCGTCGCGGCTTCCGCGGCCGCGGTCAGGCCGTAGTTGGTATAGGCGTAATCGCTGCGAAAGGCGCCGAGCTCATGCAGGCGCAGCCGCGCGAGGATGCCGGCCCGGTCATACCCAATCTCTTCTAGATCGTCTCCGGCGTGATCGGGCAAACCGCTGCGGTGGGCAAAGAGGTCCGCAATGGTGACGTGCTCGGTCACCCACGGATCCGCCAGGGCAAAATCCGGCTTGTACTTGACCACCGGGTCGTCCCACGCGACATGTCCCTCACCCACGAGCCGGGCGACAAGGGTGGACGCGATCGGTTTCGAAACGGACGCAAGCTGGAAGACCGTATGCTCGTCGATGGGCTCAGGCTTGCCGACTTCCCGGACGCCGTAGCCCGCGGACCAAAACAGCCGGTCTTGAAACACGACGCCGACGGCAACGCCGGGCACGCCCGTCTTGGCCATGACGTCCAGGAGCATCGGCTCAAACCGCTCGATGGCCCGCTCTACGTCGGCCGCGGTCACCCGGACCGGCTGGGGCCCTCCCGCCTGGGCCAGGGCACCGTGGGCCACCCACATCAAAAAGATTAGGGCGGCAGCCGCTGCCGCCCCCCGGCGACCCACCGTCCGGCCGGCCAATCGGGGTCCGTCGCTTCGCATCATGGAACGCCCCCTCGGGGTGTAATCGTCACTTGCTGCGTCCTCTGGAATTATCTGTTACCGGCACCTGTTCCTGCCCCGTCTGCCGCTCGCCGAGGGACTTGAGGACGGCCTGCACCCGGTCGCGCACGTTGAGGCGGGCGTAGATCTCGCTGACCGTGTTTTTGACCGTCCCCTCGGACAAGTGGAGCCGCTGGGCGATCTCCTTGTTGGACAGGCCGGCCGCGATGAGCTCAAGCACCTCCCGCTGCCGCTCGGTGAGGGGCTCGGTGGGCGGCGTCCCGTGTGGGCTCGCATGGCCCGATCGACACCCGGACGGCCCGCGGGCTAGCTCCCGGGCTAGCTCCCGGGCCAGGTCGCCCGGGATGAGCCGCTCTCCGGCCACGAGAAGCCGGATCGCGTTGGCCAGGTCGTCCGGGTGAATGTCCTTAAGCAGGTAAGCGCCTGCCCCCGCTTCGAGGCATTGCTGGACGAGGCCGTAGTCGTCGAACGTGGTCAGGATGAGGACCGGGATCCCGTGTTCCCGCTTCAGGACTCGCGTGCACTCGATGCCGTCCATCACGGGCATGCGCACGTCCACCACCGCGATGTGAAACCGCTGGCTTCGCGCCGCTGCGACGGCCTCTTGGCCGTTGGCCACGGCCACGACGTCAAAGTCCGGGTGCAAGGCCAGCAGGGCCCGCAGCCCGTCCCGGACCAGCGCCTGGTCTTCCGCGACCAAAATCCGGATCACCGCCGCCTCACCCCCACCTGGATGTGGAAACCTTGCCCCGGCCGGCTATAAAACCGTAGCGACCCGCCGACCGCCTGCACGCGGCTCACCATGCCGGACAGCCCCATACCCGGAGCGATGGACTCGGCACCGACGCCGTCGTCCCGGACGGAAAGATAAAGCCGCGGCCCCGCGACCTCCACCTCGACGGCGATGTGCCGCGCCAGCCCGTGCCGGACGGAGTTGGTGAAAGCCTCTTGCACCGTGCGCACCAGCGCCTCCCGCACCGGGGCGGATACGTCGGAAACCGTCTCGCCGTCCGGGTGGAACGACACCGTTACCTCCGGACCGCCGGCCGCCCGCAGCTCGGCGGCCAGGCTCTCCAGAGCCAGGTGCAACGGCAGCGAGTCAAATCCCCGGGGGCCCCGGCGCAGGGCGCCTCGCACCTGCTCCAAAGTGCCGCGCACGCTCTCTTCGACCGTCCGCAGGCGCTCCACCGCCGCCTGCGGATCTGATCCAACGAGCTTTTGTGCCAGCTGGACCTGCAGGAGTGTGCCGACGAGCGCATGCCCGAGAGTGTCGTGCAGCTCTTCCGAAAGACGGCGGTGCGCTTCGGCGGCCGCTAGGTCCCGGGTCGCGGCGGCCAGCCGGGCCACGCGCGCTTCGGCGGCCTCGAGATCCGCGATGACCCGGGCCCTTGCTTCGCGCTCCTCGAGGCGCAGCGCGGAAAACCTCCCGGCCGCGAAGGCAAGCGCATCCAGAGCGATGACGGTAAGCACCGCCGGCAAGCCGTCCCCGCCGCCCGCGGCAAGGGCTGCGGCGCTCACGCCGCCCGCAAGCGCCAGCGCGGCCATGCCCTGACCGCGGGGCAAGCACGCGCTTATGCCTGCGACGACCGCCGCCGTCACAAAGGCCATCCCGGTGCCGGGGGCGAGCCAGAAAGCGCCCAAGGCCGCGGCCAGCTGCACGGCGGCCCAGGCCGCCTCCATCCGGCTCCGCCGCGGGCCGTGGAGCGCCAGTTCCGCGAGGAACACGGCACACAGGAGCAGGGCGACGGCGAGAACGCCCGGCGCCGAGCGCCCATGCCACAGCCACCCCCCGATGCCTGCGAGGATCAACCCGTAGCGGAGGCCGTGCAAAGGCCAGAGCGCGGCAAAGCGGTTGGACCTCATGCCGAAAACTACGCCTCATCCCGCCTGAGACCTTGCACGCCGATCACCGCGCCGGCGACGGCAAACAGGAGCAGCACCGCCAACGGGGCGGCCTGGCTCTCCAGGCCTTTGTACACAAAGCCGCCGCTCAGGGCTTCCACCGCCCAATGAACCGGGTTTAAGAATGCCAGGCGCTGCACGCCCGCCGGCGCTACGTCCAAGGGAAAAAACGCCCCTCCCATCATGGCCAGCATGCTGGGCCCGCCGCCGCCGATCATCTGTAGCAGCGGACCGCTGCGGACAAACCCGGCGATGCCGACGGCGACGCCGGCGGCGGCGAGAATCGCCCCCGCGACGGGCAACGCCACGGCCGACCAGCCGGAGGCGAGCCACGGCGTGCCCAACAGGCCGGTGACGCCAAAGAAGGCGACGGCCTGCACCAGCCCCACCAATACCAACCCCGTCCCATGGGCCGCCACGATCTCCCAGTGCGGAACGCCCATGGCCAGAGCCCGCTGCAGCGTACCCCGCCGTGCTTCCTCGTGGATGGCTCCACTGCGGGTAATGAGGGCGGAGAAAACAAAGATCAGGTAAACGCCAAACACCCTGCTCATCGCCGGGTACTCGAGCGCGGCCGCGTCGCCCCGCGGCGTTTCGTAGGCGATGCCGGCGTCCGACAAGCCGGCGTCGGCCCACGGTGAGCCGCTCGCCCCGCCCATCCATAGCGAAAGCACCAGGCTGAGCACGATGGGCATGCCGATGATCCAGACCAGGCTCTCCGCCGCCACGTAGGTGCGCAACGCCGCCTGAGTGCTCATCCACGCGATGCGCTTAAGGGACGCCATTTAGACCCCCTCCTTCCGGGCAACCGCCAGCACGGCCCATCCGGCGGCGAGCAGCGCCGCGGCGATGCCCGCCAGCGCTGCCAGGTCGCCGCTTACCGCCTGGACACTGGCTCCTTGGGCGATGGCCAGAAAGGCGTCCAGCATCCGGCGGTTGGGCAGCCAAGCAAACAGGCGGGCGAACCAGTCGGGCATGATATTGAGCGGCACGGTGGAGCCGCCCAGAAACGCAAGGAGCGTATAAATGGTGCCGCCGGCGCTCTCGACGGTCTTTGGATTGGCGGGCAGGACGGCCATGATGCAAAAAGACAGCGCCGCGATGCTGGCCGCACCGGTTACCGTCATGAGAAACCAGGCCACGGGGTCGCCCCAGTCGACCCGGAAAAGCGCCCCCGTGACGACGGCCATGGTGAGAGCGAACGCCGTGCCGATGGCCGCGGCACTCACTACGCCGCCGGCCAGGTAGGTGCCGCGGGAGACCCCCATGGAGCGGATGCGCAAATACGCGCCGGTTTTCCGGTCTTGGGCCGAGTACGTCATGGCCGAATGGGCGGCAAACGTCATGAACATGACGGTGATGGCAATCGAGAAGTACTCAAAAGCGCCGGCGCCGGACCAGGGGGTGTTCGTCCCAGCCCCTGCCGCCATGGACTCTGCCGGTGCGGCCGTTCCCGCCGGTGCGGCCGTTCCCGCCGCTGCCTGGATCTCGCGGCCAGCCGCGCCGGACGGGGGGAATCCCTGTTCCGAGCCGGACTGTTCCAAGCCGGACTGTTCCAAGCCGGACTGTTCCGAGCCGGACGCGGCGAGAAAGCGCCGCAGGTGGTGGGCCAGCGACGCGGCGGCGATGCTCTCGGGCGGGGCGACGATGGTGAGCTGCGGCTCCTCGTCCGACACAATGACGGCCACGTCCGCCGTGCGATCGAGCACGGCCCGGCGCGCTTGTTCGGCAGCGGCCAAGCTGGCGGAGAAGTACTCCCGGGCATGGGACACGTGCTCGACGATGGTCACGGCCCGTTGGGCAACGGCCGCGGCCCGCTCGCCCGCGTCCTGCGCTCCTTGGGCCGGGGCGACGAGCACGCGGTACGGTTCGGGCGGCGCGTACTCCGCGGCGAAAAACCCGTGCATGGTGACACCGAGCACGTAGATGAGGGCAAGGGGAATCACAACCAGCCACACCGGAGCGCCGCCCCGCAAGACCCGGTGGAGGTGGTGCACGGCGATGGCGCCGACCTGGCGCGCGGCGCTCATTCCACGTCCCCCTTTCCGGTTTCCGTGCCGTCCCGCAGCGCCTTGCCCGTCAGGGCGAGAAATACGGTTTCCAGGTTGGGCGATTCGAGCCGCATGCCATCCAGGGCGACCCCGTGGCGCTGGAGCGTCCCGATGACTTCCGGCGCCTGCCGCGAGCCTTCCGGCAGCACGACCCTTAGTTCACCGGCGGTCGCCTCGACGGGCAAAGGCAGCGCCCGCCGGAGGGCGGCCAAGCGGCCCGGGTCATCCATGAAACCTTGCGGCGACGGCAGGCGCAGCACCACCGCATCGCCGGCCAGCGCCCGCACCTCGTCGATGGGGCCGTGGGCGATGATGCGCCCGCGATCGATGATGGCGACCCGGGAGCACAAGTACTCGACCTCTTCCATGTAGTGGGTCGTGTACACGACGGCCATGCCGCCTTGCGCCAGGCGGCGCACCGAGTCCAAGATGTGGCGGCGGGACTGCGGGTCAATGCCGACGGTCGGCTCATCCAGGAGCAGCACCTTGGGGTCGCCCAGGAGGCCAATGCCGATGTTGAGCCGCCGCTTCATGCCGCCGGAGAAGCCGGCCACCTTGCGGTGGGCGACTTCCGTCAAGCCCGTGATGGCCAGGATCTCGCCGATCTGCCGGCGGCGCCTCGGTTTGTCAATGCCCCGCAAGGCGGCGAAGTAATTGAGGTTTTGCCACGCGGTGTACTCCTCGTAGATCGCGAGCCCTTGAGGCACGACGCCCAGGAGCCTCTGGGCCTGCTGCCGTTCCCGGCTGATGGAGTGGCCGCCGACATGCACGTCACCCGCGTCAGGCCGCACGAGTCCGGCCATGATGGCCAGCGTGGTCGACTTGCCGGCACCGTTGGGACCCAGCAGGCCAAAGATCTCACCCGGGCCGACGGCAAAGGAGACGCCGTCCAAGGCGACCGTGGCGCCGAAGCGCTTGCGGAGACCGTCGACCGCCACCAGCGGCGCCGGGGCCCTGCTGCCCGCCGCACCCATCGGCGCCGTGGCGGACGAAAAGACAGACACATCGCATCCCTCCCCCGCCGCTTCCCGGCCGGGCCGGCCGGAAACGACAGATCCCGCCGCCGGGCCGACCGGACAGGCCGGTCGCCGGCGACGGGACCATCATAACGGCGCCGGGCACGGGGCGCCAAGTGACCGCGGTCATGGCTTGCGGGATCGCCGCACCGGGCCCGGCGGCCCCGGCGTGAGCCTCGGCGGAGGGGCACCCGAAGGGCGACTCTCGGCAAAGCGGCAGCCGCTAGATCAGTTCTCGCCGAACGCCTCCCGGAAAAACCCGATCACCCGGGCATCATAAGCAGCCGGGTCGACCCGCCGCGCCCCTACGTGCTGGGTGCTGCCCGGCACGATCCACAGCTCGGCGCGGCCGGGCCGGGCTGCGGCGAACAGCCTGCGGCTCTCGTCGCTCGGGATCGCGCCGTCGCCGTCGGTGTGGATGAGCAGGAGCGGCTGCGGCAAGCTCCCGACGACCGCGATGGGGCTCACCGCGTCCGTATCCACGCCGATAAGAGGCGGCAAAAGCGTGATAATGAGCCACGTGAACGGGAAGTTGGGCAGCCCCGTCCACACCGGCATGTTGACCGAAAGGTACGAGCGCAGGTCGCTGAAGGGACTGTCCGCGATAACCGCCTCGATCCGGGGCTCGTTGGCGGAGGCGAGAATGGACGTGGCAGCGCCCATGGAAAAGCCGATGAGGCCGATATGCTCCGCCCGCTCCGGCCTTTGCGCCGCGAGCCACTCCACGGCGCCGTAGACGTCCTTAACCTCGTGGTAGCCCAAGGTCGTCACGTCGCCGTCGGACTCGCCCGAGTTGCGGAAGTCAAACATGAGGACGTTGAAGCCGCCCTCCACCAGCGACCGGGCAAGCTCCAGCGCCGGCAGCGACGGCGACAGGCGGTTGCTGCGGTAGCCGTGGGCCACGATGATCGTGCTGGAACTGTCGCCCGACGGGATGAACCACGCGCTCAACCGCACCCCGTCCGTAGCGGCGAACTCCACCGGTTCATAGGCCAACCCGACCTGTGCGGGATTTTGGTCCACCGGCCGCTTGGCCGCGTGGGACAAGCTCCATCCGACGTACACGGAAACGCCGGCGCAGGCGATGACCGCCACGACCAAAAGGGCGGCCAGCACCTTCCAGAGCGGGTTGCTCCGGCGCCGGTGCACGATCGGTTTTGCTGCATAACCGCGTCCCATGCTTCTCTCCGCTCCTTTTGCCCAATCGGTCGCCCGGGCGCGTCCTAACCCTCGCTTACCGCCGAAAGGCGCGCCCGCAATCTAGGTTCCTCGACCGCCGCGGCGTCGAGCGCGCCCGCGCCGAGAAACCGGAGAAACCGCTCGAATCCGGCCGCCAGCGCTTCGACGAAAGGCTCGCTGCCGGCCAGCGCCTCGTCCTCGAGCCACAGCCCCAGCAGGACAAGCCGGCCGGCGGCCCGGTCCAGGCGGCTGTCAAAGCGGGCCACGAGCCCATCGCCCCACAGGACCGGCAAGGCGTAGTACCCAAACTGGCGCTGGTGCTCGGGCTTGTACACTTCCCATACGTAGTCGAAACCGAACAGCGCCTTGGCCCGTCCCCGGGCGCTGACCGGGTCCAGCGGCGCAAGGAAGGTGGCCTCCTGCTCGGTCGTCGTCTCGAGGGGTTTCCACGGGTCAGGAACACGCCCCGCGGCCAGCTCCTCGAGCAGCGGCACGTCGGCGGCCAGGGCGTAGTGAACCTGCCGCCAGCCGTCTACCTTGACCTCGACGATGTCGCCGGTTTCCAAGAGGTCCGCCACGAGCCGGCGGGCCTTGCTATAAGGCATGCCCCGCTGGAAACCGTCGCTGGTGCGCACGATGCGTCCAAGGCCCAGGAAGGCGATTTCCTTCTTGATTAGAAACCGGTCCGTCTCCGCGTCGCCGCGCTCGCAGATGAGTTCGGGCGGCGCCACGTTCTCGGTGAGGGCATAGACCCGCTCGAAGTTTTCGCGGTGGTGCGTCATCGCTTCGCCCACCCGCCACAGGTAGTACAACGCCAGGGCGCTGTCCTTGCGGCCCCGGTAGCTGCTGGTGCGGGTGCGGCTAGCCATGTCGAAATCCCGGTTGCTCACGGTCCCCCGCTCCCGGAGGACTTGCCGCATTTCCTCCACGGCCGCCCGGTGCTCCTCGTAGACGCGGGCGACGCGGGCCTCCACGTCGGGGCCGCCGTCCCGCTCCCGGCGCATGACGACGCGCCAGTACGGCAGCTCGTCCATGGGCCGCACCGCGAGCCAGCCGCCCCAGTCGAAAAACTTCCGCTGCTGGTACGTGGGCGTCTCCCACAGCCCCGGCGTGTAGTCAACGACGCGGCTATGGAGCGCAATGTCGTGGCTGCGGGCCACCACCTGCAGCGGGTCGAGCTGCAGGTACTCCATGGCCCGCATGGCCTGCTCGGTGCCGGCCGCGCCTTGGAAACGGCGCCCGGGCCAGAGCCCTTGCTTGCCCAAGACGAACCGCCGGGCTGTCACCGGGTCGATGGTCAACATGCCGTTGTGCCACCCCCCATCGCCGACCCGGCCTCGTCCCGCCCTGCATGGCCATGGAACGCGGCCGCCCGGTGCAAATCCAGTGCATTCAGTGCGCGATTGTGGCAGGGGTTCGGCGGTGGGCGACGACCTCCTGCCCAGCAAGCGGTAAGGAACCGCATGGAGCGTGGCGAATTAACGCCGTGGCGGCGTGTCGCAAGGCGCGCCGCCGCGCAAAACGATAGGTTGCGCCGCACCGAAAACCGGAGGGAACGCGATGGTCACGCACATCGTTCTATTCAAGCTCAAGCCCAGCGCCACCGAGGAACAGAAGCAAAAGCTGCTTAGCATGCTCCGGGGCCTGGAGGGGAAGATCGAAGGAATCGTCAGCCTGTCGGCCGGGGAAACGTTCACGAACCGCCACAAGGGCTTCACCATCGGGCTCGTCGTGCAGCTCACGGACCGCGAAGCGCTCGAACGCTACGTCCCCCACCCCGAGCACGTGCCAGTCAAGGCGTACGCGGACGAAGTGTGCGACGAGCTTATCGCGGTGGACTACGACTGCTGATGCGCACCGGGCCCACCCGCGAGCGCCTATGGCTTTCGTGGGACGTTCACCGGGAACTCTTGCGGCTCGCAGTCCCGACCGTCGTCTCCACGCTGGCGGTGCCCCTGCTGGGCCTGGTGGACACCATTGTCCTCGGCCGCCTGCCCGAGGTGGAACCCCTGGGTGCCGCGGCGGCGGCCGGCACCATCTTCAACTCCCTTTTCTGGGTGTTTGGCTTTTTGCGCATGGGGACGACGGCACTGGTGGCCCAGGCGAGCGGCCGCGGGGACGAAGACGAAGCGGCCCGGACGCTGTTTCAGGCCATCGCCATCGGCGCGGGCCTCGCGCTGCTGCTCCTCGTCCTGCAAGGCCCCATCGGCTGGATCGGATTCGCGCTCATCGGGGCCGAGCCGCAAGTCGACCGCCTGGCCAGGCAGTACTTTGCCATCCGCATCTTTGAAGCGCCGGCGTTCCTCCTCAGCCTCGGGCTGACAGGCTACTTGCGGGGCCGGGGCGACGCGGTCACGCCGATGATGATCGTCGTCCTGATCAATGCGGTCAACATCGCGGGCGACTTGCTGCTGGTGCCGGGCACGTGGGGACTGCCGGCCTACGGGGTGCGCGGCGCGGCGTGGGCCAGCCTCATCGCCCACAGCCTGGGGTGCGCCGCAGGAGTGCTCGCCGTCTGGCCCCGGGTGCGGGGACGGTGGCGCTGGAAGTGGCTTTTGGAGTGGCGGCGGCTGCCGTGGCGGCGGTTTCTCCACGTCCAGCGGGACCTTTTCCTGCGCACCTTGGCGCTGGTGGCCAGCCTCGGCGCGGTGACCGCCTTCGCCGCCCGCCTGCACGATGCGCATGCGCTGGCGGCCCACGCCATCCTGATGCAGCTCTACGGCATGGGCAGCTATGGGGTGGACGGCTTCGCCTTCGCCACCGAGACGACGGTGGGCATGTGGCTCGGCCACGGAAACCGCGCCCGGGCCAAAGCCAGCGCCGCGGCGGCGCTTATCTGGGGCACCGGCATGGCGCTCGCGGCAAGTCTTTTCTACCTGGCATCCTCGCCTTGGATCGTGACCGTGTTTACCCATGACCCGGCCGTGCAAGCCGCCGTGCGCGGCTTATCCTGGGTCATGGCCGTCAGCCTACCGGTGGCCGCGGCGGCGTTTGTGTTCGACGGCATCATGATCGGCGCGACCGACACCCGCTACCTGCGGAACGCCATGTTCGTGAGCACCGCCGTCTTTGCCGCGGTGCTGCTCTGCGGCTGGAACTGGATCGGGCCGGACTTGGCCGTCATCTGGTGGAGCCTCGTCGCGTTTTTGGGCACGCGGGCCGCCAGCCTGGCGGTCCGGTTCGCATCGGGGCGCTGGTGCGACGGCGCCTTGGCGCGCGAGCAAGCGGCTCCCTGAGCGGTTTGCGGCCCCGCTGCTCCGCCGCCGGAGGTCTTTGGAGCCGCCGCGGCGAACATCCGGGGCATGAGCGAGACACAGGGTACGATCATATCGATCCAGATCGCCCCCGCCCGGCGGGCGCCCGTGCAGCCGCTCCCGGCGGCGGACGTGCAAGCCGACTGGGGCGTCGTGGGCGATCACCACGCCCGGCCCGGCAGCTCACGGCAAGTGCTGCTGGTAGAGGCGGAGTCTCTGGAGCGGCTCGGCCTCGCCCCCGGCGATGTGCGGGAAAACTTCACCGTGCGGGGCCTCGACCTGCACGCGCTGGGCGCGGGGTCGCGGCTGCGCCTCGGCCGCGAGGTCGAGCTGGAGATCACCAAGTACTGTCATCCATGCCAAAGGCTGGAGGAGATCCGGCCGGGACTCATCCGGGAAATCGCCGGCCGCCGCGGCATGTTGGCCCGAGTGCTCAAGGGCGGCACCGTGCGCCCCGGCGACCCCGTCGTCGTACTGCACGCCGCCCCGCCGGCGGATCGCCGCCTGCCGGGCTGAGCCTCTGGCTACGGAGGTACTTATGATTCGAGCGCTGCTGTGTGACCTGGACGGCACGTTGCTGGACATCGACTTCGGCGGGTTCATGCGGGACTATCTCCAGGGCGTCTCCCGCCGCTTC